>JALRIL010000154.1 GCA_023255445.1 Limnohabitans sp. | reverse complement strand
CAGCAGCACCCGCTGTTCAACCAGAAGCTGCGCCGCAATCGCCAGCTGTGCAGCTTGCAGCTGGAGGGTGATGTGCCCCAGGTGGTGTATTCCAAAGACATGGACTTTGGGGCGGCGCCTGAGCTGTATGGCCTGTTTGCCAGCCGCCATGCGGCGCTGCAGGCGCTGCGCAGCCTGGCCGACCAACACCGCCTGTGCTACGGCGCGCTGGGGCTGGAGAAGTTGGCCAAGGGCAAGGCGTGTTTCAGGGCGGCCATTCGCCAGTGCGCGGGGGTGTGCCGGGGTGACGAAAGTCCGCAGGCGCACCGCGAGCGGCTGTTCAGCAGCTTGCTGGGGCTGCGGGTGGAGTGCTGGCCGTATGCGGGCGCGATCGGCCTGGTCGAGCGCGACGAGGCGCTCACGCAAATTCACGTGGTACGCAACTGGTGCTATTTGGGCAGCGCCGCCACGCGCGAAGCGGCGCAGCAACTGAGCACGGTGGCGGCCGGCTTTGACGCCGACGGCTACAAGATTCTGGTGCGCCCTATCCTTACGCAAAGCGTCGAGATCCTGCCGCTGTAGCCCAGGTCGCCTGTACATGATTGCGCTTTTGGACGGCAACAACTTTTACGCGAGCTGCGAGCGCGTGTTTCAGCCTCGCCTCAAAAACCGCCCGGTGGTGGTCTTGTCCAACAACGACGGTTGCGCCATTGCCCGCAGCGACGAAGCCAAGGCGCTGGGCATCAAGATGGGGGCGCCTTTTTTCAAAATTCGTCACCTTGAGGAAGAAGCCGGCCTGGTGGCCCTGTCGGCCAACTTTGCGCTGTACGGCGACATGAGCGACCGCATGATGAGCCTGGCCGCAGGCCTGGGCCATCGGCAAGAGGTCTACAGCATCGATGAATGCTTTGTGGACCTGGCGGGCATTCCCGGTGACCTGGTGCAACGCGCCCGCACAATCCGCGCCCGTATCCACCAATGGATTGGCATCCCGACCTGCATCGGCATCGGCCCGACCAAGACCCTGGCCAAGCTGGCCAACGCCATCGCCAAAAGTGCCGAGCGCAAACCGGGCAGCTACCCCGCGCATCTGGCGCAAATCTGCCACCTGGGCGCGATGGGCGACAGCGAACGCGCCGCCCTGCTGGCCGCTACCGACGTGGCCGAGGTCTGGGGCGTCGGCCCCCGCCTGAGCGCCCAGCTGCACCAGGTGGGCACCCGCACCGCCCTTGACCTGGCCCGCATGGACCCGGTCGCCGTGCAACGCCGCTGGTCCATCGTCCTGGCCAAAACCGTGCGCGAGCTCAATGGAACCCCGTGCCTCACGCTCGACGACATCCCTCCTGACAAACAACAGATTGCCTGCACCCGCTCATTCGGCCAGCCGGTGACCGAACTGCCCGACCTGCTCGAAGCGATCAGCGAATTCACCGCCCGCGCCGCGCAAAAGCTGCGCCGCCAAAACAGCCAGGCCAGCCAGCTCATGGCTTTTATTCGCACCAGCCCGTTCAGGAAGAACGACCGGCAGTACAGCGCCTACCGCACCATCCCCCTGCCCGCCCCCAGCAGCGACACCGGCCACCTGACCGAGCTGGCGTGCGCCATCGTGCGGCATCTCTACAAGCCCGGCCACAACTACGCCAAAGCGGGGGTCATGCTCATGGACCTGCAAAGCGACAGCACCGAACAACTCAGCCTGGGCCTGGACAGCCAAGAGCCCGAGACCCGCACTCGCCTGATGAACGCGCTGGACAACATCAACAGCAAATGGGGCCGAGGCACGCTGCACCTGGCCAGCACGGGCACAGCCGGCAAGGCCAAAGCCTGGGCCATGAAGCAAGAGCGCAGGACGCCGGGCTACACCACCGATTGGGCGCAGGTGCTGCGGGCCCGGTAAGTTGCGCGCAATGGCCGATAGGCCAATGGCGTGGTTACAGCAGCCTGAACGCCAGGCCAGCGACCACGGTGGCGGGGATGGCCGCCAGCAGCAGCTTGCCAGCGTTGACCACGCCTTCGTGGAAGTTGCCTTTGAGGATGGCGACGCCGGCGGGGTTGGGCGCATTGGCAATGACGGTCAGGCCGCCGCCCGTGACGGCGCCAGCCACGATGGCGACTTTGAACTCGTCGCTCAGGCCCGAGACCAGCGAGGCCAGGTAGGTCAAGGCCGCGTTGTCGGTGAAGGCTGTCAAGGCGGTAGCGCCGTAGAACACGGCA
>JALRIL010000142.1 GCA_023255445.1 Limnohabitans sp. | reverse complement strand
GCTTTTCACAGACTTGCAAGAAGAAGGCCGTGAGATAATGACTTGGCTTACACATGCGGCTGTAGCTCAGTGGATAGAGTATTGGCCTCCGAAGCCAAGGGTCGTGGGTTCGATCCCCGCCAGCCGCGCCATCATATGGGTGATCTGTTTACAGATAACCATCGAACATCATCACATCCACCCAGTCGCCCGACTCTGCGGTGGTCTGTTCGTGGTGCAGCACAATCAAACCGTTGGCCTGCACCATGGAGCTCAGGACCCCGGAGCCCTGGTTGCCGGTCAATCGCACCCATAACTGGCCATCGCTTTGCCGCTCCACAATGCCGCGTTGGTATTCGGTGCGGCCAGGCTTCTTGCGCAGCCTTTCGGTGGTGCGGGCCTTGAGCAAAGGCAGCGGTGGAGCTTGCCACCCCATCAGCTGCTGCAAAGCCGGCCGAACGAAGGCCATGAAGGTGACCATCACCGCCACAGGGTTCCCGGGCAGGCCAAACAACAGACAATCGCGCCCACTTTCCTGCAAGCGCCCCACTGCCATGGGGCGACCAGGGCGCATGGCGATTCGCCAGAAAGCCACATCGCCGAGTTTTTTCATCATGGCTTTCGTGAAATCGGCTTCCCCCACGCTGACGCCGCCACTGGTGATGATGGCATCAGCCTGATGCGCGGCTTTACGGAAAGCAGTCTCCAGCAGTTCGGGATGGTCTTTGACCACGCCCATGTCCAGCACCTCGCACCCCAGGCGCTCAAGCATGGCCAGCACGGTATAGCGGTTGCTGTCGTACACCGCGCCTTCCCGCGGCGCCTCGCCCAGGCTCAGGATTTCATCACCCGTGGAGAAATAGGCCACGCGTGGGCGACGCCAGACCTTGACCGACGGCAAGCCCAGGCTGGCCACCAGACCGCAGGCGGCTGGACCCATGCGCGTGCCGGTGCGCAGGGCAGGCAGGCCTTGCATGAGGTCTTCCCCCTTGAGGCGGCGGTTCTCGCCCGGACTGAGCAAATCAGCAGCAATGGTGACGTGATCGTCACGTACCTGCACGAGCTCCTGGGGCACCACCGTGTCCAGACCGGCAGGCATGATGGCCCCGGTCATGATGCGTACGCATTCGCCTGATTCGCACTTGCCGCTCCAGGCTTTGCCGGCCAGGGCGGTGCCGACAACGCGCAGCACGGTTGACTGCCCAGGGTGCATATCTGCGCCGGCAAAGGCATAGCCATCCATGGCAGAGTTGTCGTGAGGAGGGACGTTGATGGGTGAGATCACGTCTTCGGCCAGCACGCGCCCAGGGGCTTGCAGTGGGCTGACGGACTCGACGTCCCTAAGGGGCTGAACCAGCTGGCTCAGAAAGGCGTTGACATGGGAGACCGTCAGGGTCTGCGGGTCGTAGCCTTGCAGGCGTTCGGCAATGGACTCAAGACTGGGTGCGCTCATGCAGCGATTTTGACACTTCAAGCCCACCAGGGCAGCTGAGCCTTGAGGGATTGCACTTGACCAGGGTGGGAATGGGCACTGTAGCCCGAGTGGTGCAGCAGTTGCTGGGCCCATGTGTAGCTGCCCACCAGGGCGCGCAAGGCTTGAACAGCCGGAGTGTCAAGGGCGGACTTCAAACACACCAGCCAGTAATTTTCTTGCAGCAAGGGGACAAAGCCCAGACCATGCATGTGCGCCGCAGAAGCGATGCCCAATGCCACATCGGCTTGACCTGAGGCTATGCGTGTGGCGACCGCGGCGTGCGAGGGCTCAGTCTGGTCGTAGCCGATCAGCGCGTGGCCGTCCAGACCCTGACGCCTGAGCCAATCGTCCAGCAGCAAGCGGGTGCCGGTACCCAAAGTGCGGTTGGCCAGGCGCAGTCCGGGGCGTAAAAGATCACTCCATTGCGTCAGGCCCAGAGGGTTGCCGGGTGCCACGATCAGGCCTTGCTGGCGACTGGCAAAGCCAATGATCTTGTGGCGGCCGGTGCGCAACAAGGGTTTGTAGGTGCGAGCAACCAGACTGTCGGCAGGCGGACGCATCGGGGCATGGAATCCGGCCACCGTGCAGCGCCCCTCGTTGAGTGCACGTATCGCGTCCACGCTACCGCAAAAACGCATGTCCAGATGCAGATGCTGCTGAGCGGCGTGTTCGCGCAATGAGACCAAAGCATCGTCATGGCTGGCGTAAAGCGTTAGCACATGTCGGTCGGGTTCAAACGCCAGCGCAAAAGTCTTTTCCAGCTCAGCTTGCAGGGCGCTGATTTGCGGGGCCAGCCGGGCCTGCGCCTGGCGCTCGGCCCACAAGAGCTTGTCGGCAAAGGGTGTCAGGCGTGCAGCTTGGCCCTTTTCCCAAATGATCAGAGGCTCACCCAGCGCTGTTTCCCATCGTCGCAGTTCACCCCAGACGTGTCGGTATGACAGAGCCAGCGATTTGGCGGCGCCCGAAATCGAACCGCTTGAACGTACGGCATGAAGCAGGTCCATGAGCGGGTTTTTCAGCGGCGATGTGGGGTTGCGCGCCGCATCGTTGCCGCGCTCCATCAGCCAGGAATAAGCCAGTTGAATGTGTTGCACAGATGCAAGTGTGCCTGAACCTGTGGCGGCTGTTTGGCGCTTCGTATGCACAAGAATTCATAACGGACAACCCTGAGCATGAAAGGCGTGAGTCTCCGATAGGATCAAGCCCTTCATGAGTACGTTTACCGACAGCGTGACGACCGCGCTGAATCTTGTTGTGTCGTTGGATGGCAGTTTGTGGTCCATCGTCTGGCGCTCTTTGAGTGTCAGTTCGGTCTCGAGCGTGATCGGGTTCACCATGGGTGTGGTGGTGGGTGCTTGGTTGGCGGTGGCTCGTTTTGCAGGTCGATCATGGGTGCTGGTCATGCTCAATACATTGCTGGCCTTGCCCTCGGTGGTGGTGGGTCTGGTGGTGTATTTACTGCTGTCACGGTCAGGTCCCTTGGGCTTTCTGGACTGGATGTTCAGCTTCAAGGCCATGGTGGTTGCGCAGGTCATCCTTGTGCTGCCAGTGGTCACGGCGTTGACGCGTCAGACCGTCGAGAGTGCACATGCGCAGTATGGGGAGCAGTGGCAGTCATTGGGGGCTGGTGTCTGGATGCGCAGCCTGATCCTTGCCTGGGACGAGCGGTTGACGCTTCTTACGATTGCAGTCACTGCGTTTGGACGTGCAGTCTCAGAAGTGGGTGCCGTGATGATTGTGGGCGGCAATATCGATGGCTTTACGCGTGTCATGACCACGGCCATTGCGTTGGAAACCAGTAAGGGCGACTTGCCTTTGGCTTTGGGCCTGGGGCTGGTGCTGCTGGCAGTGGTGCTGTGTCTGAATGCATTGCTGGCTGGAATCCGACGTCATGCAGGTCGACGTAAGCTGTCCCAAGAAGGGTGGGTATGAAAGCCTGGCTAGAACTGCATCAGGTTTGCGTTCAACTGCAGGGGCAAAGTGCCTTACGCAACATTGACCTGAAGCTCTACCCTGGTGAGCGCGTCGCTTTGATTGGCGCCAATGGAAGTGGCAAAAGCACCTTGTTGCGTACCCTGCATGGCTTGTTGCCTGTGTCGCATGGTCAGGTGACCAGGCAATCTGGCTTGCGTATGGCCATGTTGTTTCAGCGACCGCACCTGCTGCGCAGCACGGTGTGTTTCAACCTCACCTTGTCGCTGTGGCTGGACCGCTCACGACCCGTGCGCTGGGCACAAGCGCGCGAGCAAGCCTTGTTTGCATTGCACCGCGTGGGCCTGAGTGAACTGGCGCATCAGTCAGGGGTACACCTGTCGGGCGGTCAATTGCAGCGTGTGGCATTGGCGCGGGCTTGGGCACGCCAGCCGCAGCTGTTGTTGCTGGACGAGCCCACTGCCAGTCTGGACCCGCACGCCAAGCGCGAGGTGGAGCAGTTGGTTTGGGAATTTGCCCACACGTCCGATTCACCTGTTGCGCTCGTGTGGGCCAGCCACAACCTCGGGCAGGTCAAGCGCATGGCGACGCGGGTGATTTACCTGGAACACGGCCAGGTCCTGGCCGACTTGCCAACGGAGCAATTTTTTGACGAAGTCGTCTTGTCGAAACACAGCACGGCTGCCCACTTGTTTTTAAAAGGAGAAACCACATGAACATTCGACCTCTTGTCCTGAGTCTCGTGGCCGCAGGTGTCGCCATGACTTCCGCCTTGGCGCATGCCGAGAACATGGTCATGTCGTCCACCACATCGACCGAGCAATCAGGCCTGTTTGGTTACTTGCTGCCCAAGTTCAAAGAGGCTTCGGGCATTGACATCAAGGTGGTGGCGCTGGGCACCGGCCAGGCGCTGGACATGGCTCGCCGCGGTGACGCCGATGTGGTGTTCGTGCACGACAAAGTGGCCGAAGAGAAATTCATTGCTGAAGGCTACGGCGTCAAACGCTTTGAAGTCATGTACAACGACTTCGTGCTTATTGGCCCCAAGGCCGATCCAGCAGGCGTGAAAGGCAATGACATCGTGGCCGCGCTGGGAAAAATTGCAGCGGCCAACGCCAGCTTTGTGTCGCGTGGTGACAAGAGTGGCACCAACGCCGCAGAACTGCGCTTCTGGAAAATGGCCGACTTGAGCGACAAGCAAGGCGCGGGCTACAAGGCTTGTGGTTGCGGCATGGGCCCCGCCTTGAACATGGCCGCTTCATCTGGCGCCTATGTGCTGGCCGACCGTGGCACGTGGCTGAACTTCAAAAATCGCGCTGATCTGAGCGTGCTGGTCGAAGGCGATAAACGCCTGTTCAACCAATACGGCGTGATGGTGGTCAACCCCGCTAAGCACCCGCATGTCAAACAAGCACTGGCTCAACAATTTGTGGATTGGGTGACCTCGCCTGGTGGTCAGGGCGTGATTGCCAGCTACAAGATCGGTGGCGAGCAGCTGTTCTTCCCGAACGCAGCACGCTGATGTTTCAGTGCTTGGGTGCGCCGAGCTTGCGGTAAACCGTGGCCCGGCTGATGCCCAATGCGCGTGCAGCTTCGGCCACATTGCCGCCAGCCTTGGCGACGGCCTGTCGAATCAGCTCGGTGGTCACGTCATGCAAGGCTTTACCGCTGCTGTGCAGGCCAGCCTCGCAAGCTATGGGCTCCTGTCCCGCTGTTTGAGCCTGTGTGTGCAGGCGCAGGCCGGACCACAGGGGCACTTCACTGCCGGCAGCGTTGTGTCGGGCTGCATCGAACAAGTGCTCCCAAGGCATGGCAAACAAATCGCTGGCATGCAAATCCTGGGTGCCGAGGTCGATGGACAGCATCTGCCGGGCCGTGGGGTTGGCGCCCAGCACATGTCCGTCCTGGTCCAGGGTGAGTAGGCCATCGCTGTCATCGCCAGGGGCGTTGCCGGGCCAGTTCAGACGCAGCATCAGGGTGTGAGGGGCTTGTAGCAGCCACCGGTTCTCGATGCTGCGAGCTGAGCGACGCACCAGGTGTTTCAATGCGGGGCGTTCAGTCACGTCCACCCCTGTCAGGTCGAGCATGCCGGCACATTGACCGTTGGGCGCAAACACCGGTGCACCGGCGCAGCTGTAGACGCTGGTGTCATTGAAGAAGTGTTCGCCACGGTGCAGCCAGACGGGTTGAAGTTCGTTCAGGGCGGCGCTGATGGCGCTGGTGCCAATGGCGCGTTCGGACAAGTCCACACCAACGCGGGCAATGACGTGTGCCCGCGGGTCTGAGCGGTCCACGGGGCCATGCACGTCGACCACCACGCCTTGCGCATCGGTCAGGATGGCAAAGTAGCCGATGTTGCCCATGGCGCGCACCAACTCGTCAAGCACCGGTCGGGCAGCCTGGATCAAGGGTTGGCTGGCTTCCTGAACGCGTCGCATCTGCGCAGGGCTGACGGCATCAAAGCCTACAGCCTGCTCGGGCGAGAGCCCCATGTCCAGGCACCGGCTCCAGCTGCGCCCAAGCCATGCTGGGACGGGCGCAGCGCTGGTGCTGCGCTCGTGCAACCAGCTCTGGCGAGCCAGGGCGATGGATTGAAGTCGGTCGCTGGAAGGATGACCCATGTGTATCAACTTGAGAATTTCTGCTGTCGCTGGCTTCAAACCTAGGGTTTGCCCGATTCGGAAGTGACCCTCAGGCACAAACAATGGCTTTCATTGTCATTCATATGTATGGGTTTGCATAGCCCGTGCAGACACTTCAGGAGTCCCTCATGCAAAAGGTCTTGCACATCAATCCGGACAAGTGCACCGGCTGTCAGCAGTGCGAAATGGCCTGTTCTTACGAGAACTACGGCACCTTCGCTACGGCCAAGTCGCGCATCAAGGTATTTGATTTCCACCACACCGGCAAAAAAGTACCCTATACCTGTACCCAGTGCGACGAAGCCTGGTGTTTGCATGCCTGCCCGGTTGAAGCCATTACCGTAGACAAGGCGACGGGGGCCAAAGTGGTCAACGAGGCCACCTGCGTGGGCTGCAAGGTTTGCACCATCTCTTGCCCGTTTGGCACCATCAACTATGTTCAGGAAACCGGCAAGGTCCAGAAGTGCGACTTGTGCGGTGGCGATCCTGCGTGTGCAGACGCTTGCCCGACCGGTGCCATCACCTTCATCGACGCCAACTGGACCGGTCTGGACAAGATGAAGCAGTGGGCTGACAAGTTGGGCAATCAGCCCGCCGCCTCTTAATTCTCACCACCCACAAGGAGCATCAACATGTCTTGGGCTGGAAAAATCCTCCGCGTCAACCTCACGGCTGGCACTGTCAAATCCGAACCGCTGAACATGGAGTGGGCCCGCGCCTACATCGGTTCGCGCGGTTTGGGCAGCAAATACCTCATCAGTGAAATTGATCCCAAAGTCGACCCGTTGTCACCCGACAACAAGATCATCTGGGCCACCGGCCCTTTGACTGGCACCATGGCGTCCACCGGAGGCCGTTACACCGTCATCACCAAGGGGCCGCTCACCGGCGCGATTGCTTGCTCCAACTCGGGCGGTTATTGGGGCGCCGAACTCAAAATGGCTGGCTGGGACATGGTCATCTTTGAAGGCAAGTCGGCCAAGCCTGTCTATCTTTACATCTGCGACGATGTGGCCGAGCTGCGTGATGCTGATCACTTGTGGGGCAAGAGCGTGTGGCAGACCGAAGACATGCTGAAAAAATCGCACCAGGACCCGCTGCTGCGTATTTCCAGCATCGGCAAGTCCGGCGAAAACGGCGTGTTGTATGCCGCGGTGGTGAATGACTTGCACCGCGCAGCCGGCCGCTCGGGCGTGGGCGCGGTCATGGGCAGCAAAAACCTTAAGGCCATTGCTGTGCGTGGCACCAAGGGGGTGGGCAACATCCGCGACCCGAAAGCCTTCATGGCAGCCGCCAAGTCGGCCAAGAAAGTGTTGGCTGACAACGCTGTGACTGGTCAGGGCCTGCCCACTTACGGCACCCAGGTGCTGATGAACGTGATCAACGAAGTCGGGGCACTGCCTACTCGCAACCACCGTGACGTGCAGTTCGAGGGCGCGAAAGACATTTCTGCCGAAGCCATGGCCACGCCGCGCAAGAGCGACGGCAAGGCCCAGCTGGTGACCAACCAGGCTTGTTTTGGGTGCACCATTGCTTGCGGTCGCATCAGCAAGATGGACCAGTCCCATTTCTCCGTGCAGAACAAGCCCGAATACTGGGGCGCTTCCGGTGGCCTCGAATACGAAGCCGCTTGGGCATTGGGCGCAGCCAACGGTGTGAATGATCTCGAGGCTCTGCAGTACGCCAACCTGATCTGCAACGAAGAAGGTTTTGACCCCATCAGTTTTGGCGCCACCATCGGAGCGGTGATGGAGCTCTACGAGATGGGCGTGCTTACCAAAGAGCAGATTGGCACCGAAGCACCCTTTGGCTCGGCCAAAGCCCTGTGCGAACTGGCCGATATGACCGCCAAGGGCATTGGCTTTGGCAAGGAAATTGGTCTGGGCTCCAAACGCCTGACCGCCAAGTACGGCCACCCCGATCTGTCCATGAGCGTCAAGGGTCAAGAGTTCCCCGCCTACGATGGTCGTGTGATTCAAGGCATTGGTCTGGCTTACGCCACCTCCAACCGTGGTGCTTGCCACCTGCGTGGCTACACCATCGCCTCTGAAGTCCTGGGCATTCCCGTCAAGACCGAGCCGGTCGAGAGTGAGGGCAAGCCCGAACTGGTCAAGGCCTTCCAGGACGCAACGGCTGCATTTGATTCGGCTGGCATCTGCATCTTCACCAGCTTTGCCTGGACCTTGGCCGACGTGGCGCCACAATTGCAGGCCGCCTGCGGTGACGAGTACACCATGGAGCACTTGGCCCACATTGGTGAGCGCATCTGGAACATGGAGCGCGAGTTCAACAACGCGGCCGGTTTCACCAAGGCCGACGACACGTTGCCCAAGCGCTTGCTGACCGAGGCCGCCAAAACCGGTCCCGGTAAAGGCGTGGTTAGCAAGCTGCCCGAAATGCTGCCTAAGTACTATGACGTGCGTGGCTGGGACAGCGAGGGCCGTCCCACTGCGCAGACCAGGGAGCGACTGGGCCTGTAAGCCCGCGCCTGTAGGAGGCCGCACCTGCGGCCGAGGTCTTCGCGCGCCGGGGCGCGCTCCTACAGGACTTCAAGCGGCCCTCGGGCCGCTACTTGTTTGTCGGAGTCTGATCCATGAGTCATCACGTCATCCTCGGCGCCGGCCCAGCCGGCATCATTGCCGCTGAAACCCTTCGCAAGCATTGCCCGCAAGATCGCATCACCGTGGTGGGCGACGAACGCGAGGCACCGTATTCACGCATGGCCATTCCTTACCTGCTGATTGGCAAGGTTGGCGAAGAGGGAACCTGGCTGCGCAAAAGCAAAACGCATTTTGACGATTTGCGTATCGACATCGTCCAGGCCCGCGCCACCCGGGTGGATACCTCGGCCCGCACCGTGCTGCTTGACAACGGACAGGCCCTGTCATTTGACAAACTGCTGATCGCTACCGGCTCCAGTCCAGTGCGTCCACCCATTTCCGGCCTGGACTTGCCGGGGGTGCACACCTGCTGGACCCTGGAGGACGCGCGCTCGATTGCAGCGTTGGCCAAGCCGGGCGCAAAGGTCTTGCAGATGGGCGCTGGCTTCATTGGTTGCATCATCATGGAAGCCCTGCAGCTGCGCGGTGTGGAGCTGTCCGTGGTCGAGATGGGTGACCGCATGGTGCCGCGCATGATGGGTCCGATGGCGGGCGGCATGATCCGCGACTGGTGTGAGGCCAAGGGCGTGAAGGTCTACACATCCACCAAAGTGGAGGCCATCGAAAAAGCGGGAACCTCTGCCGGTCTCGTGGGCAAAATTGCCGGGGCGTTGGGTTGGGGTGATGGTACGGATCCCGGCAGTGGTTTGCGAGTGCGTCTGTCTGGTGGGCAGACCCTGGAGGCAGATCTGGTCATCAGCGCTACGGGTGTTCGCCCATCGATCGGTTTTCTCAAGGACAGCGGCATCACCTGCCTCCAGGGCATTTTGACCGACGAACGCATGCAAACCAATGTGCCCGATGTTTATGCGGCCGGCGATTGTGCTGAAGCGTTTGACATGGTCAGCGGGCAAACGATCGTGAGCGCCATCCAGCCTAATGCTGCTGAACAGGCCCGTGTGGCCGCGCTGAACATGGCTGGGCAAGACACAACCCTCAAAGGGGTCACACAGATCAACGTGCTCGATACATTGGGGTTGATTTCCAGCAGTTTTGGTAACTGGCAAGGTGTCGCGGGCGGCGAACACGCCGAACTCACGCAGAAGGAGGCCGGGCGTCACCTCAGTCTGCAGTTCAAGGGAGACATCCTGGTGGGCTGCAATTCGGTCGGCTGGACCGAGCATGTGGGCGTGATGCGTGGCTTGGTGGAGGGCCAGGTGCATTTGGGAGAGTGGAAAGACAAACTCATGAAAGATCCGACCCAACTGATGCAAGCGTACCTCGCTTGTGCTCAAGGACAAAACCGCTGGCAGGGCGCACAGGACACGCGTCGACGCTAACATGCACGCATGAACATCACTTTCAAGTTGTTTGCTACGTTGGGAGACTACCTTCCATCTTCGGTGCGTCCGGGCAATGAAATGTCTTTGCAAGTGGCCTCTGGCGCCACAGTGGCGCAGGTGATCGAGCCCTTTGCCTTGCCGCCCAAACTGGTTCATCTGGTCTTGGTCAATGGCCATTTCGTTGCGCCTGAGCAGCGCACTTCGCATGTCTTGCTTGAAGGTGATGTGCTGGCGATCTGGCCTCCCATTGCCGGCGGCTGAGCCCAGCACGATGCAGTCTTACTATCCACAAGCGTTCGAAAGGGACATGGCCTGCACCGAGGCCGAATGGCTGGCATGGCTACCTGCTGCCATGGGCGATCACGCCTGGCGACAAGACGGCAATGTCGTCAGCGCTCAACTCGAAGGGGATGGACATGTTCGGATTGAATGGAAAATTCTGCCCCCCCGAACCATTGCCCTGATGCGTTTGCCGCGCATGGGGGTGACGTTCGAGTTTACTGACACTGACGAGTCAGCACGTTACAGCTTCATGCGCCGTTTTGACTTGACCACACAACGAGGCGGCGGTTGACACCCCTGAAAGTTTAAAGTTGTGTCCACATCTGCGCCAGTGCTGGCCACTGGGTGCCAGCACCAGCGATGGCCACAAGGACAATCACCCAGCCCCATGTTGATCGACCGCGTGTCTGTGTTGTGGGCCGCGGTGAGGTTTGCTGCGAGCGTTCGGCTGACGATTCCTGAGACAGGGGCGTTTCAGCTTCAAGGTCTGCAGAAACCGAAATGAGTTTCGGAACCGCAATGTCATCGGTTTGTTGGCGCGGCTCGGTTGGCGCCTCGCCAGCAGGTTGCGCCACAGACGCCAAAGGAGTCGGCACCAGTGACGTCATGCTTCCCCGACCAGAAATCAGGCTGTCCCAGTCCTTGCCGAGCAAAAGGGCAATTCTGCGCTTGGCTTGAAGAGCCAATTGAGGCGTGTAGAACAAGTCGCAGCTGCCCGATTCAAGTGCATAGAGCTGAGCCAATGAGATGCATGCCTGTGTGGCCAGATCCGCTGGATTCTTTTGCTGGGAGATACGCGCCTGCCGCAGACGCTGGCCATGAAGGTCTTTGGATGGCTCAGTCCCAGATCCCAAGATCAAAAGCGCCTCGTAATTGGCTTGAGACAAGGGTCTGGATTGAAGGTGGCCTTTGATCTGCATACGTCGCGAGAGCGGTTGTTCCGGCTGCGGGATGAGTTTCAGTAAATTCGACATGCTGCGACAACGCCGACCATGCACGCATGGAGCCATTCCTCGTTAAGGGGTTTATGAATGATCTGAATGCTTCCGGGCGTTGCATCGTTTTCGGGAACGCACAGATCTTTTTCCTGTGTGATCAGTACGATGGGAAGTGAGCCACGCCCCTTGTTGTTGAAGTTGACCAAGGCCTGTAGTGTTTTTTGCTGCTCAACCAGTGGCATGGTCAGCTCCACGATCAGCATGTCAGGTCGGACATTGGACAAATCGAGCAATGCCTCGGTCACAGAAGCGAACAGGTTCAGGGTCACGGGCAAATTCCACATCTGATTTGCCGTGTTCAACTTGCTTAGCAACTTGACGTTTTCTGACACCAGACTCAAATGGGTTTGAACCCTTGTGGAGCGAACGTGCCCATCGTTTCGCCTGGCCATTCCCTGGTAGTTGATGACGGACTTGCGGGAAATACGGCGGTGTCCTCCACGAGTTTTCCAGGCTACCAGTTCATTTTGATCCACCAGTGTCTGGACCAAAGTGGTGGACAGGCCAAGCAAACGTGCGGCCTCTGCCGTACTCAAGAATTCCGGCTGTGGATCTGTCACCTGAATCGGCTTGATGGATGGTGGAACGATGTTGGTTCGGTTCATGCGTTACTCCAGCTGAAATTCAACGTTCGCGCAGTGCCGTGCTGACACTTTGCAGGGGGCGGAAAATGTATTCCAGGACGGTTTTTTCACCGGTCCGGATTTCCACGCTGGCTGTCATGCCAGGCGTGGGGGTCAGTGCTTGACCATGCCGAACTTGGCCGGCGTTCTTGATTCGAACCAGGATGCGGTACAAACCTTCCTGAAGTTCGGCGGGTACGCCAGGGCGGCGGTCTTTTTCGTTGCGCAGGGTGTCCGGGCTGATGAACTCAATCACACCGTCGAGGCCACCGTATTTGTTGAAGTCATAAGCTGTGAGTTTGACCACAGCCGCTTGACCCGCCTTCAGGAAAGCCACGTCGGCGGGTTTGACATAGGCCTCAACGAGCATTTCGTCATCGGTCGGCACAATCTCGAGGATGGGTTGACCTGCTTGAATCACGCCACCGACGGTGGTGATTTGAATGTTCTTAACCACGCCTTTCATGGGCGATGTCAAAGTCGTGCGTAAATATGCGTCTTCGCGCGCGGAGGCGTTCTCTTTGGTTTGGGACAGCTCTGAATTGACGCGTACCAACTCATTGTTGGCGTCGGTGATATAGCGGTTCTGGCGCTCAGCGCGCTGACCCAGCAATTCTGACTGTTGACGGCGCAAGCGCAGAAGCTCCACCTCGGACATGACGCCTTTTTCCACCATGGGTTGGGTCAGCGCCAGCTCTCGCATGGTCGCCGAGATCGAGATGTCGAGGGCACGCATGGATTCCTGTAGTGCTCTCTTACGTGCTTGGTAGGCCTGGGTTTCCTGTCGAATGAGGTCTTTTTCGGTTTTGAGCTCTTCTGGAAAGGTCAAAGGAATGTTGTATGCCTCAGCCTTGAGTCGTGATGACAAGGCCAGTAGACCCAGGTATTTTTCACGCGCTTCGCGGTACACCGCACCAGAGCGCGCGCTGTCTATACGCAACAGCACATCGCCTTTCTCGACCGTACTGCCTTCTCGCACCAGCAACTCACTAAGTACGCCAGAGTCCAGGCTTTGAATAATTTGTTCACGACTTGTGGGAATCACTTTGCCTTGACCGACCGTGATTTCGTCGAGCTGAAAAAATGAAGCCCACAACAAGGAAAGTAACAAGGCAATACCAATCACGCGGATCAGGATCTGACTGGCCTGACGCTCGTCGTCCTCGACGGTGTGCAACCCGATTTTTGAGGGTGCGAGGGTGCTCATGCAGCTTTCCTTTCATGCATATCTCCACGTGAAGGTGGCAAATGCGTGTCAATGCCTTTAGAAAGCTTCTCGATCATTTGATGTTTGGGGCCTTTGGCAATGCATTGACCGGCGTCCACCACTGCAATTTCGTCGACCCATTCCAACAATTGCGGCCGGTGGGTGGATACCAGCAAGGTCTTGTCCTTGAGCCAGGCCTTGATCACTGCAATGACGCGCGCTTCGGTGTTCTGATCCATGCTGGCCGTGGGTTCGTCCATAAAGACGATACGAGGGTCACGCAGCATCATGCGGGCAATAGCCAGCAGCTGGCGCTGCCCGCCTGAGAGGCCGCCGCCTGCCTCGCTGATGGGCATGTCCAGCCCTAGCGGATGCGCCGCAACCAGTTCGTACAGTTGCAAGGTTTTGAGCACTTCCGTGATTCGCGCGTCCGTGATCCAGCTGTCCGAGAGCACCAGGTTCTCGCGCAATGTCCCCATGAACAGTTGGGGGTCCTGACCGACGTAGCCGATGCGCTGACGAACCTCGCTGGGCTCGATTTGTTGCAGCTCCAGTCCGTCAAGACGAATGCTGCCAGCAGCTGGCGTATAGAGTCCGGCCATCAAGCGCAGCAAAGTGCTTTTGCCACTGCCAATGCGTCCCAACAAGGCGACCTTCTGGCCTGCAGGGACCGCCAGCGAGAGTTTTTTGATCACAGGGATCTTGTGTTCTGCAGGATAGGCAAACTCCACCTCTTGCGCTTCAAGATGGCCTTCAAACTGCTCAGGGACTACATAGTTGCGCTCATGAGTTCTGTCGCGAGGCCGCTTCATCAGGCCATCAAGGGTTTCCAGCGATGTCTTGGCTTGTTGGTAACGCGATGCCAAAGACATCACACCTGACAGGGGAGACAGTGCACGTCCCTCCAGCATGACGCAGGCAATCAGGCCACCCAGTGTCAATTCATTGGCGTGGATCATGTATACGCCGACCACCACCATACCCACGGTGACCAGCTGCTGAATCGTGCCCGACATGCCCATGATCAGGTTGGTCACTGAACGCATTTGCTTATAGGACTCGGATCCGGCCTGGTTGGCGTTTTCCCAACGGCGCTGAAGATGGCTCTCGGCGTTGTGTGCTTTGAGTAACTCCAAGTTGAGCACGGCTTCAACCAGAACACTTTGCTTGTCGCCAGACTCTTTCATGTTTTGCCGGATGGCTTTCATGAGAGGCCTCTGGGCTAGCAAGCCAGAGATGATCAGGACAGGCACTGCAAGAGCTGGGAGCCAGACAATGGGGCCGCCAATGATGGCGATCAGGGTCAGGAACATCAGCACGAAGGGCAGGTCGGCCACCAGCACCAATGACGCCGACGAGAAAAAGTCGCGCAAGGATTCGAAGTCACGCATGGAGCTGGCAAAAATGCCCGCTGATTGAGGTCTGTGCTCGAGTCGGATGGCCATGATTTCGCGCAGCAATGTGGCGTTGATGGCCAGATCAGCTTTTTTGCCACCCAAATCAACCAGACGGGCTTTGAGCCAGCGCATGACGAATTCCAGCAAGGCGGCAATAGCCGTTCCGATGGCCAGAGTCCACAAGGAGGTGTAGGCCTGCGTCGGAACCACCCGGTTGTAGACGTTCATGGTGAAAAAGATGGAGGCCAGTGTCAGCACGTTGGCGATCACGGTGGCCAACATGGATTCGAAATAAAAACCTCTGAATCGCCACAATGTGCCCCAAAACCAGTTGAAGGCCGGGCCATGTAATGGCGAGAGCATCTGGCTGTGTTTGCGTGTTTCGGCGCGAACGGCCAACACCTCTGGACGTGCAAGGCCTTGCAGCTCTGCCAGGTCGATGCGTTGTTCTTGTAGACCAGTTTCCGGCCAGTACACCACCGCCTGGTCTTCTTCAACAGCTTTGAGAATGCAGGCGCGACCATCGGTCAAAGGCATCAGCACGGGGAGCACATAACCCGGAATTTCACTGATTCGTATACGTGACCATGCCGCCACCATGCCATGTTTGTGGGCCATGTCCGGATAGCTGGACAAGGGCACACGCCCTCTGCTGTCCAGTGCAAAACCACTGCGCAATACCTGGATGTGGACAGCTCGATCAAGCAGCTTGGCCTGCATGGCTAGGCACACCAGTAAAGGGTCGTTTTGTGCGGAAGCAGGTTTGTCTACACGGGTAGGCGCAGCAGGAGGCGAGCCGACTGAGGGAACGGGTGACAACACGGGAGCGGGGTGATTCATGCTGGGTGTCAGGAAGGAGATTGTTCGTTGCGCGGTAATGCGCTTTGGGGCGAAAACCGGCTGGCCAATTGGCCTGTCACGGCAAGCAAACGCGCACGGGCAATGCGTTCATCGTGAAAAGCCGTGATGGCGGCACTTCGGTAGCCAAAGCTGTCGGCCTGAATATTGAGCAGATCCAGCAATGAGCGCTTGGCCAGTTTGAATTGCTGTCGGTAGCCTTGAACGACCTTTTCGCCAACATCTGACTGTGAGTTGCCCACTTGCGATCGCACGCGGGTAGATGCCCACTCCTGCCAGGCAAGAACGGCCTTTTCACGTTGAACCAGTCGCGCCTCTTCCAGCGACAGTTGCGATGCCTTGAGTTGTTGTTCGGCCGCCTTGACTTGTGCGTTCACAGATCCGCCCGAGTACAGGGGCATGTTCAGTTGCAGTTGGGTCAGGTAATCCTGCTTGGCGGTCTCACTGTTGTATTGGCGCGAAGTCACCAGATCAAGGCTGGGCCAATACAGTCCTTTGGCCATGCGAACCGCCGCTTCTGCCGCGCGTACTTGTTGAACGTACTGTGCAATGGCAGGCAACTCATCGGAGACATCCTGTGAAGCCTGGGCTGCGCTTTCAGGCATTGAAGAAAAATAGCCCTCCGGACCCATGGTCACATCCAGTCCGACCGGACGGGCGTCCAGATCGGAGGGCCAAAAACGTTGCATCTTTTGCATGGCTTGCGCAAGATCGGACTTGCGTTGCTGCAGGATCAGGCGAGCGTTTTCCAGGCGGACACTGGCCTGATCCAGGTCAATACGCCGACCGGTGTCGGTTTGTGCAATCACCCGAATGTCATCGAGCACTTCGGTGTGCAGCTGCATGTTCTTGACGGCGAGCTGGTACAGATCGGCAGCTTTGGCCCAATTCAGATACGCCTCGCAGGCCAGCAAGGCAACGTCGTCCTGAGTCACCTGACTGGACAAGTGCGCAGAAAGACTTTGTGCCCGGGCGCGGTCCGTGTCCGCCTCAATCCGACCGCCAGACCACAGATTGACCCGTGCGGTAGGCGACAGACTTGAACTGCCCATGGAGCTGGGCACTTTCCCGTTGGTGAAGTGATTGCTGGATGCGGTCAGGCTCAATTGCGGCATGTGCCCACTGCGGGCTTTGTCGATTTCTGCGTCAGCGACCAGTGCCTTCGCTTGCGCAGCTTGGATCTGGGGGTAATGTTCGAGCGAATAGCGCACAACTTCGGGCAGGGTTTGACCGATAGCGGGCGCGACCGCTCCGATCAGGGCCGTCAGCGTTAAACATCGAAAAATGGGGCAGCGAGATGACAAAAGATTGCCTGTAGAGCTAATTTCATTAGAAATTCTCTAGGCAAAAAAACGCTTGTAAATACGCCAATTGGCGTACGTCTGTAATACTAAAAGTTAAACTAAATTTGCCGACAGGGTGTCAATTGCCGAATGTGGATGATTTATCGTTGTTTGCGTCTCGAGGCTGAATCAGCACTTCTGCAGCGACTCGCGGATTGCCCTGTGGCACGGAGCTTAGACCCTGGCGTGTGGCTGCAATGTCTGCTTCACTGGGGTATAGACCCAGCAACCAGTAGTCAAACACACGGCGTGCAATCGGGGCTGCGGAGACGGCGCCAAACCCCGCGTTTTCCACCACAACGGCCACCACGATTTTCGGGTCTTCTGCAGGTGCGAATGCCATGTACAGAGCGTGATCACGCTGGCGTTCCGCCAGCTTGGCGGCGTTGTAATGTTCTTTCTGGCCAATGGTCACGGCTTGTGCCGTACCGGTTTTACCGGCGCTTTGATAGCTTGCACCTCTGAACACGTGTGCTGAGGTGCCCTCATTGACCACACCCATCAGCCCTTTGCGAACCACATCAATATGAGCGGGTTTGTAACCGAGCTCGGAGGCCTCTGGAATGGGTGCATTTCTGAATTCTCTTGTGACCGGGTCCTGCGAGGCCCTGAGCACATGCGGGACGTATTGTTTGCCGCCGTTGGCCAAGGTCGCTGTAGCATGAGCCAGCTGCAGCATGGTGAAGCTGTTGTAGCCCTGACCAATGCCCAGGGAAATGGTCTCACCACCGTACCAGCGTTGTTGTTCAGGCTTTTTGTAGGTGGTGCGTTTCCATTCGGTGCTGGGCAGGATGCCGCGCACTTCGCCAGGCAGATCTATGCCAGTGACTTGACCAAACCCCAGCGGCTTCATGAAGTCATGAATGGCGTCCACACCCATGTCGTTGGCCAGTGAGTAGAAATACACATTGCTCGACAAGGTGATGGCGCGCACCAAATTCACCGGTCCCAAACCACCGTCTCCGTGGCTTCGAAACGTATGACCGCCATAGACCCAGGAGCCGTTGTCGACGATGACCTGATCGGGTTTGCGCTTGCCCAATTCCAGGGCCCCCAGCGCCATGAAGGGCTTGTAGGTAGAGCCCGGCGGGTACGTACCACGCAGGGCCCTGTTCAGCAAGGGCTTGTCGATGGATTCGTTCAGGGCCTTCCAGCTTTCTGTATCGATGCCTTCGACAAACAGGTTGGGGTCAAACGTGGGTTTGCTGACAAAAGCCAGTACTTCGCCACTTTGAGGGTCCAGCGCTACCAGTGCCCCACGTCGCGCGCCAAACAGATCTTCCACCAACTGCTGGAGCTTGATGTCAATGCTCAGCACCAGATTCTGGCCAGGCGTTGCAGCGTGGCTCGAGAGCGGGCGCGTGGCCTTGCCGCCTGCAGAGGTTTCAACAACCTGAACCCCTGTTTTGCCATGCAGTTGAGCTTCGTAGCTTTGCTCGACGCCCAACTTGCCAATGTACTGTGTCCCGCGGTAGTTGCCGGCTTCATCGCTGTCTTCCAGCTTTTCCTTGTCGCGGCTGTTGATGCGACCGATGTAGCCAATCACGTGGCTGGCGAGCTCGCCATAAGGGTATTGGCGAAACAGGCGTGCACGCACTTCAACACCGGGGAAGCGATATTGCTGTGCTGTGAATCGAGCGACCTCTTCGTCGCTCAGGCGTGTGCGAATGGGCAGCGAGTCAAAATTTTTCGACTCTTCCAGCAGCCGCTTGAATTTGCGTCGATCACGGGGCTGGATATCGACAATGGTCGACAAGGCGTCGATGGTGCTGCTGAGGTCATCGACTTTGTTAGGCACAATTTCCAGTGTGTAGGCCGAGTAGTTGCGGGCCAGCACAACACCGTTGCGATCCAGAATCATGCCGCGTGGAGGCACGGTAGGAATGATGGCGGTACGGTTGTTCTCGGCCTGCTCCAGCAGGTCGTCGTGTCGGATGAGCTGCAGATAAACCAGACGTGCCAGCACCAAACCAAAGCACAGCAGCACCACCCATAACATGACGCTGATGCGTTGCTCAAAACGCATCAGCTCCAGTTCGGTATTGCGCAGTCGTGCCAGGGGTCTCGAGCGCATCGGTTTACAGCGGTCGGATTTTGTCGGGAGCGTACGGGCGACGCTGAGGGGCCAGCAACATTGTGCCAATCACCGGCCACAAAGCCGCTTGTAGCAAGGGGCTGAGCAGCAGGCTCCAGCTGGGCCAGCCGTCGCCCACCGTCAGCCTGCTGATCACTTGTACGCCAGTGGCCAGCACGAACACAGGCAAAACCTGCAAGGCTTGCTCATTCAGGGGGAACCACAACAATCGCCGCTGCATGAGCTGTCCCATGTACGCCAACACGACATAAGCCAAGGCGTTTTGACCCAGCAAGGCAGATTGGTGCACGTCCATGAGCAGGCCCAGCAGCATCGCCATCACCATGCCCACGCGTCGGTTTTGATGAACCGTCCAGAACAGCAGCACGAGGGCCAGCATATCGGGCAAGGCCGGCCAACGCAGCAAGCCCATGAGCATGTTCACAAAGAGCGCAAGAATCAGACTCAGCGCAATGAAGCGGGGATTGACGGGTAAAAGCAGCTTTTGTCGACCAGCAGGCATGATCATGGTCGTGCCTCCTTGTGGGCGTTCTTGTGCGCAGGCGCCTCGTTGTGGGGCGGATTGATCACCAACACATGACGACCTTGTCGTTGCGACGCTGGGCGGGCCAGAACATGCGCGAAGGAAGAATTGACTTGTCGATCCACCGAGTCGATGCGACCTACATGCAGGCCAGCAGGAAAGACGCCGTCAATGCCGGAGGTGACCAGCAAGTCATCCTTTTGGTCATCGGCATTGGTGGGTACGTACTGCAGCTCCAGCGCACCGCCCAAGGTGTAGGGCAAGCCCCGGGCGACGTAGCGGACGTTGGTGCGGGCGTTCATGACCGAGATGTGCTGGCTGCGGTCGGTCAGCAAGGTAACTTCGCTTCGCATCGGATACGTGCGTGTGACCTGACCTACCACCCCTTGAGCATCAATGACTGCAGAACCTGGCTGAATGTGGGCCAGAGAGCCTTTGTTGATGACCAGCTTCTCGGAATACGGGTCTTGTACCCCGTAGAGGATTTCACAAACCCGGCTGTCGGAGGGGTGTTGAGCCTGCAAATTGAGCATGTCGCGCAGCTGCCGGTTCTCGCCCTCCAGTTGCTCGACCCGTTGCAACTTCTGCGCCTGTGCGATGGTCAGGGCCTGGTATTTGAGTTGGGCATCCTGCGCAGACTCCAGTCCTTGAAAGTACTGACCTGCAGCGTCCACCCATCGGCCTGGCAACAAGGACGCCCATTGCAGGGGCATCAAAGCCATGTTGAGTGTGGAGCGCACCGGTTGCGAGACCTGGAACCTGTGATCGGCCAACATCAGGCCAATCGACAACGCACCCAGCAAGATCAGCTTGAGGGTGGATGACAGGCCCTGCCTGAAAAACGCAGGTGTGGAGCGATCGAGAGAGTCCAGGGGCATGGCCGCGTCAGAGGGCCGCGCCCTTATTCGTCAGTGAAGATGCTGCCCAGCTTGTCCATGCGCTCGAGCGCCATGCCGCAGCCACGCGCCACACAGGTCAACGGGTCTTCGGCCACCAGCACCGGCAGGCCAGTTTCTTCGGCCAGCAGACGGTCCAAGTCGCGCAGCAGCGCGCCACCACCGGTCAGCATCATGCCGCGTTCGGCGATATCGGCGCCCAGCTCGGGCGGGGTCTGCTCCAGCGCTGTTTTAACGGCCGAGACAATCTGGTTGAGCGGATCGGTCAGCGCTTCCAGAATTTCGTTGGAGCTGATGGTGAAACTGCGCGGAACGCCTTCGGACAGGTTGCGACCCTTGACTTCCATTTCCTTGACTTCGCTGCCGGGGAAGGCCGAGCCAATTTGTTTCTTGATGGCTTCTGCGGTGGGTTCACCAATGAGCATGCCGTAGTTGCGGCGAATGTAGTTGATGATGGCCTCATCAAATTTGTCGCCCCCCACGCGCACACTGCCTTTGTAGACCATGCCACCCAACGAGATCACGCCGACCTCGGTCGTGCCGCCGCCAATGTCGACGACCATGGAACCCGACGCTTCGGAAACGGGCAGGCCCGCGCCGATGGCCGCAGCCATCGGCTCTTCAATCAAATACACCTCGGAAGCACCAGCACCCAGCGCCGATTCACGGATGGCGCGACGCTCCACCTGGGTGGAGCCGCAGGGCACGCAAATGATGATGCGCGGGCTGGGGCGGAAGGTGCTGCGGGGGTGCACCATGCGGATGAACTGCTTGAGCATCTGCTCGGTCACGGTGAAGTCGGCGATCACGCCATCCTTCATGGGGCGAATCGCCTCGATGTTGCCGGGCACCTTGCCCAGCATGGCCTTGGCTTCGTGGCCCACGGCCTGCAGGGTTTTTTTGCCCTGGGGGCCGCCTTCGTGGCGAATGGCCACCACCGAAGGCTCGTCGAGCACGATGCCCTTGTCGCGCACAAAAATCAGGGTGTTGGCAGTGCCCAAGTCAATGGCCAGGTCACTGGAAAAATAACGGCGGAAAGAGGAAAACATTCGGGGG
>JALRIL010000121.1 GCA_023255445.1 Limnohabitans sp. | reverse complement strand
CCAGGTCGGGAAATAGGTTTGCCCCAAGGCCACAGCGCCCTCTAGGCCAGGAAAACGTGGCGCAAACACCTCTTCGACCCCCAGCACGGCTTGCAGGGCATCGTGCATGAACAAGGTCAACCCAAAGGTCGCCAGCAACGGGTACAAGTGGGGAACGCCGCGCATGCGCCGCAAGATCAACAGCTCCATCAGCGCCCCGGCTGCCGCTGCCGACAAAGCACCACACAGCATGGCCAGCAGGTACAGCAGCGCAGAGGGTTCATAGGCATCGAACCAGCGGGTGACTGCGTGCGCAGACACCAAGGCGCCGAGCATGAAAAAACTGCCGTGCGCAAAATTGACGACGCGGGTGACGCCAAAAATCAGCGTCAACCCTGCGGCCATCAAAAACAAGGTAGTGGCATGACTCAGCCCGTTGAGCAGCTGAATCGCCAGGCTCTCCAAACCGGGCATGAAGTCCTCAGGTCAATTCGCCTACTCCACCCAATGGGTGAAGGACGTGGCGGGTTCTCGCTCGGTTTCAAAGGTATTGACCAATGCAGAGGTATCGGCATAACCCAGGGCCATGCCGCACACCAGCATTTCCTGCTCCTGTGCGCCGACAAAGGGCAGGATGATGTTGGCAAAGTTATTCCAAGCCGCCTGCGGGCAGGTGTGCAACCCCCTGGCCCGAGCAGCCAGCATCACGTTTTGCAGAAACATGCCGTAGTCCAGCAAACTGCCGCGCCCCATGACCTTGTCGATGGTGAACATCAGGCCCACAGGTGCATCGAAAAACTTGAAATTTCGCTGGTGCTGTTCATGCATGCGCGCCTTGTCCCCCTTGCCAATGCCCAGCACGCCGTACAAACCAAAACCGCAGGCGCGGCGGCGGTCGATATAGGGGCTCACCCACTGCTGGGGGTAGTAGTCGTAGGCCTCTGCGTATTGCGCGGCCAGGCTGGGGTCTGCAGTGACGGCGTCGTGGGCTGCGCAAACCTTTTGCACCAATTCGTCGCGACGCGCACCTTGCACCACATACACCTTCCAGGGCTGGGTATTGGTGCCGCTGGGCGCACGACCCGCCACTTGCAGCAAGTCCATGATCACACCGCGATCGACCGGGCGGTTTTCAAAAGCGCGGGCCGAAAAGCGACTCAGCATGGCCGCATCCACGCTGAATGGATCGGCCACGGTGGTTTGCACTTGGGATTGGGGCAAGGCGGGTTGGGTCATGTCAGGGTCTCCAGAAATTCTTTCAAGTCATGGGGCAAAGCCGTGGGGCGGCGCTGAGCGCGATCCACATACACATGCACAAAATGGCCATGCGCTGCCGTCAGGGGCTGGCCTTTGGCGAACAGCCCCACCTCGTAGCGCACACTGCTGTTGCCCAGATGGGCCACGCGAACACCAGCCTCGATGTCCTGCGGGAAAGCCAAAGGCTCGAAGTACTGGCATTGGGTCTGCACCACCAGACCAATGACGGGGCCTTGGTGAATGTCCAGCACCCCGGCGTCAATCAGCGTGGCGTTGACCGCCGTGTCAAACCAGCTGTAATAAACCACGTTGTTGACGTGACCGTAAATATCGTTGTCCATCCAGCGGGTGGTCAGGGCGCGAAACGCCTTGAAGGCCTCGCGCCCCAGCGGTTGCTGTTTGGTGATGGAGGTGTGTGTCTGGCTTGCACTCATGCGGCACCATTGTGCCAGCGTTGCCAGGCTGAAAAAGCGACTTGCCAGGTCTGCGTTTGCACCGCCACTGTGGTCTCGATCGAACGGCCATAGCCGCCACCCATGCAAAACGCGACCGGCAAACGGTGTTGCCAGGCCCAGTCGAACACGCGCTGGTCGCGTTGGCGCATCCCTTCGCTGCTGACCTTCAGCCGCCCTAACCTGTCGCCCTCGTGCGGGTCTGCGCCGGCCAGATAAAACACAAACTGTGGCTGAAACCGGGTCCAAAGTTGCGTCAGCGCCTCGTCCACCGCGGCCAAATAGTGCTCATCTGTGCAGCCATCGGGCAAGCCCATATCCAGGTCGCTATCAACCTTGCGAAATGGAAAATTCTTCTCAGCGTGTATCGAGAGGGTGAACACGCTGGGATCGGCAGCGAAAATCTGAGCCGTACCGTTGCCCTGGTGCACATCCAGATCCACCACCGCAACGCGCAGGACCTGGCGTCGCTGTCGAGCGTGCTCAGCCTGAAGCAAGCGGGCGGCAACAGCCAGATCGTTGAACACACAAAAACCGCCGCCACGCTCCGCACTGGCATGGTGGGTGCCGCCGGCCAAGGTACCCGCTACCCCTTGCGATCGGGCCGCACGAGCAGCGGCAATGGTCCCACCCACGCTGCGCACGGCGCGCTCGGCCATCTGCGGCGACCAAGGAAAGCCGATTTCACGCTGAATATCCGCCGCCAATGTGCCTTCGGCCACGGCACGGATATACGCTGGCGTATGTGCCAGGGCCAACTCGCCAGCCGTAGCCTGTGGCGCCTGACCCCATTGCAAGTCGGGCAGCCGCGACTGCAGCGCATCTCGCAGCATGCGGTACTTAGCCATGGGGAAGCGATGACCCTCGGGCAAGGGCAACACAAAGTGATCGGCGTAAAAAGCGTGCATACAGGATGTCTGACTCAGATCAGTCATTTTAGAAAACGCTCTCTAAAAGGGCCGTCGTTCCTTGCAATATCACTTCAGAACCCTATACTTCTAAGCATGCTGCACTGCAACATGCTGTATCGGCTCTCAGGCCAGTTCCAGCGCAGTCCCTGAACCTTAACTTTGGAGATTCACATGATGACCGCTGAACAAATCGCCGCTTCCAACAAAGCCAACATGGAAACCCTGTTTGGCCTGACCGCTAAAGCCTTCGAAGGCGTGGAAAAGCTGGTCGACCTGAACATGACCGCTGCCAAAGCCGCTCTGGGTGACTCTGCCCAAAACGCACAAGCCGCCATGAGCGTCAAAGACGCCCAGGAACTGCTGAGCCTGCAAGCCGCTCTCTTTCAGCCTCTGGCTGAGAAAACTGCCGCATACAGCCGCCATCTGTACGACATCGCTTCGAACACCGGCAACGAATTCACCAAGGCTTTTGAAGCCCAGGCTGCCGTGGCCCAAAAGCAGTTTGCTTCCCTGATGGACACCGCCACTCAAAACGCCCCTGCAGGCTCCGAGTCTGCTGTGGCCATGATGAAGAGCGCTGTGGCTGCTGCCAACAATGCTTTCGAATCCGTGCAAAAAGCGGTCAAACAAGCTTCCGACCTGGCTGAATCCAATTTCACAGCCATGAGCCAGACCGCCACCAGCGCCGCTGCCAAAACCAGCAAAAAGCGCTGATCGACGAACCCGTTGTCTCCTCGGATCCTTTCGAAATCAGATTTCAGGGATCCATTTACAGGGCTGATCGCAAGATCGGCCCTTTTTTTATGGTGTTGAGCGTTTGAATGCCGACAACTTGTCACGCAACTGAGGCAAAGCCGCGAGCATGGCCTGGCGGCCCTGCTCAATGGAGCGTTCACGCGAGGCAAAGTCTGCACTGCCCACATTTTTAAGCTGCGGACGCACCACCATGTCGGCCTGTCGAAGCGCCAGCGCATTGATGCTGCGACCCATGATCGTGAAAGTCTGCAGCAGGATCTGAAAGACATCGCTGGTGCTGCCAGACTGCGGATCGCTGGAGATGTCTACCGCGATCACAAAGTTTGCACCCATCTGCCGAGCCTGCTGCACAGGTACCGGCGCGACCACCCCCCCATCGACATATTCGCGCTCGCCGATCTTGACCGGCAAAAACACGCCAGGCACCGCGCTGGAAGCGCGCACCGCAGTGCCCGTGTTACCTCGTCGAAACACCACGGCCTCGCCCGTGCGCAAATCGGTGGCCACAATGCCCAGAGGCAGGGACATGTTCTCGATGTTGCGTCCTTGCACCTGCTGGTTGACGTACTGGGCCAAGGCATCGCCCTTGAGTGCGCCCCGATTGAACAGGGGCAGCAGCCAGTCGGTGATGGCGGCCTCCTGCATCGCGCCCGCGACTTGTTTGAGTTGGGAGCCGTTCATGCCACTGGCGTAAAGGGACGCCACCAGACTGCCTGCGGACGTACCGATCACGTAATGAGGCCGGATACCCGCCTCTTCAAGCACCTGGATGACCCCCACATGGGCAAACCCCCGCGCGGCTCCACCACCCAAAGCCAGACCAATTCGCACCTCATCACCGGTCGGCAGGGGCGTGACCGCCTCCCCCACCTCTGAGTGCGGCAACTTGGGGCTGCTGGCACAACCCGCCAGCAAAGCCACGCCAACGAGAAACCCCAGCCAACGCGACCAACGCCGACTGGGGAACAGGACATTCATCAAAACAGGCATGCGTCAAAACACTCGCAATCTTAGACAGCGCGTATTTTGACGCTTGTGGCCAGGATTTGGCCCTCAGGCTGGCTGTGGCATACGGATCAGGTGGTCAAAGGCGCTGAGTGCCGCCTTGGCGCCCTCGCCTGCTGCGATCACGATCTGCTTGTAAGGCACTGTCGTGCAGTCACCTGCCGCAAACACGCCCGGCACATTGGTGTGGCCTTTGGCGTCCACCACAATTTCGCCAAACTTCGACAGCTCCACCGTGCCTTTGAGAAACTCGGTGTTGGGCACCAGGCCGATTTGCACAAACACACCGGCCAGTTCCACATGGTGCTCGGTGCCGGTGGCGCGGTCTTTGTAGCGCAGGCCATTGACCTTGTTGCCATCGCCGGTGATTTCGGTCGTCTGGGCGTTGGTGTGCACCGTCACGTTGGACAGGCTGTTGAGCTTCTTCACCAGCACCGCGTCGGCCTTGAGTTGCTCGGCAAATTCAATCACCGTAACGTGTTCCACGATGCCGGCCAGGTCAATGGCCGCTTCGATGCCGGAGTTGCCGCCACCAATGACCGCCGTGCGTTTGCCTTTGAAGAGCGGGCCGTCGCAGTGCGGGCAATAGGCCACGCCTTTGTTCTTGTACTCGGCTTCGCCGGGCACATTCACATTGCGCCAGCGGGCACCCGTGGACAGGATCACGGTCTTGGCCTTGAGTGTGGCACCGTTGTCCATCTGCACCTGCACCAGGCCATCGGCACCTGCCGGGATGAGCTTGTCTGCACGCTGCAGGTTCATGATGTCCACGCCGTAGTGGCGCACCTGCGCTTCGAGCGCGGCCGAGAATTTGGGACCGTCGGTTTCCAGCACCGAGATGTAATTCTCGATCGCCATGGTGTCGTTGGTCTGGCCGCCAAAGCGCTCGGCCGCCACGCCCACACGGATACCCTTGCGGGCCGCATAGACGGCAGCGGCTGCACCGGCGGGGCCGCCGCCCACAATCAACACCTCAAACGGGTCCTTGGCGTCCAGTTTGGCCGCTTCGCGCGTGGCAGCGCCCGTGTCGAGTTTGGCCACGATCTCCTCCACGCTCATGTGGCCCGAGCCGAACACCTGGCCGTTCAGGAACACCATGGGCACGGCCATGATCTGGCGCTCTTCGACTTCCTTCTGGAACGCACCGCCTTCGATCACCACGGTCTTGACCTTGGGGTTGAAGATGGCCATGAGCGACAGGGCCTGCACCACGTCCGGGCAGTTGTGGCAGCTCAGAGACATGTAGACCTCAAAGTTG
>JALRIL010000114.1 GCA_023255445.1 Limnohabitans sp. | reverse complement strand
TGGGCCGAAAGGCCGCACTGGAGGAACGTCCGGACTGCACAGGACAGCGTAGGAGGTAACACCTCTCCACCGAAAGGCCGCAAGGCACCAAGGTGAGGATTAGAGCAACAGAGACGAGCCGATTCAGTTCGGGTGAAACGGGCAATCTCTACGCGCAGCAATACCAAATAGGCCAACCCGCGGGGCTTGCTCCGCACACTGTGTGTCCCGCAGTGCGTTGGCGGGTAGGTAGCACCGAGCCGTCAGGGTGACCTGCGGCCCAGATGAATGGTGGTCACGGCGGGGCAACCCGCTGCACAAAATCCGGCGTATAGGCCAGCTTCACTTTTTTGCTACCGCTGACAGACCCCTGCTGGGTCTGCATCTGCGACTCAGGCGTGCACTTGCACCAGTGCGCCGCCGTCGCGCTGGACGATCTCCCCGATCTCAAACGCTTGTTCGCCGTGCTGGCGCAAGGTCTCCATACAGGCTTGCGCGTGCGCTTTGTCAATCACGACGACCATGCCGATGCCATTATTGAAGGTGCGGTTCATCTCCACATCATCAATGCCTGCTGTGGCCTGCAACCAGTCAAATAGTTCGGTCCGAGGCCAACGGCTGCGCACCAAATCAGCGCCCGTGCCCTCGGGCAAGACGCGAGGAATGTTTTCCAGCAGACCGCCGCCAGTGATGTGAGCGAGTGCTTTGATGGGGTGCTCTTGCAGCGCTGCCAACACCGACTTCACATACAAGCGGGTGGGCGCCATGATGGCTGATTTGAAGGGTTTGCCATCCAGGGTTTGGGGGCAGTCCGCACCAGCGCGTTCGATGCATTTGCGCACCAATGAAAAGCCATTCGAGTGCACGCCATGGCTGGCCAAGCCGATCACGACGTCGCCGGCCCTCACTTGTGCACCCGTGAGGATTTTTGACTTCTCGACAGCCCCAACCGCAAAACCGGCCAGATCGTATTCACCCTCGGGGTACATGCCAGGCATTTCCGCGGTTTCGCCACCGATCAGCGCACAACCTGAAGCTTCACAACCGGCTGCAATACCACCAATCACGCTGGCCGCGGTATCCACGTCCAGCTTGCCGCAAGCAAAGTAATCCAAGAAGAACAGGGGCTCTGCGCCTTGCACGAGCACATCGTTCACGCTCATCGCCACCAAATCGATACCCACGGTGTCATGGATTCCCCATTCGAAGGCCAAGCGCAATTTGGTGCCTACGCCGTCAGTTCCGCTGACCAAAACAGGTTCTTTGTACCGCTTGGGGACTTCGAAAAGCGCGCCGAAGCCGCCGATGCTGGCCATGACGCCCTCGCGCATGGTTTTCTTGGCCAGGGGCTTGATTCGCTCGACCAAGGCATCGCCAGCATCAATGTCAACACCAGCGTCTTTGTATGAAATGGGGGTTTTGGACATGAGAGAACCGTAAAATGGGGCGCTGAACCCAATCGAGGGCCAGCCACCAGTGGGCAATCCCGCTATTGTACGTAGAGCCACCGCATGAACTTATCCCCCACCACTCAGAAAGCACTGGCTTGGAGCGCTGTCGCAGCCGTCGCGGTGTGGGTGATTCAGTTCATGGCACCGGTCTTGGCGCCTTTCGTTGTGGCGTTTGCAGTCGCATACTTGCTGCACCCATTGGTCGAGCGTCTGCACGCGTGGCGTCTGCCCCGGGCGATGGCGGTGACCCTGAGTCTGCTGGTGTTGGTTGTTGGGGCGGCGGTTTTGGTGTTCCTGGTGGTTCCTGTGATCACGCGACAAGTGCCGATTCTGAGAGAGCAAATCCCGATGTGGGCTGAATGGCTGAATGTGCATTTGCAGCCCCTGGGGGGCCATATCGGCACCTCGATCGCCATCGACGTCGATGCCATTCGAAACATGCTCAAGACCGCTCTCGCAGGCCACGAGACAGACATCTTGCAGTCCCTGCTGGCCTCAGCCCGAATTGGTGGCAGCGCGTTGGTGGCCTTCGTCGGTAGCGTCGTGTTGACCCCAGTGTTGGCGTTTTATCTGCTGCTGGACTGGGACAAGGTGTTGCGCCAGGCTTTGGCTTGGGTGCCGCTTGCTTGGAAGACGCCGGTGCAAGTCTTTTGCCAAGACACCGATCGCGTGCTGGGTCAATACATGCGTGGCCAAGGTTTGGTGATGTTGTTTCTGGCAGTGTGGTACAGCGCCGCGCTTGCATTGGTCGGGTTGCAGTTGGCGCTGCCGATTGGGCTTTTCACTGGGCTGGCTGTCTTTGTTCCCTACGTCGGTTTTGGTGTGGGTTTGGTGTTGGGTGTGACGGCGGCGGCCTTGCAATTTCAGGCCTGGTTTGGCGTGGCCTTGGTTGCTGGTGTTTACATCGCAGGCCAG
>JALRIL010000046.1 GCA_023255445.1 Limnohabitans sp. | reverse complement strand
CTTCATTCCAGCCGACCCACTGAAGACACCCCTTCACATTGCGCCAGTTTGGTACTTCACGCCTTACTACTCTATGCTGCGTGCCATCACCAGCGAGATGATGTACGTGTTGATCCTTTGCGTGGTCTTGGGTGCTGTTCTGGGTGTTCGCAAAAATGCATTGCCCAGCTTCTTGAAGGCCGGCATAGTGGGCGCAGCCGTGGTCATTTCCGCCATGATGTTGGCCATCGACGCCAAATTCTGGGGTGTGGTGGTGATGGGTGGTGCCGTGATCATCCTGTTCTTCCTGCCCTGGCTGGATAACAGCCCGGTCAAGTCCATACGTTACCGTCCGGACTGGCACAAGTACCTGTATGGTGTCTTCGTGATCGTGTTCCTGATTCTGGGTTATCTGGGTGTCCAACCGCCGTCCCCTCTGGGCGAACGTGTCTCCCAGGTGGGTACCCTGTTCTACTTCGGCTTCTTCCTGCTGATGCCCTGGTGGAGCCGTCTGGGTACGCCCAAGCCTGTGCCTGACCGTGTGACCTTCAAGCCTCACTGAGTAGCGGAGTGTGATGATCATGAAAAACCTTAAAAAATTCGCACTGGGCGTGGTGTTGGCCCTGGGTCTGGTGGCGAGCGTACAAGCCAGCGGTGGCGGTATGGCATGGGACAAGGCGCCTAACCGTACCAACGACCTGGGTGCCCTGCAAAACGGCGCCAAACTGTTTGCCAACTACTGCCTGAACTGTCACTCTGCTGCCTTCATGCGGATCAACCGCCTCAAGGACATCGGTCTGACCGAACAGCAGATCAAAGACAACCTGATGTTCACCTCGGACAAGATTGGCGACACCATGAAAGCCGCCATCGATCCAAAGCAGGCCAAAGAATGGTTCGGTGCCAATCCGCCTGACCTGACCGTGATCGCCCGCGCCAAAGCTGGTCACGCAGGCACAGGTGCCGACTACCTCTACACCTACCTGCGAACGTTCTACCGCGATGACACCCGTCCGACCGGCTGGAACAACATGGTGTTCCCCAATGTGGGTATGCCCCATGTGCTGTGGGAGCTGCAGGGTGAACGTAAGCCTGTCTTTGATGAGATCGAAGAGCACGGTCAGGTGGTTCACGTCTTCAAAGGCTGGGAACAGGTCAAGCCCGGCCTGATGACGGCCCAGCAATACGATGATGCGATGGCCGATCTGGTAAGCTACATGCAATGGATGGCTGAACCCGCACAAAACACCCGTGTGCGCATTGGTGTGTGGGTCTTGCTGTTCCTGTCTGTCTTCACTCTGATTGCGTGGCGTTTGAACGCAGCGTACTGGAAAGACGTCAAGTAATCCCGATTCCGGCCGTACATGCGGCCTGAGCAGAGTGGGGCGGCCCAAGGGTCGTCCCACTCTTTTTGATTTTTAGAGGAGTCTTTCGCCATGATGGTGCTTTATTCCGGAACCACCTGCCCGTTTTCTCACCGCTGCCGATTTGTGCTGTTCGAGAAGGGCATGGATTTCGAAATCCGCGATGTGGATCTGTACAACAAGCCCGAGGACATCAATGTGATGAACCCTTATGGGCAGGTGCCGATTCTGGTTGAACGTGATCTGATCCTGTACGAATCGAACATCATCAACGAATACATTGATGAGCGCTTCCCTCACCCGCAGCTGATGCCTGGTGACCCTGTCGATCGTGCGCGTGTGCGCTTGTTCTTGCTGAATTTCGAAAAAGAACTGTTCACGCATGTGTCCACGCTGGAAAACCGTGCACTCAAGGGCAACGACAAGGCATTGGAAAAAGCACGTTCGCACATTCGTGACCGTCTCACGCAGCTGGCTCCCGTGTTCCTGAAGAACAAGTACATGTTGGGGGACAACTTCTCCATGCTTGATGTCGCCATTGCGCCGCTGCTCTGGCGTCTCGACTTCTACGGCATCGACTTGTCCAAGAATGCGGCACCGCTGCTCAAGTATGCTGAGCGCATCTTCTCGCGTCCGGCCTACATTGAGGCTTTGACGCCTTCTGAAAAGGTGATGCGCAAGTAAGAAGCTGTCCATGCAAGCACCTGAATCCACATCCACCAAGCCGTATTTACTGCGCGCACTCTATGAGTGGTGCAATGACAACGGGCTGACCCCCTACGTGGCCGTCAAGGTGGATGCATCGGTTCGGGTGCCGATGGAGTACGTCAAGGACAACGAGATTGTGCTCAACATCAGCATGGACGCCACCAGCGCGTTGCAGCTGGACAATGACTTCATATCTTTCAAGGCCCGCTTTGGGGGCCAACCCCGTGAAATCGTGGTGCCCATTGAAAGGGTCATGGCCATCTACGCCCGCGAAAATGGCCAAGGCATGGCGTTTCCTGTGAGCGAGGTCACGGCAGCGTCACTGCCGCAAGCCTCTGCTGTTGACGATGCAAACGGTGAGGATCCCCCGCCTTCTGCGCCGCAGCGTCCAGGATTGCGTCGCATCAAGTAATAAATTTCGCGTGTTCGCTTAAAGACGGTCACTGAACACGTTTAAAATGACACCCGTGCCGGATTAGCTCAGTTGGTAGAGCACCCGCCTTGTAAGCGGTAGGTCGTCAGTTCGAGTCCGACATCCGGCACCACTTGATATCGCCCCGAACCCTCGGGGCGTTTTTGTCAGGAATCAACGCTGATGTTGAACACAAAACTGCAAGAGCACGAACGCGCTGCGGTGCAGTCGCTCGTTGAGCGCATCTACATTGACCGCGCCAGCATCGCCTTGCTTGGGCGTGACACCACTGGGGTGGACGATTTCGGGCGCCACCTTGTGCAGGTGCTGCGTCAAGAGGCCCATCTTGAAGTGGTCGTGTTGTTTGATGTGGCCGAAGACAAACTGATCGACAGGATCAACCAGCGCTTGGCCCCTTTGTCGGTGGATCAGGCTAGGTCTGCGCAAGGGGTGGAGCAACCCCCTCAAGTCTGGGTGTTGCAAGTGCAGGGTGATGCTCAGCTTAGCCAGGTGCAAATGCTGACCCGTTTGATCCGGGATTTTCCAGCGGCCAATCTGAGCTTGCTCTTGTTGTCCAGTCCCAAGATTGCTGATGCGTTTCTGGACAGCCCACTGGGACGTTTTTTTGTGCAATGGCGCTTGCCTGAGCCAGAAGCCCAGACACAGCCCGCTGCGGAGGAAAAACAGCCACCTGTTGAGGTTCCCATTGAGCCTGCCCCCAAACCTGCAAAACTCCAGCAGGTGTTGAGTGGATTGCGATCCCCCAAAGCCCCCTTTATGGTGGCTGGTGTTGCATTGCTGCTGTTGTTGATTTCCCTCGTGGCGGGTCGTCACTGAAGGCAAGCGGCGCCCACCTTGGGGCCGAAAGCGTACCCACTGCAATAGCGTTTCGGGCCCATGGGCCGGCCCGTGGACTAAAGACTTTGCGTCTGCTGTCGACTCCACTAAGGACAGTTTTTGACAAGTGATGGCTAACCATCGCCTTGCCGCAACTGAAACCTACCTGTTTTGGAGCCGACAGAATGAAGCCATTCAAACTCACTTCAGCCCTGCTGCTGGGTAGCCTTGCCCTGGCAGGCTGCCAAACATTGCCTCAGAACGCACAGTCGGGCCAGGCCCTGTCGGTCAATACAGCCAGTACCCAAGAGGCATCGCAGTCCATGCTATCCCCCATGGTTGAAAAGCGCGAGACGCTGATTGGTACGGGTTACGCCGTCATCCCCATTCAAAACCATAAGCTGCCAGCCCAGCAACGACTGCTGGCCATTCGAGCGTCCAAGCTGGATGCGTATCGTTCGCTGGCTGAACAAGTCTATGGTCAATACCTCGATGCCAACACCACCGTGGCGGATATGACCGTGCTCAGTGACAACTTCAGGGCGAAGGTCGAAGGGGTGATTTATGGTGCGGTGCTGGTGAGCATCACACCCGTGGGGGAAGACACCTACGAAACCACCTTATCGCTGGACAAAAATATCGTCAAGGAGTTGCGTGTCTTGTACCTGAGTCAACTTGGGGCTAAGCGCACTCCATGAGTGGATGCGTGGCGGTGTCATGAACCAGATTTCAGCGTTCAGGTTTTGGCTTTCGATAGCGTGCGTGTGGGCTGCGCAAGCGGCCACGGCACAGACGCCAGTTGCAAAGCCGCAAGACCCGGAGCTTCAATTGATGGCAATACGTCAGGCGATTTGGGGTGCGGTTGAGCAAGCTCCCACGCGCGTGTTGTCCACGGCCTGGGTTGACCACAATGGACGTTTGCACGAAACCACGGTCTACAACACCGATGCCGAAGTCAAGGGGGTACGCGTACTGGCGTACATCAACAACGGGCAGGAAACCCGGGACCAGGAGGCTGCGCGACTGGCCTCAAGCGTCAACTTGCCTCACTATCTGAAAAAAAATCCTGACGCTGCTGATTGCAAACCGCAAGCACCCAGGCAACGTATGCCGATCCGTCTGGACTACAAGCTGCGCACAGGCACAGGTGAACTCGATGCAGCGGTTGTGGCCAGCTTGGGTCAGGAGATGCAGAACGTGCAGGCAGGCCTGACGGACCTGTCGAACCGGTGGTACGCCCAAGGATCTGATTTTTCGGCTTCAGAGCAAGTGCAAAGCGCGTATTGGACATCCTTGCTCGGCAGTGCCCACGAAACCTCTGACTGGCAGTTGCAGGTACGCATTGAGCGCATGAACCCCGATGATGTCGGTCATGCGGGAGGTGTGGCTAAGACATCAGAATTCGTACGTACGCTGATCGATCTGCGTGAGCCTGAGGTGTGGCTGCTCGATTTGCGTCTGCTGAAATCCGGTCAGGCACCGGTGTGGCAGTTCCAGTCGAAACTGGAAAATGTCCTGTCGGAAAACGCCCATGCTTCAGCCGGTGTCTTGAAGGTGCTCAAGGAGCAGTTTGTACAAGCCGTACGCGAACTTGACCAGGCCACAGCGTGTGTGCCCATCCAGTACACCTTGAAACCGTTGGGTGCGACCCATGCTCCGTCGTGGGTGTTGACGGCAGGTGAGCAGTCACGTTTGAAAGTGGGCGACCGTCTGCTGGTGCTGGACAGGCAAAGTGTTCCTGCGCGTATGCTGGAGCCGAAAACGATGGAGCGTGTGGCTTTGGCCGAGGTGGTCAGGGTCGGTGCAAGGCAAACCGAGCTGCGTCAACTCGCGGGCGCACCCTTGCCTCGTCAAGGCGATTGGGTCGCCATGCCCTTGTGATGCGAAAAGGAATCAAAGATGTGCACCTCTTACCTTAGTGTTCAGCGGTCCCCGCGCAGCGTTCTGTGCGGTGCCATTCTGGCCCTTTGCATGTCCGCCGCAACGATGGCCAAAGAGGTCAACGCCCCGGAAGCTGAGGCGCTACCCAGCGTGGATACGGCGCTCACCACACTGCTGGGCGATGCTGCAAAGACCTGGAGCAACCGTAGCAGCAACCTGGCAGCACAGCCTGTGGTTGTTGCTGATGCCTCTGCTTCGCCCATGCGGGTCGTGGTCAAGCCTGGCGATACCGTTGATGGGTTGTTGCGCAAACACTTGGGCGAATCAGCGTTCAGCCAAAAATTCTTGCGCCAGGCCTTGATTCGCCTGAATCCGGCCGTCTTTGCACAGGGAAATGTGCATCGGCTGGACGTGGGAAGCACCTTGCTCATTCCGAATGAACAGACCTTGGTCGCTTTGTTGCCTACCCAGAAATCCAGCGCGGTCAGCATCCCTCTCGGGAACAGTCAGGGGACTGTACCGCATGTGGAAGACCAGACTGGCAAGGCAACGAGCGCATGGAGGCCCGAGCAGAAAAACTGGGTACGATACCCTTGAGCGCCGGCTGATCGGGAGCGTCACATCATGATCACGGGCAGCGAAACAACACATCTGCTGGGCCGCCCGATGCCAGTCATGGTCGAGGGCAAGATGCCTGTGATTGCCGTACAGGACGTCGCGGCTTTAGGACTGCGCGAAGATCAGATCGTGCGGCCTCTGGTGTCGGTGCAGAGCGAAGCCTTGAAACTCAACCTGCTGGGCCTCTCCCTGGATCCTCCGCCAGGCATGAAACTCGCAGCTGGCGACACCCCTGCGATGCGGGTGCAACTGTTGCCCAATGGCACGGCCGTGCTTCGGCCTTTGGAGGCTCAGACGCAAAGTGCAGCCCAGGTCGCGCCCGCCAGGATGGATCGTTTGCTGTTGATGCCCAATGGCCTGCAAACCTTGTTGTCGGCGTTGAGACCCACGAGCCTGTTGCAGATGGTCGCCCCAGCCGTTGCAGCACTGCCGCAAATTGCCCCCCTGTTTCAGCAATTACAGCGAAGCCGACCCACGATGGAGGGGCTGGACGGGCCTGCCTTGAAGCGTGCCATGTTCACCAGTGGTTTTGTGACTGAGACCCTGCTTGCACAAAAGATGGCGGAGCCGATGGATCTGAAATTGCTGTTGCGCCAGCTTGTCAGTCGTCTGGCCCAGGATCCGGCCCATGAAGTGTCCAGCAAAAAGCTGGGTGAGTTGGTCGATGACATTGAGGCTTTCCAGTTGCAGGCGTTGCAGGTGGAGGCCGGACGCGCTGTGCCTGTGCATATGGTTCTGTCGTTTCAGAACGCCCCACCTGTCGAGCTGCGCATTCAACACGAGCGCCGTGGCAAGCAAGCGCAGGATTCGGTCTGGGACGTCGACCTGTATACCCAAAACGATGACTGGGGCGGCATTTGGTTGCGTACGCGTGTGATGGGAACCGACCGGATTGGCTTGACGATGTGGACAGAGCGCGAGGAAGTGCGCACCCTGGCAGCACAACGGGGTTATCTGCTACGCGACGCCTTGCGCGAAGCGCAACTCAACTTGGTGGACTTTCAGGTGATTCACGGCGCCCGTCCTGACCGTACTGTGTCACCTCCATCCCCTGGGGCGGGCCGTTTGATCGATTGCGAGGCTTGAACCATGACACGTCGAATGGCCATTGCGCTTGAATACGGTCAGAACCCGACCCCACTGGTAACCGCCAAGGGCGATGCCGAACTCGCCCAGGACATCATTGACGAGGCACGCCGTCACGGCGTGCATGTGGCCGAGGATCCGCAATTGCTCGCGCTGCTGTCCAAGCTGGAGCTGGGCGAGGCGATACCACCACATTTGTCATGGTTGCGCCAGAACTATCGATTTCTTTGGCATCTTTGATTATTCGAATTTGTGTTTCGAATGTGCGTGCGTAAAAAATCATTTTTGTCATGGCATCAATGGCATTGATGTTGCTGCCCTCTAGCGTTTGTGCGATCAAGGAGGGTGTCTTGTCAGTGGCCGGGATGTCAGAGCCTGAAGGCATTTGGTCGACACGAAAGAGTCCATCTTCGCGGCGACGCAAAGGTGTGTTGCTGCTGTCGCGTAGCAAAAGCTTTCCGATCAACTGTTCATTTTGTACGCCAGCTTGGGAGGGGTCGCTTGCATAAATGCTCCCATCGCGGTTGATGGATAAATGAAAGCCTTGGGGTACGGTGATAGGACCATCTTCTCCGCGAACGATATTGCCGTCACCTGTTTCCAGAACCCCCGTGGCGTTGACGCGAAGATCGCCGCGGCGTGTGAAGGCCAACTCCCCATTGGGTGCTTGCACACCCAAAACTGTTGCATCCTGCATGGCAACGTCCAGAGGATTGCCGGTGACCATTAGAGGGCCGGGCGTCATCTTGATGATGTCTTTTTCAACAAGTTCCGGCTGGAAGCGTGTATCGAAACCCTTGCCGTCCGTTTTGATGGACTGCATGGCCACGTCATAACTGGCTTTGAACCCTGTCGTGCTTAGGTTGGCCAGCTCGTTGGTGTGCATTTGGCGACTGATGGCCTGGTGGGCAACAATCGCGGCAGCGTTAAAGACTAAACGGTCCATTTTCTTTACCTCTATCGGTCTTTATTCCGATCAGGAGCGGATGTTGATCATGGTTTGCGTCAGCGTGTTGTTGGTTTCAATCGCTTTGGCGTTGGCCTGGAAGTTACGCTGGGCCGTGATGAGCTCAATCAATTCCTGTGTCAGGTCCACGTTGGCTCGTTCTGTCGCGCCAGCACGCACGGTGCCGAAGCCGGCCGAGCTGGCTTCGCCGAGTGACAGAGCGCCGGACTGTGCTGTGGCCACGTAGTTGCTGTCACCAATCTGGCGCAGACCTGTGGGGGCGGAGAAGTTGGCCAGAACCACTTTGGCCAGCTTCTTTTGCGTACCGTTCGAGTAGCTGGCCATGACCAAGCCGTCGTTGCCGACATCCAGACCAATCAGGTCGCCTTCAGGCTTACCGTTCTGGTCTTGCGACAGGATGGAGAAGGACGATGCGTACTGGGTGGAGCCCTCGTAGTTCATCGAGAAGCTCAGGTTGTAAGCCGACCCGGAGGGCTGCACCAGTCGAGTGGCCACTGTGGGAGAGTACAGGTTGCCACGCGAGTCAAAGGTCAACTCACCCTTGTCCAGGAACACCGGGACCCAGTCGGGCAGCGTATCGTTGCTGGCTTGGGTGGACTCTGCAAAATCGTTGTCGTTTTCTGCAGAGATGTAGAGCAGCGAGTTGCCGGCGTTGGTGGCCTGCAAAGTCTCGATGTTGGGTACCCAGAGGCTGGTGGTGCCTCGTGCGCTACCCACATCAGACAAGCCCCAGACGCTGTCGCCAGAGACGCGGATGAAAGCGTTGTTGCCAGTGGTGCCGGTGCTGAAGCTCAGGCGGCCCGTGCCGTTGCCTGTTTGCTCCACATTGACCTTGACGCCGTTGACCGTACGGCCTTCGCTATCGACCATGGCGTTGATGCGGCGCTCCAGTTCGGCTGCAAACGAATAGATGGTGTAGTCGTCTTTGGCGGGAACTTCTACGGTGCCGCTGACGTTGTCCACCGAAACGACGAACGTGTTGTTGGTAGAGTCCACGCGGAACTTGTTGTTCAGGTTCACGCCAATGGTATTGCCTTGCAAAATGGCCGGCTCTGAGGAAATGCCGCGCGCAGGCGTCAAAGCGGTGGAAACGTAATTGCCATCTTTGGCTTCGGTCGCGCTGCTGAGACCAAATAACTCTTTGGCGATATCGGATGCGCCGTAGATGGAGATACTGGAGTTGTCGCCAGTGGAGCCGGATGAAATGCTGAAGCCTTCGTCGCCAAAGCTGACTTTGATGCCATAGCGCTGATCACTCTTTTCGCGAATCATGTCGCCATTAGGGATCGTGTATGCGTCATAAAGACCGGTGGTTGGATCCACAGTGGTGTACTGCGTACCGCCCATGCCAAAGAAAGCATCAGAGGCCAGACCACCTGCAGAGCGCAGGTGAACACGATTCGTGTCGCTGCTGTCCTTGAAAGTAAAGCTCTTGTTGACGGCGTCATACCCGACGGTGATGTCGGGGTTGATCGCGCGAACAGCGTCTTGAATTCTGGTCACTGCGTCTTCCACCGTGACTTTGCTCATGTCTTCTTTGGGCCCCACTTCAAAATTGATCATCTTGAAGTCATCTTGCGCGGCGGACTCTTCTGCCGTGGTCACCGCAAGCTGGAACAAGGAAACTTTGTCCTTGTCGGTGTTCAGATAGTTTGTGAAATCGAAATAACGCTCATCGCCATATTGCTGGTTGATCAGCTTGGTCATCTCGCGTGCCATGTCGGCGCCGGTGATGGCGGTGTTTTCTGCCGTCAGCGAAGACAGATCAACGTAAATTGGCTCTTTGGAGTTGTCCACGTTCAGGTAAAAACCTGCACCTGTTTGCCAAGATTGGGTCAAAGCCGGGTTGGCGGTGATGGCGGTGGGTGTGCCGCCGCTAGGGGTGGTGGAGAAAGTGAATATTGGCAATGCTGCGCCAGGAGCATCAGCCGTGATGATCAGTTGACCAGACGCATCCACACTCGCGCCAAAGGCGACAGTACTGTCTGCATTGATTTTTGAGGCAATGTCCGCGAGACCGTTGGCATAAGTGTTGGTGTTGTCTGCAGTGAAGGTGTATGTCTTTGTGCCTGCCACCATCGTCATGACCGTACCATTGCCGAGCGTATCTGCCGTGTTGCTAACGGTGAATCCGGTTTTGGCGGTCGAGTTCGAACGCAGCTTGTCAGTAGCGTAGCCCGTCTGCCAGTTGGTGATCTTGGTCAGCGTCAGTGCATCACCCTTGGCAGTGGCGGGGGTGGAGTCGATCCGGTCGTTCAGGCTGTCCAGGTAGTACAGAGGTGTGCCCTCGTACACCGGGGGTTCTGTGCCTGTTGGAAAGCTGCGTGTTTCACCATACTGGTTCACAAACAGTTTGGCGCCGCTGGTGTCCGTGGCCTGGATGAGTTTTTCTTCCAGTTTGGTGTCGCCGATGAACACATGGGTTTGCCATTTGTTGGTGGGGTCGGTGGTGGTGGCGTTCTGGGTTTTGACGTAATACACCGTGGCCAGGTAACCATTGCCGGCTTCGTCAAACACGGTCACGCCTGTGGTCAGGTTGTAGGTGGTCGAGTCAGCAGGGTTGAAGGGCGCTTTGATGACGGCTGCATCGGCTGGCAGGTTCAGGCCCAGGTTGACTTCGGTGGTCTCACGGGCGTCGCCAATGGTGGCGCGAGGAATGACCAGTTTGCTGAGTTTGCTCAAGTCGGCTTTGCCGGCGTCGTCAACTGCGGCAGCAATCAGCGTTTGCTTGGAGGCGTTGACCACGGCGTAGTCTTCATTGAGCACGAATTCTCCGCTGCGGGTGTAGACGTCTTGCAGGCCATCGGCCGACTTCATGACGAAGAAACCATCGCCGCTGATACCCATGTTCAACGAGTTGGCCGAGAACTGCAGGTTGCCCTGGCTGAATTCCTGCGTGACCGATTTGATGGCCACACCCTGTCCGATGACCGACGCCGCGCGTTGCAGTGGCGAGGTGGCGAAGATGTCGCCAAAGTCCACGCGTGAGCGTTTGAAGCCTGTGGTGCCAACGTTGGCAATGTTGTTGCTGGTCACGCTCAATTGAGCGGTGGCGGCGTTCAGGCCAGTGAGGGAGGTGTAAAACGACATGGCGGAGTCTCCTGATGGCGGTTATCGGTAGGCAGAATTGACTTTGGACAGCGCTACAGTCGAGCCGTCTTCAAGTTCAAGGATCAGATCGTTTTGAGCAGCGCTGTAGGTCACGCTGGTCACAGTGTTGGGTGTGGTGATGGGCATTTGGGTGACTTGACCCATGCTGCTGATGGAGGCCACGATCTTGTAGCGCCCCGGGTCCTGGCGTTCGCCCAGGTTGTTGGTGCCGTCCCAGCTGATGTTGACTTCGCCCGGCATCTGGCGGCCCATGGCGCGGGTGGAGATCTTGTTGCCCGCAGCGTCATAAACATCCACATTGATTTTGTCGGCACCGTTGGGGATGGTGATGATGCTGCTGATGTTGGCACCATCGACCAGTTCGGCAGTGCCGTCTGGCGCGCTGACGCGTTTGCCAATCAGGGCGGCACCTTGAAGGAGCCGGTCGGCCTGGGCCGTGCTGGCCATGGTGTCGAGCGAGTCGGCCATTTTGGTGGTGGCTTCAAGCTGCGAGAACTGGGCCAGCTGAGCCACAAAGGCTTCGTTCTTGACGGGGTCCAGCGGGTTCTGGTTTTGCAGCTGCGTCGTGAACAGCTTCAGAAAAGCCGTGCGGTCCATGTCTTCGCCGTTGGTTTTTGCCCCCGGGCTGTTGATGGAGAGGTTGGCGCTGATGCTGTTTGTGGTGAGCATGGTCATGCAAAGTCTCCGCTATCAGGAACGGGTGATTTCGAGGGTGCGCATCATCAGCTGGCGCGTGGTGTTGATGACCTCTACGTTGTTTTGATATGCGCGGGAGGCGGCCATCATTTCGACCATTTCGCCAACCTCGCTGACGTTAGAGTGGAAAACAAAGCCTTCGGCATTGGCCAACGGGTTGTGCGGCTCATAGGTTTTCTTGATGGGTGTCGGGTCGTCTGTCATGTGATCGACCTTGACGCCGCCAATATAGGAAGCGGCTGCGTTAACCATTTCGTTGCGCATCAGCGCCTTGAAGACGGGGCGCTTGGCGCGGAATGCGTCTTCTTCCTTGGTGCTGACGGTATCAGCGTTGGCCAAGTTGGAGGCGGTCGAGTTCATACGCACCATTTGCGCGTTCAGGGCGGTCCCTGCAATCCCAATGATGTTGTCAAGTGACATGGTTACTCTCCTTTGAGCGCACGGCGCATGCCGCTGACGCGGCTTTCCAGGAAACTGAGCGTGGCCTGGTAGTCAGCCGTAGCCTTACCAAATTGCGCCTGCTCGACGTTGAGTTCGACGGTGTTGCCGTCAAACGAGGTGTTGAAAGGTGTGCGGTAGCGCAAACCGTTGCTGTCCAGGCCTTCGCCTACCTTGTAGTGGCCGATGGCGGTGGCTTCCATGCGGGTGTCGTTGGCCAGACCACTGAGCACAGCCTTGAAGTCGAGGTCACGCGCTTTGAAGTTGGGCGTGTCGGCATTGGCAATGTTGCGGGCGAGCAGATCCAGACGCTGGCTTTTGAGCTGCAGCGCTTGTTCGTGATTGCCGAAAACGTTGTCTAAACCATTCAAGAGACTCATCTCGTTGTCCTGTCTGTTGCGGTCATTTGCACTGGCGTGAACGACCATTGACGTGATGGATGCGGGTCTTCATGCAAATGCCGTGCCAACATCAGCTTTCCTCTGAAGAAGTCGGATTGGGAGGTCGGTTTGTTGTGGGGTTTGACACTTGCGCGCCGTTGGCGGCAAGGTTTTGCCGTTGTTTTGCCGACGGTAAAGAGTCACCTGTCAAAATTCCTTCAGCCTGGCCGGGAGGCTGCAGGGCTGTGAATGCGCGGCTTGCTTCCAGGGCTGTGCGGGTGCTGACCAGGCGGTCCAGACTGTTTTGAATCAGTCCCTGGACGATTGAGTTGCGGGTGATGGGGCGACTGCGCTGGCCGTTGACATGCAGGGCTGCAGCCTGGGTGCCGGCAATGGGCAACGCCTGGTGAGGCTCGCGGTAGGCGCGCGCAGCGGGGGTCAGGACGCTGAGATACAGGTCATCGAGCTTGAGCTTCTGGTCCGAGCCGTCCAGGCCCACATCGCGGAAGTACTTTTCGACCAAATCAAGTTGCTGCAACACACTCATGTTGCGAATGCTGGAGGCTTGGCCTTGTTTGTTGACGCTGGCTGCGCCGCGTCCTGGGCCCTCGCAAAACTGGATGATGCCGTGGCACTGCCCGTTGGTGGCGCGGGGGTTGAGGCCGTCGCTTTCCATCATGGCCACGTGCGCAAAGTCGTCGGGGTCAAAATTGAAGTCGTCCGCGAGCTTGAGGATGCGTGCATGCACCTGGCTTTGCTCGGTTTTGCTGATGTAGCCTTTGTCTACCGCACGCTCAAGCGTCTGGCTCAGCACGCTGCCGCCTTGGGCCGCCTGACGGGCGCGCAGGGTTTCCTGGGTGGAGGGCTGTCCTGTGGACGCCAGGGCGGGTGCGTTTGCGCTGCTTTGCTTGGCCGCAGCGCGGGCCAGAAAGTTGGCGTTCAGTGTCGAAAAGTCGACATCCTGGCCCGGAAAGATCAGGTCAGGGTTGCTGATGCCGTTGGCCTGGGCCGAGCGCAGGGCTTGGCGCATGGCCTCGTTTTCGCTCAGATTGACGCCCGCGCGCGCGGCTTGTTGTTTGACCAGGCCAATGAGGGTGTCGCCAGGGCGAACCTGGCTGATGTGGGTGGGTGTGGACGTACTGGACGATTGTTCAGCGCGCAAAACATCGCCAAAGCCCGATGCGTCCTGCTTGACAGAACTCGGGTTGGCGGGGCCACCATATTGCAATTGGCCCGTTTTTTGCGTGACACTGAGCACGATTCACACCTTGACGGAATTTCTACACGTGGGTTTTATGCAAAGAGCGTGCCAAAGCACTGTTGCCGATCTCAAGCCAGGCCGAAGACACCTGGGCTTGGGGCTGGCCTTGTGGCTGTGTACAGGGTTGGCCGCAGCGGCCAGTCCGGCGGAAGGCATGCTTGTGGGCGCTCAGAAATGGGTGGCGGCCCAACGCCATGTGGCGGTCAAGGAGGTGGCGCTGGGAGAGCTGGATGGTCGTTTGCAGGTGCCTGTGTGCAAGGACACGGGGGGCTGGCACTACGACTTCCCCTTTTCCAGTCAGGACACTGTGCGGGCCCGATGCGGCACCCCCGTGGTTCAGTTTTATGTGCGCATTGCCAAAGGCGCTGGCCCGGCGGGTGTGGGTAGCGCTGAAAAATCAGCGCCGCAAGCTACAACCCGCCCGGCGGTTGTGCTGCGCCAGGGGTTGCTGCGCGGCACACGCCTGAGTGCAGCTCAAATGCAGGTCGTTCAAATGCCTGTGGCTGACTTGCCCATGCAAAGCATTGACAATATTGATAATGCTGTTGATGCAGAGTTGACCCGGGATGTGCTGGCAGGCAAGCCCTTGCGTAGCGCCGATTTGCGGCCGGCTTTGATGGTCAAACGCGGTCAAACCGTGACCCTGACCCTTCGACAATCGAATGGATTTGCTGTTTCAGCACAGGTCGAGGCCCTGCAGGATGGTCGAAAAGGGGACTCGATTCGCTTGAAAAACCGCGAGTCGGGTCGAATCCTGACAGGTAAGGTCATGGGCCCCAACAGTTTGGAGGCCATGTGATGAACAATTTTGGGGTCAATATCCGGATCTACCCTAAAGTTTCCGTTCTTGCTGCCGATGCAGATGACAAGGGCTATCATTGTGGCCGCAGGCCGGTAAGCCGGCAGGAGTGAAGATCATGACCGATGCAATTTCGAACTACACACGTATTGCGCTCAACGACCCTCGCACGCGCGATGGGTTGAAGAAGCTCGACCAGTCAGGCGAACGTGCCTCTGCTGGCTCGGGCGCCGCTGTGTCTACGCCGGTTGCAGCCCAGGGTGATCAGCTTCAGTTGAGCGATGTGGCCCTACAGGCCATGAAAACGGACTCCTTTGACCGCGCCAAGGTTGATGCCATCAAGGCGGCCATTCAAAAGGGTGACTATCCACTGGACGCTCGCCGCATCGCCGAGAGCTTCTACAACATTGAACAAATGATCAAGGGCTGATCCATTTACCCTTGATGCTGGAAACCTGTCTTTATGTCCAGCAACTCCACGGCTTTCACTTCGTCTCCCCCACCGCCTTCTCTTTCCCGCGCCGAGTCAGCCCAGGCTCAGGCGCGGCGACTCCTCAATCTCATCGATTCCGAATTTGAAGCGCTCAAAAAGCAGGATTTAACGGCTTTTGAGGCTCTTCAGCCAGAAAAGCAGGCCTTGTTGACGGACTTGGATGCCTTGGCCAAAAAGATCCAGCAAGGCACAGCCGGGCAGACGGACACCGAGGAGTGGCGTGCGTTCAAGGACATCATCCTCCTCTGCCAGGAAGGCTACAGACGCAATGAAACGCTGATCGGGCGTCAATTGATGGCGATTCGCGGTGCCTTGAGGGCCTTGTCTGGCGCCACCGGTCCGGACTCGGTGGAAATGTATGACCGACTGGGGCAGTTGACCAACCATGGTCGACGTGATCGCTACAACGAGGCCTGAATCACGGTCCGTTTCAGCGCGTGGGCAGGTGCACTTTGACCCGCACTTCTTTGACCGGCAACCCCTTTTCCTGCAGCCGCGCCAGAATGGCGGGGACAAACTGACGGATCTTGGCGGCCGCAGCGTTCGAGGGGGTGAGCAGGTGCCAGGCGCCCTCGTCAAACGGCCCGGCTTGAACAAGCGTGCGCAAGGTCGGGGGCAGCATGGGGCGAATGGCCGCCAGGCAGTCGCTGGAGGTGCGCACGCGCTCGGTCAGCCGAGCCAGCGCCGGCGAGTCGTGGGCGGCTTGCTCAAGGGTGATGGCGTAGTGGCGTCGTTCCATGGTTGCAAGCAATTATCCCGGATGCATCATGGCGCAGCCGATTCGGTCACAGCCAACCGGTAAAATCGCGGCCATGTCTCTGAACGTCCTCACCAAAATCTTTGGCAGTCGCAATGACCGCCTTCTCAAGCAATACCGCAAGACCGTCGAACGGATCAATGCTCTCGAAGCTGGCCTGGAGGGGCTGACCGACGAAGAGCTGCGCGGCAAAACACAGGCGTTCCGTGACCGGGTGCAAGCCGGTGAGTCGCTGGATGCCCTGCTGCCCGAAGCCTTCGCCGTTGTGCGCGAGGGTGCCAAGCGCGTCATGAAGATGCGCCATTTCGATGTGCAGCTGGTGGGGGGCATGACCCTGCATCACGGCAAGATTGCCGAAATGCGCACCGGCGAAGGCAAGACCCTGACAGCTACGCTGCCGGTCTACCTCAATGCCTTGAGCGGCAAGGGCGTGCACGTGGTGACCGTCAACGATTACCTGGCTGGGCGCGATGCGCAGTGGATGGGCCGTCTGTACAACTTTCTGGGCTTGTCGGTGGGTGTGAACCTGCCCAACATGTCTCGCGAAGACAAGCAGGCCGCTTACGCCGCTGACATCACCTACGGCACCAACAACGAATACGGGTTTGACTACCTGCGCGACAACATGGTCTACGAAGCCCATGACCGTGTGCAGCGCGTCTTGAACTACGCCATCGTTGACGAGGTGGACTCCATCCTGATCGACGAGGCGCGTACGCCGCTGATCATCAGCGGTCAGGCCGAAGACCACACCGCGATGTACCTGGCCATCAAACAGGTGGTGCCGCTCTTGACCCAACAAGAAGGCGAAGAAGACCCGCGTACCGGCCAGGGCATCACCAAACCAGGCGACTTCACGGTGGACGAGAAATCCCGCCAGGTGTTCCTGACCGAACAGGGGCACGAAAAGGCTGAACAAGTGCTGTCGCAACTGGGCCTGATCCCTGAAGGCGCCAGTCTGTACGAGCCGGCCAACATCACGCTGATGCACCACCTTAACGCCGCGCTGCGTGCCCAGCACCTTTACCACCGCGACCAGCACTACGTGTTGCAGGATGGCGAGATCGTGATCGTTGACGAGTTCACGGGTCGCCTGATGGCCGGTCGCCGCTGGAGCGATGGCCTGCACCAGGCTGTGGAAGCCAAGGAAGGCGTCCAGATCCAGGCCGAAAACCAGACCCTGGCCTCCATCACCTTCCAGAACTATTTCCGGCTCTACGGCAAGTTGGCCGGCATGACTGGTACGGCTGACACCGAGGCCTACGAATTCCAGGAAATCTATGGCCTGGAAACCGTGGTCATTCCGCCGCACCGCAAAAACCAGCGCGCTGACCAGCTCGACCGCGTCTACAAAACGTCCCAGGAAAAATACAAGGCGGCCATTGACGATATTCGTGAGTGTCACGAGCGGGGTCAGCCCGTGCTGGTGGGGACCAGCTCGATCGAAAACTCCGAGCTGATTTCGCAGCTGCTGACGCAAGCGAACTTGCCGCACCAGGTGCTCAACGCCAAGCAGCACGCCCGCGAAGCCGACATCGTGGCGCAGGCCGGTCGTGCGGGCATGATCACCATTGCCACCAACATGGCCGGTCGCGGTACCGACATTGTGTTGGGCGGCAATATCGAAAAAGACATTCAGGCGATTGAAGCCGATGAAGCCCTCACGCCTGAGCAGCGCGAAGAGCGCGTTGCCCAGCTGCGTGCGCAGTGGCAGCAAGACCACGCCAAGGTCAAGGAGCTGGGCGGTTTACGGATCATTGCCACCGAGCGCCATGAATCGCGCCGGATCGATAACCAGTTGCGTGGCCGATCCGGCCGTCAGGGCGACCCTGGATCCTCGCGCTTTTATCTGAGCCTGGACGATCCGCTGATGCGTATCTTTGCGGGTGACCGCGTGCGCGCCATCATGGACCGTCTGAAGATGCCTGAAGGCGAAGCCATCGAGGCCGGTATCGTCACACGCAGCATTGAAAGCGCGCAGCGCAAAGTCGAGTCGCACAACTTTGACATCCGCAAACAGCTGCTGGAGTACGACGACGTTTCCAACGACCAGCGAAAGGTCATCTATCAGCAGCGCAATGACATTCTGGACGCCAGCGATCTCAGCGCGCAGATGGCTTCGTTGCGAGAAGGCTGCTTTACCGACCTGGTGCGCCAATATGTGCCTGCCGATTCCGTGGAAGAGCAGTGGGATCTGCCGGGCCTGGAGAAGGTGTTGGCCGACGAGTGGCAGTTGTCTGTGCCATTACAGGCTCGCCAGGAGGCCTCAGAAAACCTGACCGACGAAGATGTGCTCGAAACCGTATTGCAGGCTGCCGAGCAACAGTTCCAGGCCAAGCTTGATGCCGTCGGTGAGGCTAACTTCACTTCCTTCGAAAAGATGGTGCTGTTGCAGAGCATTGACACGCACTGGCGTGATCATCTCAGCGCGCTGGATTACTTGCGCCAGGGAATCCATTTGCGTGGCTACGCTCAAAAGCAGCCCAAGCAGGAATACAAACGTGAAGCGTTTGAATTGTTTGGCCTATTGCTGGACGCGGTGCGCAACGAAGTCACTCGCATTTTGATGACGGTGCGGATCGAGTCCCCCGAGCAAATTGATCAGGCTGCGCATGCCATTGAAGAGCGTGCCGAGCACATTGCCAACGTGACCTACAGCGCACCAGATGAAACTGGCCAAGCTCAAGTCACAGCCGCAGGGGATACCCCAGTGGCTGACTGGGGTCATGTCGGGCGCAACGACCCCTGTCCCTGCGGCAGCGGCAAGAAGTTCAAGCACTGCCATGGCAAACTCAGCTAAAGCCTGGCGCTCCATACAACGGGCTTCGGCCCGTTTTTCTTCGTTTTCTGACTGAAAGACTCCCATGGCTGTCCATCTTTCTGCCCCCAATCCCCAGGATATTCATGCAGTTACGGGCGTGCGAATTGGCATCACCGAGGCGGGTGTGCGCAAGGCCAACCGCAAGGATTTGACGGTGTTTTTGCTGGACGAAGGCACCAGTGTTGCAGGTGTGTTCACCCAAAACCGTTTTTGCGCTGCGCCAGTGCAGGTCTGCCGCGAGCATCTCGCCGCAGGCCAAGGTGTGCGCGCCCTCGTGGTCAACACCGGTAACGCCAACGCTGGTACCGGTGCCTCGGGCCTGGCGCATGCCCGTCAGACCAGCGAGGCCATGGCCACGTTGCTGGGCTGTAACGCTCAGCAGGTGTTGCCGTTTTCCACGGGGGTGATCATGGAGCCGCTGCCGGTGGACAAAATCATCGCCGGCTTGCCCCAAGCCATTGCAGCGGCCAAGGCCGACCAATGGTCACTGGCGGCCGAGGGCATCATGACGACCGATACCGTGCCCAAGGCGGCCAGCGTGCAGGTGCAGTTGGATGGCGTTACCGTCACCGTGACCGGCATCAGCAAAGGCGCAGGCATGATCCGCCCCAATATGGCCACCATGCTGGGTTTTCTGGCCACCGATGCGGCCATTGCGCCCGAGCTGATGAGCGGTCTGGCCAAAACGCTGGCCGATGGTTCCTTCAATTGCGTCACGGTGGACGGTGATACCTCCACCAATGACTCCTTTGTGGTCATGGCCACGCACAAGGCCGCCCATGCACCCATCACGTCCTGGAGCAGTGCGCAAGGTCAAACCCTGATGCAGGCCATGCTGCAGGTGGCGCGCCAGCTGGCGCATGCCATCGTGCGCGATGGTGAGGGTGCCACCAAGTTCATCACCGTGGCGGTGGAGGGTGGACGCAACGCGCAGGAATGCGCACAAGTGGCCTACGCGATTGCGCATTCGCCCTTGGTCAAGACAGCGTTTTACGCCAGCGACCCGAACCTGGGCCGCATTCTGGCAGCGGTGGGTTACGCCGGTATTGAAGACCTGGACCAGGGCTTGATTGAACTGCATCTGGATGATGTGCATGTGGCCACCATGGGCGGCCGTCATCCGCAGTACAAGGAAGAAGACGGACAGCGCGTGATGAAGCAGTCTGAAATCACGGTGCGCGTGGGGCTGGGCCGTGGTCAGGCCAGCCACACGGTTTGGACCTGCGACTTCAGCCACGAGTATGTGACCATCAACGCTGATTACAGATCATGAGTACCGCGCTGGAACAATTGCTGGACAAGGTCAGCCAGCTGGTGGACCGCATCGAGTCGGTCTTGCCCCAGCCTTTGTCGGCCCCAGACTGGAGCCAGGCGGTGGCTTGGCGCTACCGCAAACGCGCCAGCGGACATGGCGTGCTCGAACCTGTGCGTCATGTGGCAGCCATGTCGCTCGATGACCTCAAGGAAATCGACGACCAGAAAGAAAAAATGCAGCGCAACATGGAGCAGTTCGTGCAAGGCCGCCCGGCCAACAACGTGCTGTTGACCGGAGCACGCGGCACTGGCAAGTCCTCGCTCATCAAGGCTTGTCTCAACAGTTTTTCGCCCCAGGGCCTGCGCTTGATCGAAGTCGACAAGGAAGACCTGACAGACTTGCCCGACATCATCGACGTGGTCGCTGGACGCCCTGAAAAATTCATGGTCTATTGCGATGACCTGAGCTTTGAGGACGGCGAGCCGGGCTACAAGGCGCTCAAGTCCATCCTCGACGGCTCGGTCGCTGCGGCCACGCCCAATGTGCTGGTGTGTGCCACCAGCAACCGTCGTCACTTGCTGCCCGAATACATGAGCGAGAACCTCACCTACAAGCACACGCCCGATGGCGAGGTACATCCAGGCGAGGGCGTGGAGGAAAAGATCTCGCTGTCTGAGCGCTTTGGCCTGTGGATCAGCTTCTATCCCTTCTCGCAGGATGAATACCTGACCATTGCCAATCAGTGGTTGGGTGCTCTGGGCGCCAGTGCTGCGCAAATTGAAGAGGCCCGTCCAGCTGCGTTGCTGTGGGCGCTGGAGCGCGGCTCACGCAGCGGCCGTGTGGCGTATCAGTTTGCGCGTGACTTCATGGGGCGTGTCGCCTGAGCATGAGCGAGGTGCTGGTGGCCGACGGCCAATGTGAGCGCGAGGGTGGTGCGCAGCGCAAAGTAACCGAAGTAGCGGTTGGTGTGCTTGTGCGCACTGACGGCGCCTTTCTACTCACATCACGACCAACCGGCAAAGTCTACGAAGGCTACTGGGAATTCCCGGGGGGCAAGCTGGAGTTGAACGAAAGCGTCGAGCAAGCCTTACGACGTGAGTTGCAGGAAGAGCTGGGCATCACCATCGGTGGGGCTGAGCTTTGGAAGACGCAAATGGTTGATTACCCTCATGCCCTGGTTCGCCTGCATTTTTGCAAGGTCTGGCAGTGGCAGGGCGATTTGCAAATGCGTGAAGGCCAGTCGTTTGCCTGGCAGCAATTGCCCGTTCAAGTGGTGCCCATCTTGCCAGGCACGGTGCCGGTGCTGGAATGGTTGGCCCAGGAGCGCGGTTTTGAGGCCGCCACGCACGGCTGAATCACTGCATCAGCTTGGGGTCACCAAACTCACCATCGGGTGGTGTGTCTTCCGGCAGTCTGAAGGATTCACTGGCCCAGGCACCAAAGTCGATGCCTTTGCAGCGAGCGCAACAAAACGGACGGTAGGGATTGCTGATGGCGTAAATGCTGTCACCGCCACAGGCTGGGCATGCAACGATGCGTTTGTCTACAGGGTGTGTTGACGAGGCGCTCATGCGCACAAGGACATTTCAAAGGGCACGTCTTCGGCCATAGGAGCCAGACGACCATCTTGCGCACGCATCATGCGCATGACCACCAACAAGCGGTTACCACTGATTTCTGGCACGGCCTCCAGGCTCGGGTCAATACGCAAGCGCAGCAACTGGAACGTTCGCCCCTGCGGCAGGTTTTGCTGTACCTGACCGCCCACGGCCATCATTTTCTGGAACTTGCCGGATTCGCGCAGCATTTGAAGCAGGCTACGAATGGCTTGCGAGAGCGGGACAAAGCTGGCGCTCCAGCGCAGCATGTCTTCACGGCGGCGCTCGGCCGGGTTGTGTTGCCAGGCGTGGTAGCCGGGCAGATCGAATTCGCAAGTGCCTCCTGGAATGCTGCTGCGGCTGCGCAGTGCACCCAAAAACTCACTGTCCTGAGCTGGCGTGCTGAGTTTGCCCACCTGTTCGTTGATCGCTTCAAAATGGGCGTCAAGCTGAGCAATGACCTGGTCGAGGGCTTGCTCGGAGATGGCCGGGTTGCCACGGTAGCTGTTGTAGAGCTGTCGTTGGCGGTCGAGATCCTTGAGCACATCGCTTTTGAGTTCGGAGCGGCTGGCCACGTCCATGATCTCGAACAGTGTGGTCAAGGCAAAGTGGTGATCCACCGGCTCATTGCGAGGTACCAGCTGGCCAAAGCGGGCGAACAGATCTTCCAGCCGCAGGTAGGTGCGGATGCGCTCGTTAAATGGGAATTCGTACAGTATCACGCAGGGTGTTCCTCAAGCCTCAATCATAGCCCGAACTGCTGGGCTGCTTTTCCCACTTCGGCTTGTAGACCGGGCAGGTCCAGTCCTTCGTTGAGGATGATGAGATCCGCGACACGGGCACGCTGCTCTCGACTGGCTTGCTGGTCGATGATGCGTTGTACCTCTTCACGTGCAAGGCCGTTGCGCTGTATGACGCGCTGAATCTGGGTTTCCGGACTGCAATCCACGACCAGGACCCGATCGACTTCCTTCAGCCACCGGTCGCCGCCTTCCACCAGCAAGGGGATGTCGAGCACCACCACGCGTGCGCCGGCCGTGGTGGCAGCTTGAGCCTGCTGCCGAATGGATTGCGTCACCAGTGGGTGAAGAATGCCTTCAAGCTGCTTGCGGGCAGAGGGGTCGCCAAAGACCAGCGTTCGCATGGCCTGACGATCCATGGCGCCGTCAGGTGTGATCATGTGTGCACCAAAGGCCTGGGCAATGGCTTGGAGTGCAGCGCCGCCTGGTGCCGTCAGCTGGCGGGAAATCGCGTCCGCATCGATCACCACAGCTCCACGTTGGGCCAGCATGGAGGAGACGGTGCTTTTGCCGCTGCCGATGCCCCCTGTCAAACCGATGCGTAAGGCGGACGTAGTGTTCATTGCGCGAGTGTCTCACAGCCCCGGCAGCGGATGCCAGACCATCAAGACCAGGCCAGCCAACGCCAGATAGGGGCCAAAGGGAATCTGTGTATCGGCCTGGACACGCCCTCTCAAGCTTTGTACCAGTACCACCAGCAAGGCGCTCAGACTGGCCAGCAACAGGACTGCGACCATGGCAGGCCAGCCCAGCCAGGCCAGCATGGCCGCCAGGAGCTTGGCATCGCCGCCGCCCATGCCATGGCGACCGCGCACGCGCAGGTAAAGCCGGTCAAGCGCCCAAAACAGGCTGTAACCTATCGCCGCACCCCATACGGCGTTCTGCAAGGATGTGCCTGTCCATCCCACGCTGGCCAACAACAGTCCCGCCCAGAGCAGGGGCAAGGTCAGGGCATCAGGCAGCAACGTGCTGCGCAGGTCAATGCGTGCCAAGGCCAGAAGTGCCGAGGCGTAAACCGCCCAACTCCAGCCTTGAGGGGTGGGGCCAAAGTAAGCGATGCATATGACCCACAAGGCTGCATTGAAAAGTTCGGTCAGCGGGTAGGCCCAGCTGATGGAGGTTTTGCAGACACGGCAGCGGCCGCGCAGCAGGACAAAACTGAGCACTGGCATCAATTCCCAAGCCGCGAGGGTGTGACCGCAATGCGGGCAATGCGAGCGAGGGTGACTGAGCGTCAGGGGTGGGGTAGGGTGGGCGACCGTCGCTTCCCCTTGCAGGATCATCTGCGGCAGGCGATAGATCACCACATTCAAAAAGCTGCCAAACACCAGGCCCAGCAAGGCGACCAGTGGCCATGTCCAATCAGCGACTATCAAAACAGTTGTCCCATTCGGAAAATTGGCAAGTACAAGGCCACAAGGATACAACCGATCACCAGACCCAGTATCACAATGATCAAAGGCTCAATCATGGTGCTGAGTGTGCGGATGTGCTCCTGAAGTTGCGCATCCATCAGTTGTCCGGTGCGGTCCAGCAGCAAAGCCAGGGCACCAGTTTCTTCGCCGGTGTGCACCATTTGCACGATGAGTGGGGGGACATGTCCGTGTTGAGCCAAGGCTTCACTCAGCTGCGTGCCTTGTTCGACCTGTTGACACCATTTGCCACTGAGCTGCTGGTAGACGCTGTGGTCACAGGCCTGCCCTGCGGCCGGCAAGGCTTCGGCCAGCGGCACACCTGCTGCCAAAAGTGCCGCCAGGGTTTGACTCCAACGGGCCATGACCGCAGTACGGACCAGGCCTTGGAAGCCAGGTATGCGCAATTGGAGTTTTTCCAGACCCTGTTGAACGTTTTGCAGTTTGCCACTTGCATGCAGCGCATACGTGATTGGCAACAGAAGAAGCAAGCCTGGAAACCATGCGGACAACCATCGACTCAAGGCCAGGATGATTTGGGTTTGCCAGGGCAGCGCCTGCCCGGAGTCCCTGAAGACCTCTTCAAACACAGGCACAACACCGACCATGATCAGGGCCAGCACCAACAAGGCAATGACCAAGACGATGGCCGGGTAGGCCAGTGCCGATCGAACCTTGCCTGCCAGCAGCGCGTTGCGCTCCAGGGTGTCAGCCAACCGCTCCAGGCAGTTGTCCAGAATGCCGGCTGTTTCGCCGGCCTGCACCATGCTGATGTACAGCGAGCTGAAGTGGCCACTGCTGAGCAAGGCCTCCGCGAGACTGCTTCCCTGTGCAATGGCTTGCTGCAGGTGCAGGATCAGTAGGCGCAAAGCTCCAGGGGTTTGGGTGCGTGACAGTAATTCAAAAGCCTGGAGCAGCGGTACGCCGGTTTTGATCAGGGTGCTGAGCTGTCGTGTCAAACTGGTGATGTCTTTGGGCCGAAGTGTCAATGCCGTCTTGCGAAGCCGGTGGCGAACGCGGTGAGGCTTCATGCCTTGAAGGCGTAGTTGGGCCATGACCAGCGCTTTGGGTTGCCGGCCGGCAAGTTGCTCTTTGATCAAACGCCCATCGGATCCATGGGCTTGCCATTCGGTCTGCCATCGCCAGGGCCAACGGTCAGTTTGCGCCCGGGGTTTCATGCCAGCTCCTGCGTGCTGCTCATGACCTCCTGCACCGAGGTGATGCCCTGCAGGACTTTACGCAGCCCGGCTTGCCGCAGCGTCAAAACCCCATCCTGGCGTGCTTGCGCTGCCAGGGCGCTGGCGGGGGCGTGCTGCAAAAGCAGATCGCGCAACGCGCCGCGAACAGGCATCACTTCGAAAATACCGGTACGGCCCAGGTAGCCCTGATGACATTGGTCGCACCCCTGTGTATGCGCGTCAAAGCCCGTGATCGTTTGCTGGGTGTTGTCGCCACCCATATGCATCCATGTCTGCGGTGACCAAGTTACAGGTTGTTTGCATGCATGGCACAACTTGCGCACCAGCCGCTGGGCGGTCACCAGTTTCACGCTGGCGGCCATGTTGTAACTGGCCACGCCCATGTTCACCAGTCGAGACAGCGTGGACGGTGCATCATTGGTGTGCAAAGTGGACAGCACCAAATGACCCGTTTGCGCGGCTTGAATGGCAATGTGGGCAGTTTCAAGATCGCGGATTTCGCCCACCATCAAAATATCGGGGTCTTGCCTCAGAAATGCGCGAAGCACCATGGCGAAGTCCAGCCCGGGTTTGTCTTGCACATTGACCTGGTTGATGCCGGGCATCGGAATTTCGCAGGGGTCTTCCACGGTGGAAATGTTGACCCCTTCGCGGTTGAGCTGATGCAGGCAGGCATACAGCGACTGGGTCTTTCCAGCGCCCGTGGGCCCGGTGACCAGAACCAGTCCCTCGGGTCGAGCAATCGCTTCCATCACCAGGCTCAGTTGTTCGGGTTCATAGCCCAGTGTGTTCAGGGGTTGCATGGCATGGTGGTTGTCCAGCAAACGCAGCACCAGCTTTTCGCCATGCAAAGTGGGCAGGGTGCTCACGCGTAAATCCAGCTCTTTGCCGGAGGGTAAGCTCAGCTTCATGCGCCCGTCTTGAGGTAAGCGTTTTTCGGCTATGTCCAGGCGCGACAAAACCTTGATGCGAGAAGCCAGCCGATCTTTGAGGGGCAAGGGTGGTTTGTCGATTTCGCGCAGCACACCATCGACCCGAACGCGAATGCGCAATTGATGCTCGTACGGCTCCACATGGACGTCAGACGCCTGCAGCTGCGCAGCTTGTTCAAGCACCTTTTGCAGGTAAAGCACGGCAGGCGCATCGTCGCCCGCCTGGACTTGGGGCTCGGCCATGGTTTGTCTCCCTGATGTTTTTGGACTCCATCATGGAGATCTTGCCTCTGCAGGTCAATGCGCATTGACCATGAGCAGTGCGTGCCACTCTGGCCATGAAAAAAAACCCACAGTTCACGCGAAACAGTGGGTTTGAATGATGATGTGATGGTCGGGGTGAGAGGATTCGAACCTCCGGCCTCTACGTCCCGAACGTAGCGCTCTACCAGGCTAAGCTACACCCCGCCAAGCCCGATATTGTAGCGGCAAAAGGCTTGCACAAGACGGCTTGGGCAGGGCTCAGGTGCGGCGTTGCAGCAGTTGAGAGGCCAGCGCCACCATGCCTTGGCGATGGGCGTTGTCCGGCAGTTGAAGGGCGGCGTCGATGGCGCGTTGGGCTTCGGCAGCTGCCGCCTCGCGGGTGCCTTGCAGCGCCCCGGTGCTGCGGACAATGTCAACGATGTTCTGAAGCTGGTCCACGCTGCCGTTTTCAATGGCATCACGGATGGTTTGGCTTTGTTCGGCGCTGCCCTTTTGCATGGCCAGAATCAAGGGCAGGGTGGCCTTGCCTTCGCGCAGGTCATCGCCCAGGTTCTTGCCCATTTCGTCAGCGTTGCCGTCGTAGTCGAGAACGTCGTCAATCACCTGAAAGGCTGTACCCAAGGCCTGTCCGTATGTGGCGCAGGCCTCTTCGATAGCCTCAGACTGGTTGCCCAGGATGGCGCCCAGGCGAGCACTGGCTTCAAACAATTTGGCGGTTTTGGAGCGAATGACGCGCAGGTAACCGTCTTCGTTGAGATTGGCGTCGTGCATGTTCATGAGCTGAAGCACTTCGCCTTCGGCAATCACGTTGGTGGCGTCGGCCAGCACTTGCATGATGCGCATGCTGTTGGCATCGACCATCATCTGGAAAGCGCGGGAATACAGGAAGTCGCCCACGAGCACGCTGGCTGGATTACCAAAGCTTTCATTGGCGGTGGGGCGACCACGCCGCAGGGTGGATTCATCTACGACATCGTCGTGCAGCAGGGTGGCTGTGTGAATAAATTCCACCACAGCGGCCAGGTTGTGATGCTGGGTTCCGGTGTAGCCCAACGCGCCACAGGTCAGGAGCAGCAAGACAGGCCGAAGACGCTTGCCGCCGGCTGAAATGATGTAACGCGCCACTTCGCCCACCAGGGGCACACCCGAGTCCAGGCGTTGCGCGATCACGCGATCCACCTCGGCCATGTCGGCGGCAACCAGTTGCAGAACGTCAGCGGTGGAGTGGATGGAGGCGGACAACTTCAGGATTTCCTTGCGGTGCAGGGCAAACTTCCCCTGCAAGTGGGCAAATTATAGGTCGCTTGAATGCGGTTTTCAGGCGTGGTAGAATCAAAGGCTCTGTGGGGAATTCGCCCCGTAAGAGACTCCCAATTCGAAGAGGTCATATATGTACGCGGTCATAAAAACCGGTGGCAAGCAGTATCGCGTTGCTTCCGGCGAGAAAATCAAAGTAGAACAGATTGCTGCGGACGTTGGCCAGGAAATCGTGATCGATCAAGTTCTCGCAGTCGGCAACGGCGCAGACCTCAAAATCGGCACGCCCCTGGTGTCCGGCGCCACAGTCAAAGCCACAGTTTTGGCACATGGCAAGCACGACAAAGTGCACATCTTCAAGATGCGCCGTCGTAAGCACTATCAGAAACGTCAGGGTCACCGTCAGCAGTTCACCGAACTGCAAATCGGTGCAATCGCTGCCTGAGGAGAATAGGTCATGGCACAGAAAAAAGGCGGCGGCTCTACGCGCAACGGTCGTGATTCCAAGCC
>JALRIL010000178.1 GCA_023255445.1 Limnohabitans sp. | reverse complement strand
CCGGTGAAGAGGGGAAGCTGGAAGCCTCCCCCCCGGACCCACGTCGCGTCGGGGTCCCGTCGGGCGCAGTCGGCCACGACCTGCACCACGTCCTCCCGGGACGCCGCGTCGTTGAGGTCGCATTCACCCAGCTCGATGCCCATGATGTAGGCCAGCTGCTTGGCCGCTTCGGTCTTGCCCACACCTGTGGGACCACTGAAGAGGAAGGCGCCAATGGGCTTGTCCTGCTTGCCCAGACCGGAACGGGCCATCTTGACCGCAGACGACAGCACCTCGAGCGCCTTGTCCTGGCCAAAAACCACGGCCTTGAGGTCGCGTTCAATGGTCTGAAGCTTGCTTCGGTCGTCGTTGGAGACATTGGCGGGCGGAATGCGAGCGATCTTGGCCACGATGTCCTCGATCTCGGCTTTGCCAATGGTCTTTTTTCGCTTGGACGGCGCAAGGATGCGCTGGGCGGCTCCCGCCTCGTCGATCACGTCAATGGCCTTATCGGGCAACTGGCGGTCGTTGATGAACTTGGCCGACAGCTCGGCGGCAGCTTGCAGCGCAGCATTGGCGTACTTGACGCTGTGGTGCTCTTCAAAACGGCTCTTGAGCCCTTTGAGGATATCCACGGTTTCTGACACGGTGGGCTCGACCACGTCCACTTTCTGGAAGCGGCGAGACAGCGCAGCGTCTTTCTCGAAAATGCCACGGTACTCGGTGAAGGTGGTCGCGCCAATGCACTTGAGCTGACCACTGGACAGCGCTGGTTTGAGCAAATTGGAGGCGTCCAGTGTGCCGCCCGAGGCTGCACCCGCACCAATCAAGGTGTGGATTTCATCAATGAACAAGACGGCGTTGGGTTTGTCTTTGAGCGCTTTGAGCACACCCTTGAGGCGTTGCTCGAAATCCCCACGGTATTTGGTGCCGGCCAACAAGGCGCCCATGTCCAGCGAGTACACCTGGGCTTCGGCCAGGATCTCGGGCACTGTGCCCTGGGTGATGCGCCATGCCAATCCCTCGGCAATGGCGGTTTTACCTACGCCGGCTTCGCCCACCAGCAGCGGGTTGTTTTTGCGGCGGCGGCACAAAATCTGAATGGTGCGCTCCACCTCGTATTCGCGACCAATCAGTGGGTCAATCTTCCCCTCCTTGGCGGCCAGGTTGAGGTTGTTGGTGTATTGCTCCAGCGGCGAGGCTTTTTCGCCGCGCTCGTTACTGGCTTGTGCGCCCTCCTCGCCTTCACTGTTCGAGGCAGACGGCTCAGGTTTGGCACCTTCCGGTGGATCGTTCTTGCGGATGCCGTGGGCAATGAAATTGACGACATCCAGACGCGTGATGCCTTGCTGGTGAAGGTAATACACGGCGTGCGAGTCCTTCTCGCCAAAAATAGCGACCAGCACATTGGCACCGGTCACTTCCTTTTTGCCGTTTCCGGTGGACTGCACATGCATGATGGCGCGTTGGATCACACGCTGGAAACCCAGTGTGGGCTGCGTGTCCACCTCTTCGGTGCCCGCCACCTGGGGCGTGTTGTCCTTGATGAAGTTGGTCAACGCGCCACGCAGATCGTCAATGTTGGCGGCGCAGGCGCGCAGCACCTCGGCCGCGCTGGGGTTGTCCAGCAGGGCCAGGAGCAGGTGCTCAACGGTGATGAATTCATGCCGTTGCTGACGGGCCTCGACAAAGGCCATGTGCAGGCTGACTTCGAGTTCTTGAGCAATCATGGGATTTCCTTCTGTGCGCTAGTGTTCTGTGTATTCAAGTGGGGCTGGCCTAGATTTATTCAACCGGTTCGCTTTCACATTGCAGCGGATGGCCAGCATGGCGGGCGGCATCCATGACCTGGGTCACTTTTGTGGCCGCCACATCCTGGCTGTAGACGCCGCAGATGCCTTTGCCGTCCAGATGAATCTTGAGCATGATTTGGGTCGCCGCCTCACGGTCCTTGTTAAAGAACTCCTGCAAAACCACTACCACAAATTCCATGGGGGTGTAGTCATCATTGAGCATCACGACCTGGAACATGCGCGGGGGTTGTACGCGCTGCGCCCGGCGCTCAAGGACCACCGCATCACCCGCATCGGGCGTGCTTGGCCCTGTGGGGGGCTGCTGGGGATTCTGGGTTTTCCGAGTGGGCATGAAATCATTCTATCGACTGCCGCGCCCGGTTCTGGAGTGCTCCAAAAAAACCTTGCCCTGAAGCCACATATCGGGGAAAACCTTCAATTGACAAGGTCATGGGCCTGAACCAGACTGGT
>JALRIL010000120.1 GCA_023255445.1 Limnohabitans sp. | reverse complement strand
AAACTTTTATTGGTGGAGGTAAGCGGGATCGAACCGCTGACCTCTTGCATGCCATGCAAGCGCTCTCCCAGCTGAGCTATACCCCCATTTGGCTCACCACATTGCTACTGCTTTGTGCTGCACCTTGTTGGTGTCGAGACTCGAATTATAGACAGGTTTTTTAGTCTTTTGCAAGGCGCTCCAAAATTTTTTCTCTTCCGCAAAGGTAGATCACCTGATCAATCGACGGCGTCTGCGGTGTCCCCATGACCAGCACCCGCACCGGCATGGCCAATTGCGGCATTTTGAGCCCGTGTGTGGCCAACACCTGCTTGAAAGCGGCACTGATGGAGGACGGGTCCCAGCCCACGGTTTGCATGGCCTGGGCCAGATCGGCAATGGCGGGGCGCACAGCGGAGGTGACATGCTTGTCCATATCCTCGTCTGACGGTTGGACATCTTCGTAGAACGCACGCACCCAGTTGGCCAGCGCGACCAGCGTATCGCAACGGTCTTTGAAGAGCGCGCAAATACCCACAAGGCGATCATCCGTTGCCAGCCCTTTCAAGAAGGGTTGAACGCGACGGGCCAACTCTTCATCGGTCATGGCTTTGAGATGTTGGGCATTGACCCACAGCAACTTGGCGGCGTCCCACTGCGCAGGGCTCTTGGAGAGGTGTGTGCCGTCAAACCACTGCACCATCTGTTGGAGGCTGAAAACCTCGTCATCGCCATGGCTCCAGCCCAGACGGGCCAAGTAGTTGTTCATGGCTTCGGGCAAGTAACCGGCCTCGTCGTAGTTGGACACCGCGACCGCGCCACGGCGTTTGGACAGCTTCTGGCCATCGTCCCCCAGAATGACGGGCAGGTGACCGAACTGCGGCAGGCCAGCGCCCAGCGCTCGGTAGATGTTGATCTGCCAGGGCGTGTTGTTGATGTGCTCATCGCCACGAAACACATGGCTGATGGCCATATCCCAATCGTCCACGACCACCGCAAAGTTGTAGGTGGGCACCCCATCGGCACGCTGGATGATCAGGTCGTCGATTTCAGTGTTGCTGATGCTGATCGGACCTTTGACCAAGTCGTCCCAGCTGACCACGCCATCGACCGGATTGGCAAAGCGGATGACGGGTTTGACGCCCTCAGGCACAGGTGGCAGCACCTTGCCCGGCGCGGGCCGCCATGTGCGGTCGTACAGGCGTTTTTCGCCACGCGCTTCCTGAGCGGCCTTCATGGCATCGAGGTCTTCTGGCGTGCAGTAGCAGCGGTAGGCGCTGCCATTGGCCAACATCTGGTCGATCACCGCTTGGTAACGATCCAGACGCTGCATCTGGTACACCGGGCCTTCGTCATACCCCAGGCCCAGCCAGTGCATGGAGTGCAGGATCTGATCTACAGACGCCTGCGTGGAACGGGCCACATCGGTGTCCTCGATGCGAAGCACAAACTCACCACCAAAGTGGCGGGCATAGGCCCATGAATACAAGGCAGTGCGGGCGGTGCCCAAATGCAAAAAGCCCGTGGGAGACGGTGCAATACGAGTACGGATTTTGCTCATGTTCAAAGAGTATCGAGGCCGCGCCACAAGTCGGCGCGAATGTCGTCAAGGTGTTCCAGGCCCACAGCCACACGGATCAGGCCCTGGCCGATGCCAGCCGCCTGACGCTGGGGCTCGGACAGCTTGCCATGCGATGTGCTGGCGGGATGGGTCAACAAGGTTTTGGTGTCTCCCAGATTGGTACACAACGAGAGCGTCTGGAGTTGGTTGAGCACATGGAAGGCGCGTGCACGCGCCTGATCTGGTGCGTCGGCTTTGAGTTCGAACGACAGCAAGGCCCCGCCGCAGTTGCCCATTTGACGCATGGCCAGCGCGTGTTGCGGATGGCTGGGCAAGCCGGGGTACAAGACTCGGGCCACGGCGGGATGCTGTTCAAGCACCTGTGCCAGCGCATGGGCACGCTCGCTCTGCGCACGCATACGAATATCCAGCGTTTCCATGCCTTTGAGCACCACCCAGGCATTGAATGGTGAAAGCACCATGCCTGCGTTCTTGATGACGGGCAAGAGCTTTTCCTTGACCAGTTGCTCAGTCGTGCACAGGGCGCCCGCCATGACACGACCCTGACCGTCGAGGTACTTGGTGCCCGAGTGCATGACGATGTCTGCACCCCACTCGATCGGGCGCTGCAGGGCTGGCGTGGCAAAACAGTTGTCCACGGCCAGCAGTGCGCCAGCGGCATGGGCCATTTCTGCCAGTGCAGCCATGTCGCACACCTCCGTCAAAGGATTGGTGGGCGTCTCGGCAAACAGCAGTTTGGTGTTGGGCGTGATGGCTGCGCGCCATGCATCCAGATCCGTTTGTGGCACAGCCGTGGAATTCACACCAAAGCGGGCAAACTCCGAACCGATCAGCTTGATGGTGGAGCCAAACATGGACTGCGAATACACCACATGGTCACCGGCCTTGAGCAAACTCAGCAGCATCAGCAAGATGGCCGACATGCCGCTGCTGGTCGCCAAAGTTGCCTCAGCACCCTCAAGCGCCGACAGTCGCAACTCCATGCTGCTGACCGTGGGGTTGCCCGAGCGGCCATAGGTGTAACCATCTTCTTCGCCAGCAAAACGCGCAGCCGAAGCCTCTGCGCTAGGTTGCACGTATCCACTGGTCAAATACAAAGCCTCGGAATTTTCGCCATAGGCGCTGCGCGGCGTTGCCGCACGAACAGCCAACGTATCGCGGTGCAAACCGCCATGAATAGGTGCATCAGAACTCATATACGTTCACTCCGAAGCATTGGGCAAGGACAGGCGTGAGTTGTCTGCATCGCCCTCTTCTACCTGCAGCCGGTTACCGTTGATTCGAACAATGTCCTCTGCGGAAACATCGCCAGTGCAATACACACCATCAAAGCACGACGCATCAAAACCATCCAGAGGATTGCTTGCATTCACGCGCGCTTTGGCAACCGCTTGTTTCATGGCTTCGACGTCCTGGTAGATCAGCGCATCGCAGCCAATGATTTCCCGGATTTCCTCGACGCTACGACCATGGGCCACCAGCTCATCCTTGGTAGGCATATCGATGCCATACACGTTCGGGTAGCGCACAGGTGGCGCAGCACTGGCCATGTAGACCTTGTTGGCACCAGCATCGCGGGCCATTTGTACGATTTCCTTGCTGGTGGTGCCACGCACAATAGAGTCGTCCACCAACAGTACATTGCGCCCCTTGAATTCACTGGTGATGACGTTGAGTTTCTGGCGCACGGATTTCTTGCGCACGCCCTGCCCCGGCATGATGAAGGTACGCCCCACATAACGGTTCTTCACAAAGCCTTCGCGATAAGGAATGCCTAACAAATGTGCCAGCTGGGTGGCGCTGGGACGGCTGGACTCGGGTATCGGAATGACGGCATCGATCTCGTTGGGCGGCACGGTGGAAATCACACGCTTGGCCAGAGTCTCCCCCAGATTCAGACGGGCTTGGTATACCGACATTCCATCCATGGTCGAGTCGGGTCGTGCCAGGTAAACAAATTCAAAAATGCAGGGGTGCAGCTGCGCGCCATCGGCGCACATTGCACGGTGCACCTGGCCTTGCAGATCGACAAACACGGCTTCGCCGGGCGCCACATCACGTTCGAAATGGTGCAAAGTGCCTTCAAGTGCTACCGATTCGCTGGCCACCATGACGGTGCCATCTGCACTGCGGCCCATGCACAAGGGGCGAATGCCATGCGGATCGCGAAAGGCCAGCATGCCGTGTCCGGCAATCAGCGCAATCACTGCATAAGAACCTTTGATGCGTTGGTTGACGCCGCGCACAGCCGCGAACACATCGGCGGGCTTGAGTGGCAAACCACGTGTGGTTTTTTCCAGCTCATGCGCCAGTACATTGAGCAGGACTTCCGAATCACTCTCGGTATTGATGTGGCGGTGATCGACGGAAAACAGGTCGGCCTTGAGCGCCTGCGCATTGGTCAGGTTACCGTTGTGCACCATCACAATGCCAAACGGCGCATTCACGTAAAAAGGCTGCGCCTCTTCTTCGCTGAAGGCATTGCCCGCTGTGGGGTAACGCACTTGTCCCAGCCCACTGTTGCCAGGCAAGGCGCGCATGTTGCGGGTACGAAACACATCACGGACCATTCCTTTGGCTTTGTGCATGAAGAATTTACGCTCCAGCAATGTCGCGATGCCAGCAGCATCCTGCCCGCGATGCTGCAACAGCAGCAAAGCGTCATAAATCAACTGGTTCACAGGTGACGCACTGACAACCCCTACGATTCCACACATAGCCCTATCCGTTCTGTATCAAAGCGCCGCGTTATTCACGGCAAATAGCTTGCAAATTTTTCCGGCAACACAGGCTTGAGGCCTGCCAGCATGAATTCCAGCGCCGCAGCACCGTACGACTGACGCCACCAGGCCTGTTGGTGCATGCCCACCATCTGCACCACCACCGTCAGTGCCAAAAGAACCACCACACCTCGCACCAGCCCAAACAGCCCACCCAAAGCACGATCCGCAGGTGCCAGGCCGACCGAATGCAACAGCTTGCGAATGAGCCAACTGACAAAGCCCACCACAAACACGGTAGCGATGAACACCACTACATAAGCTACGGCATATTGAAGAGCAGGCGCCATACCACTCAATGGCAACCAGCCGCTGACCCACGGCGCAAACCACTGGGCCACAAAAAAGGCTGCAGCCCAGGCCGCCAGCGCGAAAAATTCGTGAACCAAACCACGCCACAGACCCAGCAGCAAAGACAGCAACAGAATGCCCAGCAGCACCCAGTCTGTTGTGGCAAGGATGTCCATCAAAGCTTAAGAACGGCCGGCTTGAGGCCCAACTTGCGAATGCGCTCCGCAGCCTTGTCGACCTCGTCCTTGCCGCGATAGGGGCCTAATCGCACACGGGTCAATTTCTTGCCCTCTTTGGTGTCCGTGACCTGTGTGTAGGTCTTCAGCCCGGCTCCTTCAAGCTTGGCCCGCACTTCCCTGACCTTGGCGGTATCAGTAAAGGCGCCCACCTGGATCAGGTATTTGTCGATGTTGGCGTCCGGCTGCTTGCCGTCCAGCAAGGCCTGTGCACGCTCCGCCGAACTCAGGGTCGTGGCTTTGACAGGCGCAGGTTCGGTTTTTTTCAGAGCCGGTTTTTCTGCGGGCTTGGCGACGGGCTTGGAGTCTTGCTTGGGCGCCACCTCGGCAACCACAGGCTTGGCAGGCTCCTCGGGCTTGGGCGCTTGCACCGGTTTGGCGGCTTCGTCTTTGACCACCTCTTCTTGAGCGTCAAGTCCAGCCTGGGCAGGTAACTGGGGCGCAGCCACCACGGACTCGCCCTGCAGAACCTGGCGAGAGGGAATCACGATCGGGGTGTCCATGGACACTGGGCGGGGCTGGGTATCAAACAGCAAGGGAAAGCCCACCACGGCAGTGGTGACCAACACCACCGACCCAATGAGCCGGTACCGCGCACGGCGACGAACGGCCTCGACATTCTCGGCAGAGGTGTCGCTGTCAGCCACTGCCGAAGACCGGTCAGCGCGGGATAAACGGAACTTGAAAAAGGCCATGGCGTGCAGATCAGGAGCCCAGGTGCTTGGCCTGCAAACGGGGTAGCCCGTTGTGCAAAACCCCACCCACAGTGTGGAAAGAACCGAACACAACGATTCTATCAGCCGCCCCCGACTCGGCCACAGCCTGCGCCAGCGCAGCGGCGGGGTCGGCAAAGCATTTGGCCGTGGTGTCCTGACGCTGGTTTTGGGCACGCCAAGCCTGTTCCAGCTCTTGCGCTTTGGCTGCTCTGGGCAATGGCAAATCGGTGAAGTACCAATGGTCAATCATGGGTGCCACCCGAGCCAGCATGGGCGCCAGATCCTTGTCGGCCATGGCCCCAAACACCGCACGGGTGTTGGGATAAAAACCCATGGCATCCAGGTTTTCAGCCAGAGCGGCCACCGAATGGGGGTTATGCGCCACATCCAGCACTAGCACCGGTTCGCCCGGCACGATCTGAAAACGCCCGGTCAACTCAACCATGGCCAGGCCATTGCGGACCGCTTGCGCGGTGACAGGCAAGTGGGCGCGCAAGGCGTCGAGAGCTGCCAGCACACCCGAGGCGTTGACCAACTGGTTGGCCCCTCGTAAGGCCGGATACGCCAGGCCGCTGTATCGGCGACCACGGCCAGCCCAATTCCACTGCTGTTTGTCGCCCGAGAAATTGAAGTCTTGCCCAAATCGCCATAGATCGGCACCCAGTTGCGCGGCGTGATCAAGCACACTTTGCGGCGGCACCGGATCACTCACGATCACGGGCTTGCCTGCGCGCATGATGCCCGCTTTCTCGCGGCCAATGGTTTCGCGGTCATTGCCCAAAAGGGCGGCGTGGTCGATGTCGATGCTGGTGATGACGGCGCAATCGGTATCCACGATGTTGACCGCATCCAGGCGACCGCCCAGACCCACCTCCAACATCACCACATCCAGTGCCGCCTTGGACAGCAAGTGCAAGATGGCCAAGGTACTGAACTCAAAATAGGTGAGGCTGGTGTTGCCTCGACATTGCTCAACCACTTCAAACGCTTGTGCAAGATCTACCGCCTCAACAGACTGACCCAACACACGGCAACGCTCTTCAAAATGCACCAAATGCGGTGAGGTATACACCCCCGTTTTGTACCCCGCTTGTTGCAAAACAGCTTCGAGCATTGCGCAGGTCGAGCCTTTGCCATTGGTGCCCGCCACGGTGATGACCAAGGTTTGCCCAAAGTCCAGCTCCATACGCTGCGCCACCGCCCTGACACGGTCCAGGCCCATGTCAATGGCTACGGGGTGCAGGCGCTCGCACCAGTCCAGCCATTCCTGTAGAGTTCTCATGGGGCGTGATTGTCGCCCAGCTTCAAGAACCCTCGAGCTTTCATGCAAAAAACCACCCTTACCGTTTATGGCATTCCCAACTGCGACAGCGTCAAAAAAGCCCGCCTCTGGCTGACCGAGCAGGGCCTGGACTACACCTTTCACGATTTCAAAAAGCAAGGCGTCCCCGAGTCCGAATTGGACACATGGCTCAATGCCTGCGGCTGGGAAGTGGTGCTCAACCGCAAAGGCACCACCTGGCGCAAGCTCGATGAAACCACCCAGGCTGGCGTGACCACTACCGCAACGGCCAAAGCCCTCATGAGGGTGCAGCCCAGCGTGATCAAGCGACCCGTGATCGTCTGGCCCTCGGGTAAGGTCACTGTCGGTTTTGTGCCAGATCAATGGCCAGCCTGAAAGCAAGTTGCCATTGACAGTTGGTTACGAAACTTTACGAACGCATCCGATGGAGTTGACTCGCACCTTTCACAATCCAACCATGATCACAGGAAAGGCCTTGCACATGAACAAACTCCTTTTGACCACTGCCCTGCTGGCTGCTGCAGGAGCTGCTCAGGCTCAGGAGATGGGTCGCGTGCTGTCTCGCACAGCTGTGTACCAACAAGTCGCCGTGCCCCGCCAGGTCTGCACCCAGACACAGGTGGCCGTGCCCACCCAAAAATCCGGTGCAGGTGCCGCCATGGGTGCGATTGCAGGCGGCGCCGTCGGTAACGCGATTGGCGATGGCACGGGCCGTGCCCTGGCTACCATGGTGGGGGTCATTGGCGGCGCCATGCTCGGCGACCAGGTAGAAGGCCACCCGCCTGCTCAAATCCAGAACCAACAAACCTGCACCACCCAAACGATTTATGAAAACCGCCTGGTGGGCTACAACGTGACCTACGAATACGCTGGCAAACAGTACTCGGTACAACTGCCGCAGGACCCCGGTCCGACCATTCCATTGCAAGTCACCCCCATGGGCGCGCCATCCACGCCCGTTGCTCCTGCAACGCCTGTGCTCGTTCCGCTGTCCCAAACCACGGTGGTGGTTCCTGCTGCACCGCTGGTGGTAGCTTCTGCCCCGATGGTTTACGCGCCAGCTTACCGCCCTTGGTACCCCGCTTTGGGCATCAACATTGGCTGGAGCTCTGGCCATGGCCGGCGCCATCACCACTGAACTTTGCCCGTGATCAAGTCCAAGTAACCTAAAATCAGAGGTTTCCCGGCAACCGGCCCAGGGCCGCAAGCACTGTCCACAGGAACCCTTTGATGAGCACCGAAACAATCGACGGCGTGGCCGTCACCACCAAAGCCAATGTTTACTTCGACGGCAAGTGCGTCAGCCACAGCCTGACCAAGGCCGATGGCACCAAGCTGTCTGTGGGTGTGGTTCTGCCCGCATCCCTGACCTTTGGCACTGGCGCCCCTGAAATCATGGAATGCGTGGGTGGCAGCTGCGAATACAAACTTGACGGCACCACCGAATGGAAATCGTGCAAGGCAGGCGAGCAGTTCAGCGTACCTGGCAACTCCAAGTTCGATATCCGTGTGGGCGAAGCCTTCCATTACATCTGCCACTACGGTTGATCCCATGAGCACCATTTTGCAAAATCTGCCCAAAGGGCAAAAAGTCGGCATCGCCTTCTCGGGCGGTCTGGACACGTCTGCCGCCCTGCTGTGGATGAAGAAAAAGGGCGCCATGCCCTACGCCTACACCGCCAACCTGGGCCAGCCCGACGAGTCGGACTACGAAGAAATTCCGCGCAAGGCCATGGCCTACGGCGCCGAAAAAGCCCGCCTGGTGGACTGCCGCACGCAGCTGGCCCACGAAGGCATTGCCGCCATCCAGTGCGGCGCCTTTCACATCT
>JALRIL010000117.1 GCA_023255445.1 Limnohabitans sp. | reverse complement strand
GTGCGTGATTCACAAATCACACGCTTGAACAACATCAAAGCCAAGCGCGACAACGCTGCGGTGCAAGCTGCTTTGGCTGCGCTCACCGCTGCTGCTGAGAGCGGCGAGGGCAACTTGCTCGACCTGTCGATCAAGGCCATTCGTCTGCGCGCCACCGTGGGTGAAGTGTCTGACGCCTTGGAAAAAATCTATGGGCGCCACCGCGCCGACACACAAAAGGTGACTGGTGTGTACGCAGCTGCTTACGACTCCGCCGAAGGCTGGGACAAACTTAAAACCGAAATTGCCGCTTTCGCCGACGAGCACGGCCGTCGTCCACGGGTGATGATCGCCAAGCTGGGCCAGGACGGCCACGACCGTGGCGCCAAGGTGGTGGCTACGGCTTACGCCGACCTCGGTTTTGACGTGGACATGGGGCCGCTATTCCAAACCCCCGAAGAGTGTGCCCGTCAAGCGATTGAAAACGACGTGCATGCTGTTGGCGTGTCCACGCTGGCTGCCGGTCACAAGACGCTGGTGCCGGCCATCATCGCCGAGCTCAAGAAGCAAGGCGCTGACGACATCATTGTGTTCGTAGGTGGCGTGATCCCGCGCCAGGACTATGAGATGCTCTATGAAACGGGCGTCAAAGGCATCTATGGCCCCGGCACACCTATCGTGGCCAGCGCCAAAGATGTGCTGGAACAAATCAAAAAGGCCCAGGGCTAAGCCCTGCGGGTCACAGGACCACGGCGTGACGCCTGATCAGCTGTTGCAAGGTATCGTGCACGGGCAAGCCCCTGTGCAGCGTCGTGCCATGGCCAAGTCCATCACGCTGCTCGAATCAACCCGTGCAGACCACCGCCTGCTGGCCGATGAGCTGCTGACCGGCCTGTTGCCCCACACTGGAAAGTCCTTCCGCCTTGGCATCAGCGGTGTGCCGGGTGTGGGCAAGTCCACCTTCATCGAAGCGCTGGGCCTGCACCTGATCGGGCTGGGCCACCGTGTGGCGGTGCTGGCGGTCGATCCCTCGTCCACCGTGTCGGGCGGCTCCATCCTGGGCGACAAGACGCGTATGGAACACCTGTCGGTCCATCCCGATGCCTACATCCGCCCCAGCCCGTCCAGCGGTACGCTGGGCGGTGTGGCCGAGAAAACTCGCGAAGCCATGCTGGTTTGCGAAGCCGCCGGTTATGACGTGGTGATCGTCGAGACCGTGGGTGTGGGCCAGAGCGAGACGGCGGTAGCCAACATGACCGACATGTTCTGCCTGCTACAGTTGCCCAATGCGGGCGACGACCTGCAGGCCATCAAGAAGGGTGTGATGGAAATCGCCGATCTGGTGGTCATCAACAAGGCTGACATCGACGCCACTGCGGCCATGCGCGCCGAAGCGCAAATCACCAGTGCCCTACGTCTGCTGGGCCTGCATGGCAATCCGGAGCACGTTCATCATGATGAGCGCATGTGGCACCCCAAGGTTGTCAAGATCAGTGCCTTGCTGGGGCAGGGTGTGGACGCCTTCTGGGCTGCCGTTCAGGAATTCAATGGCTTGCAAACCGCGAACGGCAAGTTCGCGCTGCGCCGCGAAAAACAGGCTCTGGCCTGGATGTGGGAACGCATCGAAGCCGGGCTCAAGCACAGTTTTCGTTCACAACCTCAGGTGCAGCAGCTGCTGCCCAGACTCAGTGAGCAAGTCAGTCAGGGGCAGATGGCGGCATCGACCGCTGCCCGTCAGTTGCTTGGCGCCTACAAGGCGCTGAGTTGAGATTTTCCGTGGAGTAAAGAGAGAACCACCATGCATGACATCATTGAACAACTGGAAAAAAAACGTGCTGCGGCGCGTTTGGGCGGCGGCCAAAAGCGTATCGATGCCCAGCACGGCAAGGGTAAGCTCACCGCTCGTGAACGCATCGAAGTGCTCCTGGACGAGGGCACTTTCGAAGAATGGGACATGTTCGTCGAGCACCGCTGCACCGACTTTGGCATGGAAGGCGACAAGATCCCTGGCGATGGTGTGGTGACCGGCTACGGCATGATCAACGGCCGTCTGGTGTTCGTGTTCAGCCAGGACTTCACCGTGCTGGGTGGCTCACTTTCCGAAACCCATGCTGAGAAGATCTGCAAGATCATGGACCAGGCCATGAAAGTTGGCGCCCCCGTGATCGGTCTGAACGATTCGGGCGGTGCCCGTATCCAGGAAGGTGTGGCGGCACTTGGCGGCTATGCTGAGGTGTTCCAGCGTAAC
>JALRIL010000105.1 GCA_023255445.1 Limnohabitans sp. | reverse complement strand
ATTGAAGATGCACCAAGCATCAATCAAAACCCCAATACCCCTACCCAACAAACCAGTCCTACTGAGAATCAAACAACGCCGCAGGTACCGAATATTAAGTTGCCTAATCTAAGCGGACGTAATCCCGGTGGCAGTGGCGATAATAATACCAGTGGTCAACAAGGCGACCCTAGCGGTGGTGATGATGGTTCACCAATTGGCGCTCCAGGATCCGGCGGATCAGGCTTAGGTTCAAGAAAAGCCACCTATGTGCCTGTTGCAAAAGCCAAGTGTACGGTAAAAGGACAAATCAATGTCAAAATCACCGTGAGTACGAAAGGGAAAGTCTTAAGTGCAAGCTTTGTGCTCAAAGGTTCTACCACTTCCAATACAACCTGTGTAAATGAAGCCATTCAATTGGCCAAAAAATGGGAATTTGAACCTGCTCCTGCTGGTGGAGAAACTGTAGAAGATATCATTACTATATTACTGCAATAAGTGCCCTCCTATTCCGAAACCCTCGACTACCTTTTTAGTCGTCTCCCTATGTTCACCCGTGTGGGAGCCACTGCGTTTAAAAAAGACCTCAGCAATACTCTTGCCTTATGTAAGCTTCTCGACAATCCTGAGCACAAGTTCAAAAGCATTCATATAGCCGGAACCAATGGCAAAGGAAGCAGTTCGCATATGCTGGCGGCGGTGCTTCAGGCTCAAGGCTATAAAACCGGGCTCTATACTTCCCCTCACCTGCGTGATTTCAGAGAAAGGATAAGGATAGATGGAGAAATGATTTCCGAAGAAGCGGTGATTGCCTTTACCGAATCCATGAAACCGGCCATTGGCTGCGTGATTGACGGCTGCCCGCCGGGGCTTGCGCTGTCCGAAGCTGACATCCAGCCCGACCTGGACCGTCGTCGCCCCGGCACCAGCAAATTTGTCACCCAGCGCAACGAACCCGATGCGGTGCAGATTCTCTCAGGCGTTTACCAGGGTAAGACCACGGGTACACCAATTTGCCTGCTGATCCAGAACACCGACCAGCGCAGCAAGGACTATGGTGACATTCTGCAAACGTTCCGTCCCGGTCATGCCGACTACACCTACTGGCGCAAATACGGCATTCGCGATCCACGCGGTGGCGGCCGCTCTTCGGCGCGCCTGACCGCGCCCATGGTGGCAGCAGGCGCGGTGGCCAAAAAGTGGCTCAAGGAAAAACTGGGCACCACCTTTGTGGGTTGCATGACGCAAATTGGCGATGTGCCGATTGGCTTTGAAAGCTGGGACCATGTGCCCAACAATCCTTTTTTTGCGCCTGTGGCCGATGTGTCCGCCCTTGAGGATTACATGAGCGCGCTGCGCAAATCCGGCGACTCGTGTGGTGCCCGTTTGCGTGTGGTGGCGCGGGGCGTGCCGGTTGGGCTGGGTCAGCCGCTGTTTGATAAACTCGATGCCGACATCGCTTACGCCATGATGGGCATCAACGCTGTCAAGGGCGTGGAAATTGGCGCCGGCTTTGGCTGCGTCACGCAAAAAGGCAGTACGGCGGGGGATTCGCTCACGCCCGAAGGTTTTGTGGGCAACAACGCCGGCGGTATTCTGGGGGGCATCAGCTCGGGTCAGGACATTGAGGTGTCGTTGGCAATCAAACCGACCAGCTCGATTTTGATTGCGCGCCAGACGATTGACTCCGAAGGCCAGGCGACCGAGGTCATCACCAAGGGTCGCCACGATCCGTGCGTGGGTATCCGCGCTACGCCTATAGCCGAGGCCATGCTGGCTCTGGTCGTGATGGAGCATGCCTTGCAGTTCCGCGCCCAAAGCGCTGATGTGCAGCATGGCTTGGCGCCCATTGCTGCTTGTGCCAACTGACGGGGCCTGCGTTTGAGCGCTGATTCGCGCCGGCAGCTGTGGCCCTTTGCCGCGCTGTCGGCCACCTACTTTGCCCACATGGGCCTGTTCAACTCCTACCTGCCTTTGTGGCTCAAGGATTTGGGGTTGGGTCTGTTGACCATCAGCATCCTGACGTCCATGCAGGCCGTTACGCGCCTGTTTGCGCCGTATTTGTGGGGCTGGCTCAGTGACCATACAGGTGAGCGGGTGCGTTTTCTGCGCTGGGGGGCTGCTGTGGCCCTGCTTTGTGCGTGCACATTGTGGTTGCCCATGCCTGCGGCCTTGCTCGGGGTGGTGCTGTTGCTCATGTTCACCCATACCAGCGCCATGATGCCCATGAGCGAAGCGGCCATGGCGCATCTGGTCAGCCAAGGGGGCGATTTTGATGCGCGCCGTTATGGGCGTGTGCGTCTTTGGGGCTCGCTGGGCTTCATGCTGACTGTGTTTGTGGCCGGAGCCTGGTTTGAGGCCCAAGGGATGCATGGCTTTGCCACCTGGACGGTGTTGAGTCTGCTGGTGTTGTGGCTGAGCACCTTGGCCATGCCTGACCTGAAGGAGGCGCCGCATGCGCAGGTCCAGCAAGAGCGCGTGTGGCCTGTGTTGCAGCAATCGGGAGTGCGCTGGTTTTTTGTGGCGGCATTTTTTCATGTGCTCTCGCACATGGGCCTGTATGTGTTTTTTTCGCTCTATCTGGATGCGCTGGGCTACAGCAAGACCATGATTGGTGTGCTGTGGGCCGTATCGGTGCTGGTGGAAATTGCGTGGTTTTTCACCCAGTCGCGCTGGTTGCCACGCCTGTCCTTGCGGGCCTGGATTGTGCTGTGTTCGCTGACCATGGTGCTGCGCATGGGCGTGACGGCCGTCTGGGCCGATGTACTGTGGGTCTTGCTGTTGGCGCAGGCCCTGCATGCCCTGACGTTTGCAGCGCACCATACGGCGTGCGTGGCGCTGCTGTCTCACCATTTCCCGGGTCGTATGCGCGGCCGTGGGCAAGCCCTGTACACGGTGATTGCCTACGGCGTTCCTGGCGTCCTGGGTGGTTTGGTGGGCGGCTTGATCAGTGAGCACTGGGGGTTGCAGGCGGTCTTCTGGACCATGATGCTGTGCGCTGTGGCGGCCAGTGTGGCGGGCTGGCGCATGTGGCGACTGGCTCACCCTTCAACGCCCCTTGATACATGAGCAGCATGGTGTTACCTGATTTCATCACTGGCGAATGGTGTGAGGCCTTGAGCGGTGGACAGCGTCTGGTCACAACGGTTGACGGGGTCAATATCGTCTGGCACAGCTGGGGTTCAAGCGAGCGACCTGCGCTGGTGTTGCTGCACGGCGGCAGCGGCAGCTGGTTGCATTGGGTGCGCAATATTGCGGCACTGCGCGGTGCAGGCTGGCGTGTGTTGGTGCCGGATTTACCAGGGTTTGGCGACTCCGATTTGCCGCCGGGGTGCCAGGATGTGGATGCCTTGCCACCCTATTTGCATGGGGGTCTTGAGCAATTGACCCCCGTGGGACCGGTTCAATTTGTGGGCTTTTCGTTTGGCGGCATGACAGCGGGTTTGTGGCTGCAGGCCTACCCGCAAGATGCGAAGGCCTTGGTGCTGGTGGGTGCGCCAGGCATGGGTTTGCAAACAGCAGTGCGCACCCCTTTAAGGGGCTGGCGGCACTTGCCCACGCCTGAGGCGCAGGCGCTCATCCACAAGCACAACTTGCTGGCCTTAATGTTCGCGCACGAGGCGTCGCTTGATGATCTGGCCTTGGCGCTGCACACGGCCAATGTGCATCTCGACCGCATGCCACGTCGGCGCTTGTCCAGCACAGACATTCTTGCGCGGGCTTTGCCGGACCTGGAGGTGCCAGTGAGCGCGATTTACGGGGAGCACGATGCGCTGTACCGCGAGCGGCTGCCCGAGGTGCAAGGCGCAATGCAAATGCTGAGCAGGCAATGGAACCGTTGGGTCACTGTGCCCGGCGCCGGGCACTGGGTACAGTACGAGGCAGCGCAGGCGTTCAACGACGCCTTGTTGCAGGTGCTCGAAGATCAGGCCTGAAGGGCCGAAACCGCTGCGCGCAAGGCCAGCAGGTAACTGTCCACACCAAAGCCTGCAATCTGACCTTTGGCAATCGGTGCAATGACCGAGTGGTGGCGAAATTCCTCGCGTGCGTGGATGTTGGACATGTGCACCTCGATGATGGGGCATTTGAGGATTGCTAGCGCATCGCGAATGCCGTAGCTGTAATGCGTCCAGGCGCCGGCGTTGATCAACACGGCTTGCGTGCCGTCTGTATGGGCCCTGTGAATACGCTCGGCCATTTCGCCTTCATGGTTGGTCTGGAAGCATTCGACCTCGGCACCCAGTTCCTGGCCAAGAGCCTGGAGTTTTTGGTCGATTTCGGCCAAAGTCGCGGTGCCGTACTGGGCAGGGTCGCGTTTGCCGAACATGTTCAGATTGATGCCGTTGAGGGTCAGGATTTTCATGATGCGCACGGGGTCTTGGGCTAGCAATGCGTCCATTGTCCGCGATTTGGGGCAAGATGCACGCATGAGCACACATCTCAAAATTGATTTCGTTTCCGACGTCGCCTGTCCTTGGTGCGCCGTAGGCCTGTATGCCTTGCAGCAAGCGCTGGTCAATGTTCAAGGCGATATTTCCACCGAGCTGCATTTCCAGCCTTTTGAGCTCAACCCCGGCATGGGTCCCGAGGGGCAGGATTTATCGGAACATTTAACCCAAAAATATGGCTCTACACCGCAGGAGCAGGCCCGTATTCGCGAGACCATCACCGCCAGAGGACGGGAAGTGGGATTCGCCTTCAACCCCGATGGACGCGGACGGGTGTGGAACACGTTTGACGCGCATCGTCTGCTGGCCTGGGCCGAAGGGCAGGGCGAAGGGGCGCAGTTGCGCCTCAAGCAGGCCTTGCTGGCGGCCTACCATGGACGCGCCGAACACATTGCTGACAAATCGGTGCTGCTGGCCGCTGTGCGTGAGGCGGGCCTGGATGAGGTGGCCGCCAATGAAGTGCTCGACATGAACGCTTATGCCGACAAGGTGCGCGCTGTCGAGCGCCTGTACCAGCAGGCGGGGGTGCACTCGGTGCCGGCGATCATCATCAACGACAAACACTTGATCTCGGGCGGTCAGCCCGCAGCCGTGTTCGAGCAGGCCTTGCGACAAATTGCGGCCCAAACAGCATGGGATGCCGACGAGTGAGTGATGTGGGCAAGGCGCCCGTGCTGTTTGTCTCGCACGGCTCGCCGCTGTTTGCCTTGAACCCGGGTCACACGGGTCCTGCCCTGACGCAATGGGCAGCGGCGCATGCACCTGCCCATCGCATCAAAGGGGTGGTGCTGATGTCACCGCACTGGATGACCCCAGGTGGCGTGGCGGTCATGAGTACGCCCAAACCGCGCACCTGGCACGACTTCGGTGGTTTTCCGGATGCGCTGTACCAGCTGAACTACCCGGCGCCAGGCGACCCGGCTTTGGCCGGGCTGGTGCTGCACATGCTGCACAAGGCCGGCGTGCCCACAGCGGCCGATGACCAGCGGCCGTTTGACCACGGCGCCTGGGTGCCTCTGCGCTACCTTTACCCGCAAGCCGATGTGCCTGTGGTCCAGATTTCACTGCCCGAGGGCTTCAGCACGGCAGACATCTACGCCGTAGGTCAGGCGCTGGCACCTTTACGTGCGCAGGGCATTTTGCTGATGGCCTCAGGCAGCATGACGCACAACCTGTACGAGCTGCGGCGCGAAGAGGGACCTACCGAGCCTTATGTGACCGCGTTTTGCACTTGGGTGCAGCAAACATTGATGGCGCAGGACCTGCCTGCCATGCTGGACTACCGGTCCCGCGCGCCGCATGCGGTCCGTGCGCACCCCACGGATGAACATTACCTGACGGTCTACTTTGCCTTGGGCGCCGCAGGTTGGGGCCAAAGCGACGGGCCTTTGCCGCAGTACATCAGCCAGGAAGTGGTCTATGGCTCTTTGGCCATGGACGCGTTTTCGTTGCCATGAGGTGACAGCATGAAAGGACGCACAACAGCTTGGGTCGCGATCCTGTTTGGGGGTGCGCTGTGGCTGCAAGGCTGTGCATCCGCCCAAGTGGGCGATCGAGTCCATCTCCACGATTTGGGGGGCTTATCCATCGACCGAACTGAAGTGACGATTGGCCAGTTTGCCCGCTATGTGCAAGCCACCGGGGTCCGCACCCGCGCCGAACAGGAAGGGGGTGGTTTTGAATTCTCGGGGGGGTGGCAGCGAAGACCCGGCTGGACCTGGCGTGAACCTGAAGGACGCCCTGCAGCGCCCGAGATCCCGGCGGTACACCTGACCCACGCTGAAGCGGCAGCCTATTGTCAGTGGGCCGGTGGACGCTTACCTACGGCCACCGAATGGCGCCGTGCGGGCTTTACCGAGTTGCGCGCCCGACCTCCACACCCCTGGGTTCGTGGCCAAACCTACCCCTGGACCACGGGCGCCAGCCCGCAAGGCGCCAACACCAGTGATCCTGACCCCTGGCCACGTGCTGCACCCGTGACGCAGACCCGCAGCGGTGTGAATGGCTTGCACGATATGGGCGCCAATGTGTGGGAGTGGGCAGCAGATGCGCGAGGCGATGAGCGTCAGACTTTGGGCGGTTCCTGGTGGTACCCGGCCAACCAGATGAAAGCCGACGTGCAGGCCTGGAAGCCTGGCGACTTTTATGCGGTGTATATCGGTTTTCGCTGTGTCTACGATGGAGCGCGCAGCGATCAATGATCGGCCAGCGCGCGGGCAATCCGCTCGCGTTTGACACTCGGTTTCGGGCACACGCCCCGAGGCAGCTCAAACCACTCGCGCACATCCTGCTCCAGCCCCACACCGTGCATGAAGTTGTAGATAGCTTTTTTGAGGCCACGTCCCAGCACATCGTGGTCTACGCCCTTGGGCATGGGCGTGGGGTCGATGAATCCGATATCGTTCTTGGCAAAGGTGACCGGCGGCAGCGGGACCAACTGCACGCCATAGGCTTCGGGGTTCAGGCCCACGGGCGAATGCACGGTGCAGACAAAGCGGTGGAAGAAGCCGCTGTGGATGCAGCCGTTTTCAAACAGCTGGCGGACGTACTCGAGCGCGTCCACCGTGTCCTGCAGGGTCTGGGTGGGAAAGCCGTACATGAGGTAGGCATGCACCAGGATGCCGGCGTCGGCCATGCCACGCGTGACGCGGGCCACCTGGTCCACCGTCACGCCTTTTTGCATGAGCGCCAGCAAGCGGTCGGAGGCAACTTCAAGCCCGCCGGACATGGCGATGCAGCCGCTTTGGGCGAGCAGTTCGCTCAGCTCGGGCGTGAAGGTTTTTTCAAAGCGGATATTGCCCCACCAGCTGATCTGCACGTTTCGGCGCAGCAGTTCTTCGGCCAGGGCCTTGAGCATCTTGGGGGGTGCTGCTTCGTCCACGAAGTGGAAGCCGGTCTGGCCGGTCTCGGCCACGATGCGCTCAATCCGGTCCACCAAGGTGCTGGCGCTGGCGGTTTCGTAGCGGCCGATGTAGTCCAGGCTCACATCGCAGAAGCTGCATTTTTTCCAGTAGCAGCCATGTGCCACCGTGAGCTTGTTCCAGCGCCCGTCGCTCCAGAGCCGGTGCATCGGGTTGAGCATGTCCAGCAGGCTCAGGTAGTCGTGAATCGGCAGGCCATCCCAGGTGGGGGTGCCCACGTCTTCAAACGGGACGTCGGGCTCGGGCCAGTTGACGAACCGCACGCGGCCGTTTTCCCGGACAAAGGTGCGCACCAGGCGCTCAAGGCCGCGCTTGCCCTGCAGGTGTTCGATGAGCGAGAGCACGGGTCGCTCGCCACCGTCCAGCGTGACATAGTCCACGAAGTCGAACAGGCGCGGCTCGGCCAGTTCACGCAATTCAGTGTTCACAAAGCCGCCGCCAAGACCGATGCTGCCGCCCTTTGCCGCCGCCGGCGCAGCCGCCTGTACCGCGGCGGGTAGCGTGTTGAGGGGTGAGACGTTCATTTGTGGCGTGCCGATAAATTGCGCGACGAATTGGTTGACGGGATGGTCGTACAAATCAAGGGGTGATCCGACTTGCTCGATCAGACCATCACGCAGGACAACGACACGGTCAGCCAAGGTCATGGCCTCAACCTGATCATGTGTGACGTAAATGGTGGTGGCACCAAGATCG
>JALRIL010000071.1 GCA_023255445.1 Limnohabitans sp. | reverse complement strand
AATGGCGGGCGGGCCGAAATAGGCCGGGCGCTTGGGCGGGGGAACCCAGGGCGGGGGCGGGACATAGGGCGGGGCAGCAACAGGCATCTGACGGGGCAATGAGGCAAGGCCTTGGCCATTGGTGCCGCCCATACCACCACTGCACCATGGCGTCCTGCACACCGGCGTAGGCGGAGTAGGACTTCATGAGGCCCACGGGCAGTTCAGCGCTGTTGACCAAGTGCAACAAGGCAACGGCAATGATGAACGCGCCGTAGAACCAGTTGGCCACATAGATGTGGCGCACTTTGCGGGTGCCGACCGTGCCGAAAAAGACCACCGCAAAGGCCACCCAGACCAGGGTGATCAAAATGTCGATCGGCCATTCGAGTTCAGCGTACTCCTTGCCGCTGGTGTAACCCAGGGGTAGCGAGATAGCGGCCAGCAAAATCACCAGTTGCCAACCCCAGAAGGTGAAGGCAGCCAACTTGTCACTGAACAAACGCACCTGACAGGTGCGTTGAACCACGTAGTAGGCCGTGGCGAATAGGCCGCAACCACCAAAAGCGAAGATCACCGCATTCGTATGCAATGGTCGCAGTCGCCCAAACGAGGTCCAGGGAAGGCCCAAGTTCAGCTCCGGAAAAGCCAGTTGCGCCGCGACGATGACGCCGACAAGCATACCGACCACGCCCCACACCACCGTCATGATGGCGAATTGTCTGACAACGGTATCGTTGTAGACAGAGGCTTGCGTGTTGGCAAATTTCATTTTCACCTCTTGTTTACACAAATTAACAGTGTGAGTGTCGGTCAATGGAGCACCCAAACACTTGATGAATATCAATCGTTGCGCAGAATTCGCTCACCTTCTGCCTCGATGTCTTCAAATTGACCACGCTGGATAGCCCACCACAGTCCACCCAGAATGAAAAACACCAGAACGACCGACAAGGGAATCAGCAAATAAAGGATGTCCATGCGCTTACCTTTTAATCAACCTTGAGGGTGACGAAAACTCTTGGGCCCTGTTGCTGAAAGGCGTAAGGCATTGAGCACCACCACCAAAGAGCTGGACGCCATGCCCAAACCTGCTGCCCACGCAGGCAGCATTCCCAGCAAGGCCAAGGGAATGCAAGCGAGGTTGTACACCACGGCCCAAACAAGATTCTGACGAACCACTTTCATGGTCAGCTCACTGCGTTGCCAGGCATCGAGCAGATCAGAAAGTTGCCCCCCCAAAAGCACGAAATCGGCCTTGGCCTGTGCCAGGGGCACGGCCTGCCCCAAGGCAAAAGACACATTGGCCCCCGAAAGCACAGGCCCATCGTTAAGGCCATCGCCCACCATGGCGACTTTGCGGCCTTGTTTCTGTAACGCTTGCAACTGCTGCAATTTATCTTGTGGCGTGCACAGGCCCCGAGCCACTTCGACATTGACCGCACGGGCCACGCGCTGCACAGCTGCATGACCATCCCCGGACAAGATCCGCACAGCCAAGCCACGCTCTTGCAGGGCTTTCACAAGGTTCACAGCCTCTTCGCGTAATACTTCAGACAACTCAAACGTCGCCATCCAACCCTGATCATCGGCCAGACTCACCTGAAGCAAATCAGAACTGCGTGCAGGTGCACCGCAAAACGCTGCCGACCCCAGACGCAGTTCATGTCTGTGCCCGGCCTCGTAAAAATGGGCCTGCAGCCCCTGCCCTGCCCTCTCTGTAAAGTCTGTCAGTTCGTGCTCCAACATCGGAGCCGGCAAGGTCTGTCGCGCATAGGTCCACAAGGCACGAGACACCGGGTGAATGGACAACCTGGCCAGGCCAGAAGCCAGCCACAAGGCACGATGCGGCTCGACACCCTCACGAACATGGATGGTTGAGACCGTGAAGTCGTCGCGCGTGAGGGTTCCTGTTTTGTCGAATATCACCGTATCGACCTCGGTCAGACGTTGCAAGGCATCCAGACGACGTACCAATACACCCGAGCGCGCCAAAGCCCCTGCCGACGCGAGCATGGCTGCTGGCGTAGCCAACGACAAGGCGCAGGGACAAGTCACTACCAGCACCGAGACGGCCACCATGACCGCGTGGCCTGGACTGAACTGCCATCCATACAAGGCCGCACCACTGGCTGCAATCAACACACCCCACAAAAATGGTTTAGCCCAACGGTCAGCCAGCAACGCCACCTCAGGCTTGGTCACAGAAGCTGACTCCATGAGATTCACAATCTGTGCAAACCGTGTGGCCGCCCCGACCTGCGTGATACGAACCCGCACAGAGCTTGACAGGTTATGGCTTCCAGCGATCACGACATCACCCACGCTTCGGCTCAAGGGACGGGACTCTCCGGTCAACAAAGCCTCATCCACCTCCGTGTGCCCCTGCATCAACACACCATCCCCCGCAAAAGCCTGGCCAGGCAAAACCTCAATCACATCGCCCACCGCCAGTTTGCGGATGGACACGCGCTCCCACTGCCCACCGCTTTGTCGCATGACCTGGTCAGGCAAACGGTTCATCACAGCTTCCAATGCCCCTGCTGTTTTGTCGCGCATGCGCAACTCCAGCCATCGTCCTGTGAGAAGGAAAAACACAAACATGGTCAGTGAGTCGAAATACACCTCACTGCCAAACAATCCATCAGGATCAAACGTGCCCAAGGAACTGACCACGAATGTGATCAACATGCCCAGCGCCACAGGCAAATCCATGCTGATCTGCCGTTGCAGCAGGTCACGCCAGGCATTGACGAAAAAGGGTTTGCATGAAAACAGCATCACCGGCAAGGACAGTACCCAGGATGCCCAGCGCAGTAACGCCAACAGGTTCGGGGAAATTTCGCCCGGCGCCGTGACATAGCTTGGCGTGGCATACATCATCACCTGCATCATGCACAGGCCTGCCACTGAAACTCGCCAGACCATTTGACGCGCTTCGTATCGGCGTCGCTCATGCGCATGAGCGTCGTTGGCAGGCACTGCACGGTAGCCTGCCCTGGCTGCCGCAGCCATCCATGCCGACGGTTTCGTCACGCCCTCTTTCCAGGTGATGCGCCCGCGGTGACTCGCGGCACTGATTTGCACTTCCTGGACGCCAGGTACCGCCTTGAGTGCATCCTCAATCGTGATGGCACAGGCTGAGCAATGCATACCCTCAAACACCACACTGGATGACCAGCTTTGGGGTTGACCAGGCGTGGATTGGCTGAAAATTTGCCACTCCTGGGGTTCATCCAGCAACTGCAAAGCCTGCAGATCCTCCGCCGGCACAGTAAGAGAAGCTCCAGCGCTGGAGCCAGTGATGTCTGTCATGCTCGCTACCTTAGTGGCATCGAGCTCTTCAAAGCTTGATGCACATCAAGACAGCATAGCGCTTGAGCGCCTAATCTGGGATCATTCATCCACAACTTCGCAGGAGATAGCCATGTATCAACGCATTCTGGTCGCCACCGATGGTTCCAGCCTGTCCAAAAAAGCGATCACAAGCGCCATTTCTCTGGCCGCCACCTGTGGTGCCACGCTGATTGCCGTCAAAGTGGTACCGCGGTATCCGCAGGCCTATTTTGAAGGCGGCATTCCCCTGAGCACGCAGGAAATTGCCAAAGTCGAACAGCAATGGGCTGATGCGGCCAAAACCAATCTTCAAGCCGTAGCCAAGGCTGCTGCGGCCAAAGGTGTGACCGTCAAATCGGTGGTGCTCAAATCGGATGTCATCTCCGACGCCCTGATCTCGGCCGCCAAAAAGAACAAAGCCGACTTGATCGTGATGGCTTCGCACGGACGTAAGGGTATCAAGCGCCTGCTGCTGGGCAGCGAAACCCAGCAAGTGCTGACGCACTCACACATTCCGGTGCTTGTCTTGCGTTAAGCCAGACACGCTCGCCGCTTAGTCAAAACGCGGCGGGCGCTTTTCCAGAAACGCCGCAATGCCTTCACGGTGTTCAGCATGTGCCGCATAGTCATAGGCACGTGCAAGCACATTCCCGCTGAGGCCATCGGCGGCGAGTGCGCGCAAGGTGTGTTTGTTCAAACGTGCGGACAAGGTGGACAAACCCAGCACCTGCTGCTCCAGCTTATCGATGGCCTCCGTCCACTCATCTGCCGCCACCACCTCGCACAAATAGCCATTGCCTAGCAGGCGGTCCGCGTCAAAAACCCGCGCCCCCAAAAGCATGGCGCGAGCGAAGCCCTCACCCAAAGCACCGGCCACCAGCTGCGCCTCACGGGGAGCCATGGGAAAACCGAGCTTGCCGATCGGTGCACCAAATCGCGCCTCCCGTGAGGCCAATCGCAGGTCACAACAGCTGGCCATTTCGACCCCCGCGCCCATGCAATTGCCACGAATAGCCGCAATCACCGGCACTTCGCAGTCGAGGATGGCTTGCAGTCCACCCCACACTTCATCTTCATGAAAAATGCGTAGCTGCGCCTCGTCGTGCCGAAACGACGGGTATTCAGAAATGTCACCCCCTGCACAAAAGTGCTCCCCCTGCCCAAGCAGGGTCACACAACGCACATCCGCGGTGGCTTGAATCTCACAAAAGGCCGATTTGAGGTCACGCCACATCTGGCGCGTCATGGCGTTGAACCGAGCCGGTCGATCAATCACCACCCGCGCCACAGCGCCTTGCAAGGACCAATGGACGGATGCCTGCTCAGCCATGCATCCTCCCCTGCGCACGACCTGCCCATACCCACAGCCATATGCCGCCCAGCATCATGGGCACGCACAACCACTGCCCCATGCTCAAGCCCAGCGAGAGCAAGCCCAAAAACGAATCGGGCTCGCGAAAGTACTCGGCCACGAAGCGCAACAAACCATAGCCTCCCAGAAAAACAGCCGCCACACGTCCCGTGGCGTGAGGCTTGCGCGCATACAACCACAACACCACGAACAGCAAGCAGCCTTCAAGGAGGAACTGGTAAATCTGCGAGGGATGACGAGGTAGATCGCCAGCTCCGCGAAACACCATGGCCCAGGGCAGCTCTGCAGAGGCTGCACGACCCCACAGCTCACCGTTGATGAAGTTGCCCAAACGCCCCGTCGCCAGACCCGTGGGGACGCAAGGCGCCACAAAATCCATGACCTGCAAAAACGGGCGCTGGCGGCTGCGTGCAAACCACACCATGGCCGCTATCACCCCCAACATGCCCCCATGAAAGCTCATGCCCCCCTGCCAGACGGCAAACACTTCCAAGGGGTTGCTGGCGTAATAGTCGGGCTTGTAAAACAGGCAGTAGCCGATACGCCCGCCCAGGATCACCCCCATGACGCCCAAAAACAGAATGTCTTCGACATCCTGGGGCTTCCAGGCTCCCAACTGCGCAAATGGCGGATGGTTCAAGCGGCGGCGGGCCAACGCCACAAACAGGGCGAAGGCAGCCAGGTACATCAGACCATACCAGTGCACCGAGATAGGGCCTAGTTGCAGTGCAACAGGATCAAATTGAGGTTGAGTCAGCATCGTGTAGCAAGAAAAAAAGGCCCCTTTCGGGGCCCGTGGGACAGGGCCTCAACCCTCCAGTCGGGACAAATCGCGCACCGCACCTTTGTCGGCCGATGTGGCCAGCAAGGCATACGCCTTGAGCGCGGCAGACACTTTGCGGGGCCGCGATTGCGCCGGCTTCCAACCCAGCTTGTCTTGCTCGGCGCGGCGCTTGGCCAATTCCTCATCACTGAGCAGCACATCAATGCTGCGGTTGGGAATGTCAATGCGAATGCGGTCACCGTTGCGCACCAGGCCAATGTTGCCACCCGCTGCCGCCTCGGGCGAGCAGTGACCAATGGACAAACCCGACGTACCACCGGAAAAGCGGCCATCGGTGAGCAACGCGCACGCCTTGCCCAGACCCTTGGACTTGATGTAGCTGGTCGGATAGAGCATTTCCTGCATGCCCGGACCGCCTTTAGGTCCTTCGTAACGAACCACCACCACATCACCGGCCTTAACCTGGTCATTGAGGATGTGTTCCACAGCTTCGTCCTGGCTCTCCACCACATGGGCGGGGCCCTCAAACACCAGCAGACTGTCGTCCACGCCAGCAGTTTTTACCACGCAGCCGTCCTGCGCAATGTTGCCGCGCAGCACAGCCAGGCCGCCTTCCTTGCTGAAGGCATTTTCGAAGGAGCGGATGCATCCCTCAGCACGGTCAATGTCCAGACTTGGCCAGCGGGTGGCCTGGCTAAAGGCCACCTGGGTGGGAATGCCAGCCGGACCGGCCATGTAAAAGGTTTTCACGGTATCTGAAGGGTTGCGGGCAATGTCCCACTGGTCCAGCGCGTCCTTCATGGTCTTCGCGTGCACGGTAGGCACATCGGTGTGCAGCTTGCCGGCTCGATCAAGCTCGCCCAGGATGGCCATGATGCCGCCCGCGCGGTGCACGTCTTCGATGTGGTACTTGTTGGTGTTGGGTGCGACCTTGCACAGCTGCGGCACGACTTTGGACATGCGGTCAATGTCGGCCATGGTGAAATCGATACCGGCTTCCTGGGCGATGGCCAGCAGATGCAGGATGGTGTTGGTGGAGCCGCCCATGGCAATGTCCAACGCAATCGCGTTTTCAAAAGCCTTGAAGCCCATTGAGCGCGGCAAAATCGACTCGTCTTCGCCTTCGTAGTAGACCTTGCACAACTCAACAATGCGACGGCCAGCCTGCTTGAACAGTTGTTCACGATCTGCGTGCGTGGCCACCACGGTGCCATTGCCCGGCAGCGCCAGGCCCAGGGCCTCGGCCAGGCAATTCATCGAGTTGGCGGTAAACATGCCCGAGCAGGAGCCGCAGGTCGGGCAAGCCGAGCGCTCGACCTCGGCCACATCTGCATCCGAAACCTTGTCGTCTGCGGCCATGACCATGGCATCGATGAGGTCGAGTTTTTTGATTTCGATGGTTTTGGTCTCGGGGTTGGCCAGACGGACCCGTCCCGCTTCCATGGGACCACCCGAGACGAAAATGACCGGAATGTTCAGGCGCATCGCGGCCATCAACATGCCGGGGGTGATCTTGTCGCAGTTGGAAATGCAGACCAGCGCATCGGCGCAGTGGGCGTTGACCATGTATTCCACCGAGTCGGCAATGATGTCGCGGCTGGGCAGCGAGTACAGCATGCCGTCGTGACCCATGGCGATACCATCGTCCACCGCAATGGTGTTGAACTCTTTGGCCACCCCCCCCGCGGCTTCGATTTCACGGGCCACCAACTGGCCCAAGTCTTTCAGGTGCACATGCCCAGGCACAAACTGGGTAAACGAGTTGGCAATCGCAATGATCGGCTTTTGAAAATCGTCGTCCTTCATGCCTGTGGCGCGCCACAGCGAACGGGCGCCGGCCATGTTGCGTCCGGCGGTGGATGTTTTGGAACGGTAAGCGGGCATGTGTGGCTCCAGCAAGATGATGTCTGCAATAAGACATCATTATTCCAGAGAGCCAGATGTAAAAAGGCCCGCAAAAGGCGGGCCTGCAACAAATGTGACCGCTCTTTAAAGGCCGATGGCGGCAATACCCGCTTTGGCAATCTGGGCATCTTCGTTGGATTTGACGCCACTGACGCCCACAGCACCAATGCACGCACCGTCCTTCATGATCGGCACGCCGCCTTCGAGCATGCCCGAGATGCCAGGCGCAGACAGGAAGGAATAACGACCACCGTTGATCACGTCCTCATAGCCCTTGCTTTCACGACGGCCCATGGCCGAGGTATGGGCTTTGGCCGGTGCGATGTGCGAAGAAATGGCTGGCGCGCCATCCAGACGTTGGAAATGAAGCAGGTGACCGCCCGCATCAACGATGGCAATGCTCACTGCCCAGTTGTTACGCAGGGCTTCAGCTTCTGCAGCAGCCGCAATTGTTTTGACGTCGGAAAGCTCGAGAACGGATTGTGTTTTCATGGCAAGGAAGTGTAAGCAAACAAGCCTTGAAGCATACACGGCCCTTGGGGCGTAATTGTTCAACCTGGATGCAAAACTGAATGACCCAAAGGCCTTACGCCAGGCTGGTGATTTGTAACACCGCAACGCTTGCCTACAATGAAGACGTGTTTCTAAGTAAGGAGCCTATTGCCATGACTCGAATGTCCACATCTTCTCCCTGGGGCCAGAGCGCAAGCCTGGTCTCACGCAACCAGGTTCTGCGTAACACCTACTGGCTTCTCGCCCTGAGTCTGCTGCCCACCGTTTTGGGCGCCTGGGTCGGCCTGACCACCGGAATCACCTATGCCCTCACAGGCGGACTGGGGTTGGTGGTTTTCCTTGGCGGTGCTTTTGGTTTCATGTACGCCATTGAACGGACGAAGAACTCCGCAAAAGGCGTCGCGGTGCTGCTGGCCTTTACTTTTTTCATGGGTTTGATGCTCTCACGCATGCTGGCCATGGTTTTAGGCTTCAAGAACGGTTCAGAGCTGATCATGACCGCCTTTGCCGGCACGGCAGGCGTGTTCTTTGTGATGGCAGCTTTGGCCACCACCCTCAAACGCGATCTGTCTGGCATGGGTAAATGGCTGTTCATCGGCGCTATGGTCCTGATGGTGGGTAGCATCATTAACGTTTTCATCGGCTCCAGTGCTGGCATGATGGTTATCTCCACCCTGGCCATCGGTATTTTCAGCGCCTATATGCTGTACGACCTCAAACAAATTGTTGACGGCGGGGAAACCAATTACATCAGCGCCACACTCGCTTTGTATCTGGATGTGTTCAACGTGTTCCAGAGCCTGCTGGCCTTGCTGGGCATCATGGGTGGCGAACGCGATTGAACGTGATCACTCCGCGATAAAAAAGGGCTCCCAAGGGAGCCCTTTTTAGTTCAGTGGACGGCGCCATCACGGCAACTCGAACACCGCCATGCTCTCTACGTGTGCGGTATGTGCGAACATGTTCACCACGCCCGCGGCCACGCAGCGGTAGCCCGCCTGATGCACCAGCAAGCCAGCATCTCGGGCCAGCGTGGCAGGATTGCAGCTGACATAGACAATCCGCTTGGGCGGTGTCCAGTGATCACGCAATTGAGGTTGCTGGTGCAACTCGGCCAAGGCTTTGGCTAGCGCAAAAGCCCCCTCGCGAGGAGGATCCACCAGCCACTTATCGGCCACGCCATCGGCCACCAACATTTGTGGCGTCATCTCAAACAGATTTCGAGCCACAAAAGTGGTGGGGGCCAAAGGCTGACTGCGTCCAGCCTGGTTGAAAGCATAATTCTGCTGAGAGCGCTGAACAAGAGCGTCCGAACCCTCGATGCCCAATACTTCTCCAGCCTGTGTAGCGATAGGCAAGGTGAAATTGCCCAGGCCGCAAAACCAGTCAATCACACGGTCACTCTTTTGCGCTTGGAGCAAACGCAGGGCGCGGCTGACCAGGACACGGTTGATGTACGGATTGACCTGCGTAAAGTCGGTGGGTTTGAAAGGCATGGTGATGCCGAAGTCCGGCAAGCCGTAAGACAGCTGATGACCATCGTCAAGCAAGTGCACGGTGTCCGGGCCTTTGGGTTGCAGCCACCACTGCACCCCCTGGATCGCAGCAAACGCGCGAAGCTTGTGCACATCACTGTCGCTCAGGGGCTCCAGATGGCGAAGCACCAAAGCTGTGACGTTGTCGCCGCAGGCCAGCTCGATTTGCGGGCAGGTTTCGCGGGCCTGCAAACTGCCGATCAACGCTCGCAGGGGCATGAGCATGGCACTCACATGCGGCGGCAAAATCGGGCAGACCTTCATGTCAGCGATGTAGCGACTCTTGCGCTCATGAAATCCAATGAGCACTTCGCTGCGCTTTTGCACATAACGCACCGACAAACGAGCCCGGAAACGGTACCCCCAAACCGGGCCTTGAATGGGGCGCAGCAGTGTTTCGGCTTTGACCTTGGCCAGATGCCACAGATTGTCTTCCAGCACCCGTTGCTTGATGGCGACTTGAGCGGCCACCTCCAGGTGCTGCATCTTGCAGCCACCGCAAGCGCCTTGATGCAACCCAAAATTCGGACAGCCCGGTGTCACACGCTGCGAGGATTCGCGGTGAATTTCGGTGACTGTGCCCTGCTCCCAGTTGTTTTTCTTGCGCCCCACCTTGACAGAAACAAGCTCGCCCGGCAAAGCGCCTTCAATGAATACCACCTTGCCATCCGGGCGGCGGGCGATACCTTGCGCCTCCATGTCCAGCGACCGTACCCGCAGCCACCCCTCAGGCAGCTGCTCTTGCTCGTTCAGTTCTTCTTGGGACAGTCCGTCCAGGACATCGGGGTGGGGTTGAATCAATGCTTCACTCATGCCCCGATTGTCTCAGGCTCTGAAGGCCTGCACGCCGCAGGCCTGAATTTCATCGTGCAGGCAACACGCGCATGGGATCCACCGGCTTGCCCAAGCGGCGCACCTCGAAGTGCAACTTGACGCGGTCAGAGTCGGTATTGCCCATTTCGGCAATTTTTTCACCCTTCTTGACACGCTGATCTTCCTTGACCAGCAGCGCCCTGTTATGAGCGTAAGCCGTCAGGTAGGTGTTGTTGTGCTTGAGGATGATGAGGTTTCCATAGCCGCGCAGGCCGGAGCCGGCGTAAACCACCTGCCCGTCTGCAGCAGCCAACACCGGGTCGCCCGCCTTACCGGTGATGTCCAGGCCCTTGTTGCGGGCCTCGTCAAAACCGGCGGATACCGTTCCAGAAGACGGCCAGATAAAGCCCAGACCCTCATCGTTGAGCGGAGTCGGCGCAGCCTTTCCGGCGGGTGTCTTGTCCGTGCTGGCTACCGGCGCGTTATTGATGGGCTGGATCACCACGCCAGTGCTTTCAGCGCTGGCGCCAGGAGGGGCGACGCGCAGCACTTGCCCAACTTCGATGACATCCGGGTTGGACAGGTTGTTCCAACGCATCAAATCACGCCAAGTCTGTCCGTTGTCCAGAGCTATGCGGTGCAGGGTGTCTCCCTGCTTGACCGTGTAATAGCCCGGTTTGCCGGCATTTTCTGCACCGGGTAATGAGACCGCGGGCACAGCACCAGCACCTCGCGAGGATACACCTCGGCTGCTGCCGCGGTCTTCCACGGGCGCGGGGACACGCGTGGAGGTACAAGCAGAGACAAATGCCAGAAGCAGCACACTGGCAGACAGACGAAATACTTTTGTAGAAATGAACTTCATAGACACCGATGATAACTTTCAGGCTACTCCGGATTTTAGAGGCACAAAATGCACCGCCTCCAAAACCTCCCTGAGAAACCCTGTGGACGTTCGTTCGATCACGACCAGCGCTTGCTGGCCTTGCGCCGTGACCGTAGGGGCGACCAAACGGCCCCCGACAGCCAGCTGATCCAGCCAGGGTTGCGGCACCTGCTCACCACCTGCGGCGGAAATGATGCCGGCATAAGGCGCGCCTTTGGGAAACCCTACCATGCCATCACCAAAAATCAGATGCACATTGGGCAAACGGAAAGCGCGAAGATGTTCGCGAGCCTTCTCATGCAGGCCACGCAAGCGCTCAATCGAATACACCTCTTGCGCCACCAGACTCAATACGGCTGCCTGATAGCCGCAACCGGTGCCAATCTCCAGCACACGCCCAAGTTTGTCCGTACGCCCAGCGCGCAACAACTCGATCATGCGTGCGACCACGTTCGGCTTGGAGATGGTCTGACCCCATCCAATGGGCAAACTGGTGTCTTCGTAAGCCTGGTTGACCAACGCACTTTCGACAAACTGGTGGCGGGGCACCTGGTTCATGGCCTGCAGGACAGCTTCGTCGCAGACCCCCTGAGCACGCAATTTATCGACCATGCGGGTACGCACTGCTTGCGAATCCAGCCCCAATCCGGTGGTCGGCGCACGCACAGGTGCGCTGCGCGGTGCAGCGATAGGCTGAGGTATGGCAGCAGGCTCACCCAAAGAACGTGGTGCTGGCCGTTTAGGGGCGGCCGCGGTGACCCGATCGAGCTGAACGGGAAAACCGGGGCGTTTACTCATGACACACTCTTCGGAGCCAGGCGCGCCACGGTCTGCGCCCAATAACCCAGTCGCTCATGGTCCGTCAAATCCACACGCAACGGGGTGATGCTGACCTGTCCCTGCGCGGTGGCGTGGAAATCGGTGCCCTCGCCCGCATCCATCGCCGGGCCAGCGTTGCCAATCCAGTACATGGTCTCGCCACGCGGACTGATTTGTGTGATCACGGGCTCAGCAGCATGGCGGCGCCCCAGACGACACAAACGGCTCGCGCCCATCTCATGTGCGGGGCGATTGGGAATGTTGATGTTGAGCAGCCAGGGCGCCTGGGCAATCAGCCCCTGCACATGCATGTCTCGAATGATGTCTGTTGCGCGCATGGCTGCAGCCTCCAGATGCTGCCAGCCCTTGTCCACCTGCGAAAAAGCCATGGCAGGGATACCAAACAAATACCCTTCCATCGCAGCACCAACAGTACCCGAATACAGGGTGTCGTCCCCCATATTGGCACCATTGTTGATGCCTGAAACCACCAGGTCCGGGCGGTAGCCCAGCAAGCCCGTCAGCGCAATGTGGACACAGTCGGCCGGTGTGCCATTGACAAACCGAAACCCATTGTCCGCGCGGTGCACATACAAAGGCGCGTTGAGCGTCAAGGCATTGGACTTGGCGCTGTTGTTGTGCTCGGGTGCCACCACTTCGACATCGGCAAACGTGCTGAGCTGCGCGTGCAAGGCCACCAGCCCCTCTGCGCGGTAGCCATCGTCATTGGACAGGAGGATTTTTAGGCGGCGGTCAGACATGGGGCTGATTGTAGGTCTTGCACAGCTCATGCACTGGTCCATATAGATCAGCGACCAAGAAAAAAGCCCCTTTGCGACAGCAAAGAGGCTTTGATGTTTTGGGGTGGCTAATGGGACTCGAACCCACGACAACCAGAATCACAATCTGGGACTCTACCAACTGAGCTATAGCCACCGTAGGATCAAGATTATAGCGTCTTCAGTCCTGGGTTTAGCCCTTCGCTGCAGATATTCATTTCGGCATGGTGGCTGTGACTTTGACCTTGAGTCGTTTCTTCAATTCGTCAAGGTACGACTGCGCCTGGGCCTGGCCCCACAGCGCCTCGAATTCTTGGCGGCTTTGTTCGGTCTGGCCATCCTGCACAGATTCGCGCGGTAAGACCTTGTTGACACGCACCACGGCATACCCCTGAGTGCCCAGATCAACACCCGTGATTTGCGGGAGCTTGGACGGATCTACGCGCAAAGCAGCCGCCACCACAGCCTCAGGCACACCCGAAGCGCGTTGACGCGACACCACCTGCAAGGCACCTAGCTGCGCCTGATCAGGGCGCTCTTGCCAGGCCTTGAGTTGGACTTGCGCTTGTTCACGAGCCATCTGGATGGCCGCATCCTGCACAAACAGATTACGCACTTGCGTCTGAACTTGTGCAAAGTCTTGGACTTTGGCGGGGTGATAGCTCACCACGCGGGCTGCCACAAGTCTGTTGGGGGCGACTTCCACCGCTTCGGTATTGCGGTGCTTGGTCAAGGCATCCTCCGAGAACAGCGCTTGAAGCAATTTGGCGTTGCCAAGCGGGCTCTTGTCATCTGGCGCAGCCTGACGGCGAACGCCATTGGCTTTGAGCACGTCGAGTTTAAGTTTCTGCGCCACAGGGGCCAGGCTGTCCGACTGCTCGTAGACCATGTTGGAGAAGGTCTCCGCAGCTTCGGCAAATTTGGCCTGGGCTTGTTGCTTGCGCAAATCGGCCTCCAGCTGCGCTCGCATAGACTCAAACGAGGGTGCTGCAGGTTGTTTGATGTCGGTGACCATCAATACGTGATAACCAAACTCGGTTTCAACCACCGGGCTGATCTCGCCCTTTTTCAAGGCAAATGCCGCATCTTCAAAGGGCTTGACCATGGCGCCACGGCCGAAATAATCCAGATCGCCACCCTTGGTTGCAGACCCCGAATCCTGCGAATGCTTGCGAGCAAGCTCGGCAAACTTGGCCGGCGACTTGAGCGCCTCTTGTTGCAGCTGCTCGGCCAGTGCACGTGCCTTGTCTCGCTGCGCCTGCGATGCAGCTTTATCCGCAGTGATCAGAATGTGGCTGACGCGACGCTCTTCCTTGCCGCTGAAGCGCTGCAGGTTTTGCTCGTAATAGCTTTTGACATCGGCGTCGGGCAGTCGAATACCCTCGGCCAATTGGGCAGCATCCAGGACAACGTACTCGACATCCGCGCTCTCTTGCGTGCGGAAACGCTCAGGATGCTGGTCATAGAAGGCTTTGAGTGCTGCATCCGTCACGCTGATTTTAGACGTCCACTGCGCAGGCGTCCAGGTTTGCAGCTGAATTTCACGACGCTGATAGAACGCATTGAGGGCGACCTCGGTTTGGGCCAGGCTGGCCCACGAAGTGCTGTCCAGACCTTGCATCACTTGCTGTTGGGATACACCCTCGCGCACCTGGCTTTCGTACATCTCTGGCGTCATGCCCTGCGAGGCCAACAGTTGACGGTAACGGTCCAGATCCAGTTTGCCATCGGCCGAGCGCATGCCAGCAATCACAGGGTCTTGCTGAAGCTGGCGTGCAAGGCGGGTGTCGGTGGTCACCAGCAAGGATTTGCGGGCAGCTGCGCGAAGCACTTCTTCGTTGACGAGTCGCTCAAGGGTGGCCATTTTGGCCATCGGGGAGTCCAGCAGTTTCACATCCACGTTGGGAGAGGCGCTTCGAATGCGTTCAACCTCGCGTTGGTGAGCCGCATCCCACTGGGCTTGCGTGATGGCCTGGCCATCCACCTCGGCCACACTGGCCTGCCGATCACTGTCCCGGGTATAACGCTCGACACCGAACATCACAAACGAGGGGATGATCAAGAGAAACAACAGCCCCATCATGAGCTTGGAGTTATTGCGAACGGTATCGAACATGGTCTGTCTCTCTGGCTTCAAACGAAAAAGGCGAACACCGGGGTTCGCCTTTGCGCTGGTGGGTGGTGGGTGCTGAGGGGCTCGAACCCCCGACCTACGCCTTGTAAGGGCGCCGCTCTACCAACTGAGCTAAGCACCCCACCTTCAACTTTGCAATGTATTCAGTGCATCACTGTGCGCATTTTAGCGTGCGAATGGCCTTTGACCGAATACGGGCCAGATTTTTGCACAAGCTCAAGCCACGATGGCCTGCTCCAGCGCTCGTCCCAGGTCCTGAGTGCTGGCCGTGCCACCCAAATCAGGGGTGCGGGGCGCGCCGCTGCCGGGGCTGAGCACAGTTTCAATGGCGTCCAGCATGGCATCGTGCGCATGCTTGTATCCCAAAAACTCCAGCATCATGGCACCCGACCAGACCTGCCCGATTGGGTTGGCAATACCTTTGCCGGCAATATCAGGTGCAGAGCCGTGTACCGGTTCGAACAACGAAGGAAACTTGCGATCAGGGTTGAGATTGGCGCTGGGCGCAATGCCAATGGTGCCCGTGCAGGCCGGCCCCAGGTCGGACAGGATGTCGCCAAACAGGTTGCTGGCCACCACCACGTCAAAAAAGTCAGGACGCTGCACAAAATGCGCAGTCAGGATATCGATGTGGAACTTGTCCACGTGAATGCCAGGGTAAGCCTTGGCCATCTCGGCCACACGCTCATCCCAGTAAGGCATGGTGATGGCAATACCGTTGGATTTGGTTGCGCTGGTCAGGTGCTTTTTGGGACGCGACTGAGCCAGCTCGAAAGCAAACTTGAGTACCCGATCCACACCAATGCGGCTCATGATGGTTTCCTGCATCACAATCTCGCGCTCAGTGCCTGAAAACATACGCCCGCCCACAGCTGAATACTCGCCTTCGGTGTTCTCGCGAACGATGTACATGTCAATCTCGCCAGGCTGACGAGGGGTCCCGTCCTTGCGCACCACCGGTGCCACAATGCCCGGCATCAGGCGAGCTGGACGCAGGTTAATGTACTGGTCAAACTCCCTGCGAAACATCAACAAGGAGCCCCACAGCGAGATGTGGTCGGGTATCTTTTCAGGCCAACCGACGGCCCCGAAGTAGATGGCGTCATGCCCGCCGATCAAGTCTTTCCAGTTGTCGGGCAGCATCTGACCATGTTTTTCGTAATAGTCCCAGCTTGAAAAATCAAAGTGATCAAATTGCAGGTCAATATCAAATTTACTGGCGGTGGCTTCTAAAGCCCGTAACCCTTCGGGCATGACTTCCTGGCCAATTCCGTCGCCAGCAATCACGGCAATTCGATGTCGAGTCATCGCCAATACTCCTTGAATATGAACTGAGCGCTTCAGCGCGAAGTTGCCGGACGCACCACCAGGCTGACGCCCAGGGCTGTGATGGCGGTGCCCAGCAACGTCATGGCCGTGATGGCTTCATCAAACAGCACCCAGGCTATCAAGGCCGTGGTGGGTGGCACCAGGTACATCAGGCTGGCCACTGTGGCGGCAGCGCCTCGCTGAATCAATATGTACAGTAAGGACGAGCCGCCCAACGTCAGTCCGAGCACCGACCAGGCCATGGCGCCCATGAGTTGAACATTCCACTGCATGCCCGTCGGCTCCCACATGGCCAGGGGCAGCGTCACCAAGCCAGCCGCCATCAACTGAACAGTATTGGCCGTGCGGACATCACACGGTGTGACAAAGCGTTTTTGGTAAAGCGTCCCCGTGGTGATGGCCAGCAAGGCCATCACCGCCCAGGCCATGTTCTGGGGGGTGACGTGGTCCAAGGGTGTGCCTTGTACAAACTTGCGTGAGACTACCATCACCAGGCCAGCAAAGCCCAGCAACAGACCCAGCCATTGCCGACGTGAAACATGATGCTGCCCATGCCCCGAACCCATGGCCGACAACCAGATGGCAGTGAGCACCGGTTGAATCCCCACAATCAACGACGACAGACCCGAGCCCATGCCAGCCTTGACGGCAGCCCAAACCCCACCGAGGTAGCCCGCGTGCATCAACATACCTGTGATACCCAGATGGAGCACCTGCTTGCGATCCGACGGCCAGGACACACCCGCAATCATGATCCAGGGCAAAAAACACAGAATGGAAAAGACATACCGCCACATCAGGAAAGTGAACGGAGGGGCAAAGGGCATGCCATAACGGGCCACGATGAAACCCGTGCTCCAGATCAGGACGAACACGGCGGGCATGGCCCTGATCCATGCCGAGGTTTGGGTATCAGTCATTTCACGCGGGCACGAATTTCGGGCAAGGCTTTTTGCATGTAATAGACCATGGACCACACCGTCAGTACTGCAGCCAGCCAGATCAGCCAGTCGCCCCACATGCGGGTATCCAGCACACCGAACAGGGTGCCGTCAAACAGCAAGAACGGAATGGCCACCATCTGCACGGTGGTTTTGATCTTGCCCAGCATATGCACCGCCACACTTTTGCCAGCGCCAATTTGAGCCATCCATTCACGCAAGCTGGAAATGGCAATTTCACGCCCGATGATGACCAAGGCCACCAGAACATGGACCCGATTCATATGAACAAGGATGAGCAAGCTGGCGCTGACCAGAAACTTGTCAGCAACCGGGTCCAGAAAAGCGCCAAAAGCGGAGGTCTGGTTGAGCTTGCGGGCCAGAAAACCATCGAGCCAGTCGGTGATGGCAAAGACCATAAACAGCACTGTGGCCCACTCGTTACGGGTGGACATGCTCCAGCCCGGGAAGTAATACACCCCCACAATGAGCGGAATCGCGACAATGCGCGTCCAGGTCATGAGGGTGGGGATGGTGAAAAACATGGCTTGATTGTGCACCAAACTCAGTGCAAAGCTTGGTAGATAGCTTCGGCCAGTTCCTGTGAAATACCCTCCACCTGCGCGAGGTCTTCCACACTGGCAGCTTCTACGCCCCGCACGCCGCCAAAGCGCTGCAGCAGGCGCGCCCGCTTGCGCGGCCCGATGCCGGGTATTTCCTCGATCCGGCTGCCGCCCACCCGTACCTTGGCGCGCTGGGCCCGCATACCCGTGATGGCAAAACGATGCGCCTCGTCGCGGATCTGGGCCACCAGCATCAGAGCAGCCGAGTCCTTGCCCAAATAAACCTTCTCGCGACCATCGGCAAACACCAGCTCTTCCAGACCCACCTTGCGGCCCTCGCCTTTTTCAACCCCCACAATGCGTGACAGGTCCAACCCCAAGTCGGTGAACACCTCGCGGGCCATGGCCACCTGGCCCTTGCCGCCGTCGATCAGCACCAGGTCAGGCAATCGGGCGTTGCCATCGCCCGTACGCAGGGCTTCGGCCAGCTTGCCGTAGCGGCGCGTGAGTACCTGGCGCATGGCCGCATAGTCATCGCCGCCCGTGATGCCTTCGATGTTGTAGCGACGGTACTCACTGCTTTGCATCTTGTGCTGGCGAAACACCACGCACGATGCCTGTGTCGCCTCACCCGAGGTGTGTGAAATATCGAAGCACTCGATATGCAGCTGGTCCAAGTCATCAGGAGCCAAGTCGAGCGCCTCGGCCAGCGCCCGGGTGCGGGCCTGCTGAGAGCCTTCTTCAGCCAGCAGCCGGGCCAGCTGCAAGTCAGCATTTTTTTCGGCCATCTCCAGCCAAGCCCGACGGTGCTCGCGCGGCTGATGAATGGCGCTGATCTTCACCCCCGTCTGCTCTGTCAGCGCGGCGATCAAGAGCTTGTCGACTGGCTCACTGACGATCAGCAGCGGTGGCACCGGTACGCCAATGTAGTGCTGGGCCAGAAAGGCTTCGAGCACTTGCACCTCGACCGGACGCGCCACCTCGCCCTCTTCCAGGCCTTGCAAAGCCTGAGCGTCGTCCACATGGGTCGGGAAGTAGGGCCGATCCCCCAGATGCCGACCGCCGCGCACCATGGCCAGATTTACGCAGGCGCGACCGCCCTGCACCCGCACGGCCAGGATGTCCGCATCGGTGTCGGTCACCGTGTCCACCGCCTGCTGGTGCAGCACCTTGGACAGCGCAGCGAGCTGATTGCGCACCTCGGCCGCCTGTTCGAATTCCAGCTTTTCGGCATGCATCATCATGCGCGCTTCCATTTCGCGCATCAGTTCGGTGGTCTCGCCGCGCAAAAACTGCTCAGCGTGCTGCACATCGGCTTTGTAGGCCTGCGGGCTGATCAGGTTCACACACGGGCCCGAGCAACGCTTGATCTGGAACAGCAGACAAGGCCGGGTGCGGTTGGCGAACACCGTGTCCTCGCAGGTGCGCAGCCTGAAGACTTTCTGGATCAGCTGGATGGATTCTTTGACCGCCCAGGCGCTAGGAAAGGGGCCAAAGTAACGGTGCTTTTTTTCCACCGCACCGCGGTAATACGCCACCCGCGGGTAATGTTGCGCCTCAGGCGCCGTCACCACGGCCGGCAAAGGCGTACGCCCGTTGCCCGACAACTTCAGGTAGGGGTAACTTTTATCGTCCCGAAACAGGATGTTGAAACGCGGGTGCTGGGTCTTGATGAGGTTGTTTTCCAGAAGCAGCGCCTCGGCCTCGGAGCGCACCACGGTGGTCTCCATGCGCGCGATCTTGCTGACCATGTGGCCGATGCGCGTGCCGCCATGGTCCTTCTGGAAGTAACTTGATACCCGGCGCTTGAGATTGAGCGCCTTGCCCACATACAGCAGCTGCTCCTGCGCATCAAAGTAGCGATACACGCCCGGCAGGGCGGGCAGCGCAGCGACTTGGGCCAGCAGGGTTTCATCGTGGGTGTGGGGCATGGTCTTATTGTCTTTGAAAACACCGGCGACAATCGCTACATGCAATCGGGCCAACTCTGGGATATCTTCTGCACCGTGATCGACAATCACGGCGACCTGGGCGTGTGCTGGCGCCTGACACGACAACTGCGGGACGCAGGCCAACGCGTGCGCTTGTGGGTGGACGACGCTTCGGCCCTGACCTGGATGGCCCCCACGGCACACCACGAGCCCGGTATTGAAGTGCTCCCTTGGGTCAAGGCTTGCCAAGCCGATGCTCTGCAGTCACTGCCGCCTGCCGATGTCTGGGTCGAAGCCTTTGGCTGTGAAATTCCTGAAGCGTTTGTGGCCCAAGGCGTGGCCACGCGCTCACACCAGCCTGTTTGGATCAACCTCGAATACCTCAGCGCCGAAGACTGGGTGCCGCGCATGCACGCCCTGCCCTCACCCGTGATGATGGGACCGGCCAAAGGCTGGAGCAAGCGCTTTTTCTACCCCGGATTCACGCCAGAGACAGGGGGGCTGCTGCGTGAAAATGACCTCTTGCAACGCCAACAAGCTTTTGACCGGGGCACCTGGCGCGCCGTCCAAGCCCCCCATTTGCATCTGGGCAGACGCCTGATCAGCCTGTTTTGCTACGAACCCGCTGCGCTCAACCAGCTTCTGATCCAGTTGGCCGATCGCGGCGACCATTTGCTGGTCACCCCCGGTCGCCCGCTAGCCGCCGTGCAGCAAGCCCTGGCACGTGGGGTTCAAGTCCCAAGCTGGTCGCCTCGGCCCTACACCGACCAGGACGGTTTTGACCAGATGCTCATGGCTTGTGATCTCAATTTTGTACGGGGCGAGGACTCGCTGGTCCGCGCGCTGTGGGCTGGCCAGCCTTTCGTCTGGCACATCTACCCACAGCAAGACAACGCCCACCATGCCAAACTCGAGGCCTTTCTGGACTGGCTTCGGGCCCCGGACAGCTTGCGCCAGTTTCACCGCATCTGGAACGGTCTTCACGGCGGCGAGCTCCTCATCGTGGACGATGCGACATTGGGGCAATGGGCAGCCTGCGTCCGGGTCGCCCGCCAGGCTCTGCTGGCTCAGGACGATCTGCTCAGCCAGTTGTGCCGTCTGGCCAGTGAAAAAGGCTAAAATGCCAAGTTCTGCCCCATCAAGCGGTGCAACCTTTTTCCTTCCCCTACGGAAACTCTTATGAAAACAGCTCAAGAACTGCGCGCCGGCAATGTGATCATGCACGGCAAAGACCCCATGGTGATCCTGCGCACCGAATATCAGCGCGGCGGCCGCGGCTCCTCGACCGTGCGCATGAAGCTCAAAAGCCTGATTGCCAACTTCGGCACTGAAGTCGTGTTCAAGGCCGACGACAAGATGGACCAGATCATTCTGGACAAAAAGAGTGCACCTACTCCTACTTTGCTGACCCGATGTACGTCTGCATGGA
>JALRIL010000069.1 GCA_023255445.1 Limnohabitans sp. | reverse complement strand
AGATCTTGTCGTAAAGGGTGCGTCCCATGCGTGAATCTCTCGTGACTCGTTGTGGTCAAACTTCAGATTTTAGGCCCTGTGGCCGGTTGCGAACGAAAAAGCCCGCACGGGGCGGGCTTTTGATCGCGGATGCGTTCAGGCAGGACGGCGCATCAGCGCTGTGCCAGCGGCGGCACGTCGCGCTTGACGGAGCCGGTGAACAGCTGGCGCGGACGGCCGATCTTGTACTCGGGGTCGCTGATCATCTCGTTGAGCTGGGCGATCCAGCCGACGGTGCGGGCCAGCGCGAAGATGCCGGTGAACAGGTTCACGGGGATGCCGATGGCGCGTTGCACGATGCCGGAGTAGAAGTCCACGTTCGGGTAGAGCTTGCGCTGCACGAAGTAGTCGTCTTCCAGGGCGATCTTTTCCAGCTCTTTGGCCAGCTTGAAGAGGGGATCGTTTTCCAGGCCCAGTTCGGCCAACACTTCGTTGCAGGTCTCCTGCATGAGTTTGGCGCGTGGGTCATAGTTTTTGTAGACGCGGTGACCGAAGCCCATCAGCTTGACGCCGGAGTTCTTGTCCTTGACCTGGTTCATGAACTCGCCGACCTTGGCCACGCCACCCATTTTCTGGATGTCTTCGAGCATGTTCAGGCAGGCTTCGTTGGCGCCGCCGTGCGAGGGGCCCCACAGGCAAGCCACGCCAGCAGCGATGGCGGCGAACGGGTTGGTACCGGACGAGCCGCACAGGCGCACGGTGGAGGTAGAGGCGTTTTGCTCGTGGTCAGCGTGCAGGATGAAGATGCGGTCCATGGCGCGCTCGAGCACCGGGTTGACCTTGTAGTCTTCGCAAGGGGTGCCGAACATCATGCGCAGGAAGTTACCGGCGTAAGACAGGTCGTTGCGGGGGTACATGTAGGGCTGACCCATGCCGTATTTGTAAGCCATGGCCACGAGGGTGGGCATTTTGGCGATCAGGCGAATGGCAGCAATCTCGCGGTGCTCGGGGTTATTGATGTCGGTGCTGTCGTGGTAGAAGGCCGACAGCGCGCCGACCAGACCGGTCAACACAGCCATGGGGTGTGCGTCACGGCGGAAGCCGCGCAGGAAGAACTGCATCTGCTCGTTGACCATCGTGTGCTGATTCACGGTGGTGTGGAACTGCTTGCTCTGGTCTGCAGTGGGCAAATCGCCCTTGAGCAGCAGGTGGCAGGTATCGAGGAAGTCGACCTTGTTGGCCAACTGTTCGATGGGGTAGCCACGGTACAGCAGCTCGCCTTTGTCGCCGTCGATGTAAGTGATGCCGGACTGGCATGATGCGGTTGACAGGAACCCGGGGTCATAAGTGAACATGCCGGTTTGAGCGTACAGCTTGCGGATGTCGATCACATCCGGACCGATGCTGCCCGAATACACGGGCATTTCGACGCTCGGTGCGCCGTTGCTGAACGACAGGGTGGCTTTGTTGTCGGCAAGTTTCATGGTCGGTTTCCTTGAGGTAAAGCGGGTTGCCCCAAAAGGGGTCAATCTCTAAGCAAGTTCAGGACTTCACGCACCTCGTCGGTGCCGATCTCGGGCTGCAACTCCTTGCGGCGCAACAGCAAGTCCATGAGATCGTTGTCGGACAGGTCCATCAGGGTGTACATGCCGCGAGCCTGACCGATGGTCATGCAAGAAGCATGCTTGTCGAAGAAGCGCTCGATGAACAAGTCGTTTTCGAGCAGGCCACGCCGGCAGCGCCAACGCAGCTTGCTCAGGGACCGCTCGCTCAAAGGGGCGTGGCGGTCCTGACCGTTCAGTGTTTCGTCGGCCAACATGAAGATTCTGTCCGGGCTTGAAGGGTCAGACGGCGCGACGCACCATCAGTTCCTTGATCTTGCCAATCGCCTTGGTGGGGTTCAGACCCTTCGGGCAAACGTCCACGCAGTTCATGATGGTGTGGCAACGGAACAGACGGTAGGGGTCTTCCAGGTTGTCCAGACGCTCGGCGGTGGCCTGGTCGCGGCTGTCGGCGATGAAGCGATACGCCTGCAGCAGACCAGCAGGGCCGACAAACTTGTCGGGGTTCCACCAGAAGCTGGGGCAGCTGGTCGAGCAGCTGGCGCACAAGATGCACTCGTACAGACCGTTGAGCTCTTCGCGCTCTTCGGGGCTTTGCAGGCGCTCGGTGTCCGGCGCCTGGTCGTGGTTGATCAGGTAGGGCTTGATCGAGTGGTACTGCTTGAAGAACTGAGTCATGTCCACGATCAGGTCGCGCACCACCGGCAGGCCAGGCAGCGGCTTGAGGACGATGTCGCCCTTGAGCGTGTTCAGGTTGGTCAGACAGGCCAGACCATTCTTGCCATTGATGTTCATGGCGTCAGAGCCACACACACCCTCACGGGTTTTGGCGTCGATGTCTTCGATGGCCTCCATCATGCGGGCAACGATCGAAACGAACGACTCACCCCACGAAGGCTGAACCGGGTTGCGCAGATGAAACAGCAGGTGCGGGCGCAGAGCAATAGCCTTGGCTGAAAGTTTGCGACCCTCAAAAATGTTGTGTGG
>JALRIL010000018.1 GCA_023255445.1 Limnohabitans sp. | reverse complement strand
CTTGAGCTTGGCACCCACGATCTTGCCTGCGTCATCGAGCACATGCTCGACGTCGTGCGGCCAGAAGTAATCCTTGCCACCCTTGGCGGTGCGGCGCGAGTAAATGTGGTTGAGCACCATGCCTTGCGTCAGCAGGCGCTTGAAAGGCTCATCCACCTTGACCAGCCCCAGATCGCGCATGACCTTGGTCCAGAAACGGGCGTACAGCAGGTGCAGGATGGCGTGCTCGATGCCGCCGATGTACTGGTCCATCGGCATCCAATACTGAGCACCCTCCGCCACCATCGCCTCATCGTTCTTCGGGTCGCAATAACGCATGAAATACCAGGACGAATCCACAAAGGTGTCCATGGTGTCAGTCTCGCGCCGGGCAGGCTTGCCGCACACCGGGCAGGTCACACCGGCATGGAAGCCTTCGTGTTTGTGCAGTGGGTTGCCCGAGCCGTCAGGAATGCAGTCTTGCGGCAGCACGACCGGCAGATCTTTTTCGGGCACCGGCACGGCGCCGTGCTCGTCGCAATGGATGATCGGTATCGGCGTGCCCCAGTAGCGCTGGCGGCTGATGCCCCAGTCGCGCAGACGCCAGGTGGTCTTCTTCTCGCCCAGGCCTTTGGCGGCCAGCAGCTCGGCCACCTTGTTGACAGCGGCCTTCTGGTTCAGGCCGTCAAGCTCGCCCGAGTGGACGCACACGCAGTTCTGCTTGTCGCCGTACCACTCTTGCCAGGCACTGGCATCGAAAGCCTGGTCCTTGACGGACACGACCTGCTTGATCGGCAGCTGGTACTTGAGGGCGAACGCAAAGTCACGCTCATCATGTGCCGGTACGCCCATCACGGCGCCGTCGCCGTAGCTCATCAACACATAGTTACCCACCCACACTTCGACCTTCGCGCCCGTGAGCGGGTGCGTGACGAACAAGCCCGTGGGCATGCCCTTTTTCTCTTGCGTGGCCAGCTCGGCTTCGGTCGTGCCGCCGGTCTTGCACTCTTCCAGGAACGCCGCCAAGGCCGGGTTGCTGGCCGCCGCATGCAGCGCCAGTGGGTGCTCGGCCGCCACGGCGCAAAACGTCACGCCCATGATGGTGTCGGCGCGTGTGGTGAAGACGTACATCTTGCCGTCGCCAATGAGCGCACCGTCAGCGCCCGCAATGTCGTGCGTGAACGCAAAGCGCACGCCCTCACTCTTGCCGATCCAGTTTTCCTGCATCAGGCGCACTTTGTCGGGCCAGCCATCCAGCGTGGCCTTGTCGTTGCCCATCTGCACATGCTCAAGCAGCTCTTGGGCGTAAGCGGTGATGTTCAGGTAGTAACCGGGAATCTCGCGCTTTTCCACCAATGCGCCGGTGCGCCAGCCACGGCCGTCAATGACCTGCTCGTTGGCCAACACGGTCTGGTCCACCGGGTCCCAGTTGACGACCTGCGTTTTGCGGTAGGCGATGCCTTTTTCGAGCATCTTCAGGAACAGCCACTGGTTCCACTTGTAGTAGTCGGGGTTGCAGGTGGCGACTTCACGCGACCAGTCGATGGCCAGACCCATCGCCTGCATCTGCTTTTTCATGTACGCAATGTTTTCGTACGTCCACTTGGCCGGCGGCACCTTGTTCTTGAGCGCCGCGTTTTCGGCGGGCAGGCCAAAGGCGTCCCAGCCCATGGGCATGAGCACGTTGTAGCCGCGCATGCGCAGCTGGCGCGTGAGCATGTCGTTGATGGTGTAGTTGCGCACATGGCCCATATGCAGCTTGCCGCTGGGGTAGGGCAGCATGGAGCAGGCGTAGAACTTGGGCTTGCTGGCGTCTTCGGTGACGCGGTAGGCGTCTTTGGACGCCCAGCGGGCCTGTGCGGCGGCTTCGACGTCGAGGTGGCTGTACTTGTCTTGCATGATGCCCCGATTGTAGGAGCTCGGCGCTCACCCTCGGCGCCGGGTTGACGAGGTCAACCGATCAATTCAGGCCCAGCACATCAAACATGTCGAACAGGCCATTGTTTTGCGCAGCCAGGAAGCGCACGGCCCGCAAGCTGCCCTGGGCATAGGTCGCCCGGCTGGAGGACTTGTGGGTCACCTCGATGCGCTCGCCCGTGCCAGCGAACAACACGGTGTGGTCACCCACAATGTCGCCCCCGCGGATGGTCGAAAAACCGATGGTCGACGGGTCACGCTCACCGGTGTGGCCATAGCGTTCGTAGACAGCGCATTCCTTGAGATCTCGGCCCAAGGCATCCGCAATCACTTCGCCCATTTTCAGGGCGGTACCGCTGGGCGCATCGACCTTGTGACGATGGTGGGCTTCAATGATTTCAATGTCATACCCGGTAGCCAGCGCCTTGGCCGCCATTTGCAGCAGCTTGAGGGTGACGTTCACGCCCACGCTCATGTTGGGGGCCAGAACAATGGCGATGTCCTTGGCAATTTCGGCAATTTCGGCCTTTTGAGCCTCGGAAAAACCGGTGGTCCCGATCACGGCCTTCACGCCCAGTTCGCGGCAGACCCACAAGTGCGCCAGCGTGCCCTCGGGGCGGGTGAAGTCGATCAGGAATTTCGAGTCCTTGAGGCCTTCGCGCAAATCGCCCTGGACCAGCACGCCGGAGCCATGGCCCATCCAGGCCGATGCATCCTGCCCGATGGCCGGGCTGGTCGGCAAATCCAGCGCCCCTGACAGGCGGCAATCGGTGGCCTCTGTGATGGCTTCGATCAACATATGCCCCATGCGCCCGGAGGCACCAGCGACAGCAATGGCATGGCGTGCAGGATGGAGGGTGTCAGAAGTCATGGGGAAAACCGGACAAATAAGATCAATATAGACAGGTCAGCGGCCAGCCGCTTCGAGCGGAGGGTACTTCGCAGGCAACGGTTCCGAGACGGCCGCAGCGGACTGCGACTTTTCGGGTGCGGCGTAGGCCTTGAGTTGCTCGGGGGTGGCTTCGAGGGCCGGCACCTTGACCGGCTTGCGCTCGCCCTCCAGGCGCTGCACAAACTCTTGCTCGCTGGGCAGATCATCGGACTCGACCTTCTCTAGCACATCGCCCTGGAACCAGACGGTCAGTTTGAATTGTTGCGGCTCGACGTTCTGGCGGCGAATGCTGAAGGCGTAGTCCCATCGCTCGCCACGGAACAGGCTGGTGATCAGGGGGGTGCCCAAAATGTCGCGCACCTGAGCCTTGGGCATGCCTGGGCGCAGAGCCTGGCGCTGCTCTTTGGAGACGAAATTACCCTGCACCACTTCGGGCACATAGGTCTTGAACGTGTCACGCCCCACCCAGCCCTGCACACTGCTGCAAGCACCCAGCGTTGCACACAGCGCCAAAGCGGCCAGTCGGGTCCAGACCGGACGGAAAGTCATTGAATCTGTCATGGCTGTTCAGACACCTTTATGATCGGGGCATTGTAGCGGCACGGCATGTTGCACTGCGCCGCACGCTTGTGACCTTTTGTGCACCCATGCCCCAGATTGACGACCTCAAAAGCTCTGGCCTCAAAGCCACTGGCCCCCGGCTGAAAATCCTGGAGGTGTTTCAGCATGGGCCACAACGCCATATGACGGCCGAAGATGTGTTTCGCCAGCTCATGCAGGACAACACGGACATCGGCCTGGCCACGGTGTACCGGGTACTGACCCAGTTCGAACAAGCCGGCCTGCTCAGCCGCAACCACTTTGAAAGTGGAAAAGCGGTGTACGAACTCAATGAAGGCCAGCATCACGACCATCTGGTCTGCATCGACTGTGGGCAGGTGGAAGAGTTTTTTGATGCCGAGATCGAAAAGCGCCAGCATGCGGTGGCCAAGGCCAAAGGCTTCGAGATTGCCGACCACGCTTTGAGCATTTACGCGCACTGCACCCGCAAGAGCTGCCCCAACAAGGGCTGAGCGCCTTACTCCATCGCGCGGCGCTGGCGCTCGATGAATTCCTGATACGTGTCGATACCGCGCAACTGCAAAATGGTGTTGCGTACGGCCGCTTCCACCAGCACAGCGATGTTGCGGCCCGCGACCACCTGGATCACCACTTTGAGCACCGGAATACCGAGAACTTCTTGGGTCAGTGGCGTGCTGGGCAGGCGTTCGTAGTCGCGCTCCAGCGTTTCCTTGCGCACCAGGTGCACGATCAGCTTGAGCCGCATTTTGCGACGCACCGCTGTCTCGCCAAAGATGGCCCGGATGTCCAGCAAACCAATGCCGCGTACTTCCAGCAGGTTTTGGAGCAGGTCCGGGCAACGTCCCTCGATGGTGGTCTGGTTGATGCGGTACAGGTCCACCGCATCGTCGGCAACCAGGCCATTGCCTCGCGAAATCAGTTCCAGCCCCAGCTCGCTTTTGCCCAGACCGGATTCGCCAGTGATCAACACGCCCATGCCCAAAATATCCATGAACACGCCGTGCATGGTGGTGCGATCGGCAAAGTGCTTGGACAGATAGGCGCGCAGTACATCGATCACAAAGGCCGGCGACTCCTGGGTGGCGAACATTGGAATTTGTGCCCGCTCGCACATGGACAGCAAGGCGTCCGGCGCTGTCTGCCCGTCTGCCAGCACCAGCACTGGAGGCTCCAGCGTGACAATGCGCGCGATGCGCCGGGCGCAGTCTTCGGCACTGGCATTGGTGAGGTAGGCCACCTCGCGCTCACCCAGAATCTGGACACGGTAGGGGTGGATGTAATTGAGATAACCCACCAGGTCGGCACCGGATGTGGCCATGCGGATGGCCACTTCGTCAAAACGACGTTCGGAGGCCCCTTGCCCCGCAATCCATTGCCACTTCAGACTTGCACGGTGATCCTCAAACAGCAGATCCGCACTGATGACTGAGGGCTTCATCGACTCACGCCGTCTGGGTGGACTGCCAGCCAGAAATCAGGCCATGCAGGGTGTCGCGGCTGTCACTGCCTTTGATCCGGTCGCGCAAGCTGCTGTCACTGAGCAACTCGGCAATTTCCGAGAGGATTTCCAGGTGTTTCTGAGTGGCCGCTTCGGGCACCAGCAAAAAGATCAGCAGCTGCACGGGCTGCTCGTCCGGCGCATCAAAGCCAATGGGCTGCGCCAGCTGAAACACAGCCGCCATGGGCGCTTTCAGACCCTTGATGCGTCCATGCGGAATCGCGACGCCATGGCCAAGGCCAGTCGAGCCTAAACGCTCGCGGGCAAACAAGCTGTCGGTCACCAAGGCGCGCGACAAACCATGCAGGCTTTCAAACAACAGGCCAGCTTCTTCAAACGCGCGCTTCTTGCTTGTGACCTCTACAGATACAAGCACTTGCTCGACGGGCAGGATGGATGCAAGACGATTCATGATCCGGCGCATTATGCACCTGGGAAACCCTTATGCATCTTGATATGAATTAAAGAATACTTTTGTATGTTTGCTGATGATGAAAAAACCGCCCGAGGGCGGTTGCAAGGTCGAGTGAAGGGCCCTTAAATCATGCGTTTGGGCGCATCGTGGTGATGCTCTGTCAGCTTGTTCTTGTGCTTGACCACCTGGCGATCGAGCTTGTCCATCAACTCATCCACGGCAGCATACAGGTCCTCGTGGGCGCTCTCGGCAAACAGGTCGTTGCCTTTGACGTGAATATTGCATTCAGCACGCTGGCGCTTTTCCTTTTCCTTTTGCTTTTCAACACTCAACAGAACTTTGACATCCACCACCTGGTCAAAGTGGCGGGTGATGCGGTCGAGTTTGCCCGTGACATAACTGCGCAGTGCGTCGGTGACTTCGAGATGGTGTCCACTGATCGTCAGGTTCATAAGGCTGGCCTCCTGTAGTTGCTCGGTGATCGGATGCCCGAAATGGGCGCTCAACGCATAGCGTCAGAACCACTATGCGCCCGGCCCAGATGAAAAGCAAGATCGCTCAAGGTAAACCCCAAAATACCCCGGTCATGCGCTTGGCAGACCCGAGCAGGCGTGTTAACTTAGAACAGGTTTAGGGGGTGCAGCCGATTCATGCACTTGCACTTGACCTGCCATCCAGATGGTGGCCAAACTCACCAGCACCCCCAGCACGCCCGCCATCCAGTAGTGGGTGAGCTGACCTTGTGCATCACGCCCGATGATGAGACCGCCCGTGATGGCTGCCAGGCCCATGGCAGCGGACTGCACCGAGGCATTGAGGGTCATGAATGTCCCGCGCAAATGCGGCACGGAGGCCGAACTGATCAAGGCCATGCCTGGAATCATGCGCCCGCTCATTGCCATGAACAGGCAAGTGGAGATGATCACGAGGGCCCACACCGGTAGACCGGCGGACAGCGTAGTCAGCAACAAAGGCGCGCACACCACAGCGGCCAGGCGGCGAAACGTCTGCGCTTTGCCCAGACGATCTGTCATGTGCCCGAAATACCGTGCAGACACCAGCGTGGCTGCTCCACCGGCCAGATAAATCCAGGGAATCTGGTCCGGGCGCATGCCCGCATTGGACTGCAGATAGATGGTGATGTACGGGATCACTGTGAAACCGGCAAACATCATCAGGCCCGACAGGGCAAAAGCCTTGAGGTGATTGGCATCGGCCAACACACGCCCCAGGCCTACCCAGGCCGAGGTTCGATGCGGATGGTGCAAGTGCGCATCGATGACCGGTAACGTCTGACGGGCCACCACAATCAGCACCAACACCAGTGCGGCAATGGCAAAAAACGGTAGATGCCAACTCCAGTGCGCCGCCAGAAACAACCCCAGGGGCACACCGGCCACGGTGGACACAGAAAACGAGGTCATCACCACACCCATGGCGCGACCCCGGCGCTCGAAAGGCACCAGGTCCGCAACAATGGTTTGGGACAAGGCCGACAACACCCCGCCAAACACACCTGCGGCCACCCGCGCCAGCATCAGCCAGGCATAGGTTGGGGCCAGGCCACAGGCCAGGGTCGCCAGCCCGAACAAGGTGTACATCACCAGCAACAGCCGTTTGCGGTCAAACTGGTCCACATACATGGCCGCCATCAAACCCGACGCCCCGGCCGACAAGGTGTAGGCCGAAACCAGAAAACCAAACTGTGCATTGCTGATGCCCAACAACTGGGTGAACTGCGGCCCCAGCGGCATCATGATCATGAAGTCCAGGATGTGTGTGAACTGAACGCCAGCGAGCGTCAGCAGCACCCAGCGCTCGCGGCTGGGTGAAAGCGGATGAGACATGAAAGAATTCCTTTGAGGTGACAGAATCTAACAGTTCCCCACCCTGAGTGCCGCCATGCCTGACCAATCCCCAGTTTCCTCCTCTGCTTTGGGCCTTGTCCTGACGGGTGGCGGCGCACGCGCGGCCTACCAAGCTGGCGTCATTCATGCCTTGGGCAACCTGCTGGCCAGCGTGCACCACCACAGCTTTCCTTTCCCTGTGCTCGTGGGCAGTTCGGCCGGCGCCATCAATGCCGCCTTCCTGGCAGGCCGCGCTGGCCATGGCCTGCAGGGTCTGACCACCCTCTCGAGCTTCTGGAGCCAGCTGTGCAGCCGTGATGTTTATCACCTGCCCAGCATACCCCTGGATCGGTGGAGCCGCTGGGCCACGGCCTTGGGTCTGGTGCTGAGCGTGCGCAGCCAGGCGGCGGCCCTCAACAACCTGTCGCTGGCTGACACCTTGCACAAAACCATTGACCTGCCCGGTATCGACCAAGCACTGCAACACCAGCAACTGCAGGCGCTGGCCATCACGGCATCGAGCTACACCACCGGCACACACTGGACCTTTGCACAAACTGCCCCCCGGCATGCACACACCCTGCCCGACCGCCGCGGTCGCAGGTTCAGCCTCCAACCCATCACCATCGAACACCTGCTGGCCTCCAGCGCCATCCCTTTTCTCTTTCCGGCCACCCCGCTTTGGGTTGACGATGGGGTGGAGTATTTCGGTGATGGCTCCATGCGGCAATGGGCACCACTGTCGCCAGCCATCCATCTGGGCGCTTCGCGCATCCTCGCCATTGGCGTCGATCAACCCACCGCCAGGCAACACCCGCCGGTCTCGGAGCGGCTGACCCCCTCCTTGGGCACGATTGCCGGTCACGCCTTGGCCAGCGTCTTTCATGACAGCCTGGCCGCAGACATGGAGCAGGTACAACGCATCAACCGCGTGGTTGGCCAGAGCGCGTGCACGGGACATGACCGCCTCATTGAGGTCAAGTCCATCCAGCCCAGCCAGTCCCTCGATGAGCTGGCCCAGGCGCATGTGTACCAATTGCCGAACCGCATTCGCCGCGTGCTCGACGGTTTGGGCGCCCTCAAGGGCAAAGGGGCAGCCTTGTCCAGTTATCTGCTGTTTGAACCCGGCTTCATTCATGCCTTGCTGGCACTGGGGCATGCAGACGCCATGCAACGCGCCGATGAATTGCTGCCGTTTTTGCTTGGTCAGACCCAGCCTGAGGTGCCATAATCCGGGCACTTTCCCCATTTTGGAGATTTGTCATCATGGACAGCTACCCTAGTCGGTAGCTTTCAGATGAAATGAGCATCTGCCCATCGTCTGAAAGCTACGCCCCCTTCAGCCCCTTTTGGACCTTTGGCAACTGGCCTGCGCAGGAACCGCCATGCTCAATATCTTTACCCTCGTCAACGGACGCCTGTTCCAGGAAGAAATCGAATCCCTGGAGGAGCTCTCACGCTTTCAACCGATCTGGGTGGACCTGGAGTCCCCCACGGTCGAGGAAAAACGCTGGATCAAACAGTATTACGGCCTGTCGATCCCGGAAGACGCGATGGACGAGGACATCGAGGAATCGGCCCGCTTTTATGAAGAAGACAACGGCGAGCTGCACATCCGCTCCGACTTCTTGATCGCCGATGAGTTCGAGCCCACCACCGTTCGCTGCGCCTTCATCCTGAACCAGCACAACGCCAACCTGCGCAGCCAGGGCGTGCTGTTCTCGATCCACGACGAAGACATACCCGTGTTCCGCCTGCTGCGCTTGCGTGCACGCCGGGCCCCGGGCCTGATTGAAGACGCCAAGGAAGTGTTACTCAAGCTCTTTGATGCAGATGCCGAATATTGCGCTGACACCCTCGAAGGCATTTATGACCACCTGGAAATTTCCAGCAAGCAAGTGTTGTCTGGCGATGTGACTGACGCCCTGGCCGGCGAGGTGCTGGGCGCCATTGCCCGACAGGAAGACTTGAACGGCCGCATCCGCCGCAATGCGATGGATACACGCCGTGCGGTCAGCTTCATGATGCGCTCCAAAATGCTCAACGCCGAACAATTCGAAGAAGCCCGCCAGATCCTGCGCGACATCGACTCGCTCGACTCGCACACGGCTTTCCTGTTCGACAAGATCAACTTCCTGATGGACGCCACCGTCGGTTTCATCAACATCAACCAGAACAAGATCATCAAGATCTTCTCGGTGGCCAGCGTGGCTTTGCTCCCCCCCACCTTGATCGCCAGCATCTACGGCATGAACTTCAAGTTCATGCCCGAGCTGGACTGGAGCCTGGGCTACCCCTATGCGCTGGGCCTGATGCTGGCCAGTGCGCTGGTTCCCATGTGGTACTTCCGTCGTCGCGGCTGGCTCAAGTAAGCTGGCGCAACCACTGCGAGAGCACGGCCACGCTGTAGTGGCTGGCCACCTCGCTGACGAAACGGACAAAGTCCGTGTGCGCCTCGTCATCGGCCCGGTCAGAAATCGTGCGCAATGCGCCAAAGGGCACACCATAGTCATGGCACACCTGGGCCACGGCGGCCCCCTCCATCTCAACGGCCAATGCAGTGGGCAGTTCAAGCTGCAAAGCCTGGCTCTCGGCGCGACTGCTGACGAAACGATCACCGGTCGCCACCAGGCCCGCATGGCAGCGAGCACCCTTGAGCGCGTAGTCCACGATGGACTGCGCCTGCACATGCCTCCCCAAATCGGCCAACACCGTCTGGGCGGCGTCCAGCAGCTGGCCTGACAGATTCGCATCGGTGTCGAACATGCTGCGCCCATACAGCGGCACCTCATGACGAGGGAACAGCGGGGAGGCATCCATGTCGTGCTGAACGAAACTGTCAGCGATCACCACATCGCCCACACGCACCCCGGATCCCAACCCTCCGGCCACACCGGTGAACACAATACGATCCACCCCAAAGCGCTCGATCAAGGCCGTGGCCGTTGTGGCTGCGGCCACCTTGCCGACCCGCGAAAGCACCGCCACGACGTCGTGTCCCTGCCAGTGTCCGCACCAGTACGCGCGGTCGCCAACGTTCTGACACTGCTCATCGGGCATGGCCTGCAACATGCCCGACAGCTCTTCATGCAGCGCACTCATGATGCCAATCGCCATGCCCCATCTCCTGTTTGAAAAAACAAAGGCGACCCGCGGGTCGCCTTAACGAGTGTAAATCAGCCCCCATCAGTTGCTGGCGCGCAGCTCCCGTCGCAGGATCTTGCCCACAGGTGTCTTGGGCAGCTCGGTGCGGAACTCCACAATACGGGGCTGCTTGTAGGCCGTCAGATTCTGGCGGCAGTGCGCCAACACAGCTTCCTCGGTCAAAGCCGGATCCTTGCGGACCACCACCAGCTTGACGGCCTCACCCATGCGATCGTCCGGCACACCCACGGCGGCACATTCCAGCACACCCGGGCATGAAGACACTACATCTTCAATCTCGTTGGGGTACACATTGAAACCACTGACCAGGATCATGTCCTTTTTACGGTCCACGATCTTGAAGTAGCCATTGGCGTCCATGGTCCCGATGTCGCCGCTCTTGAAGTAGCCGTCTGGTGTCATCACACGGGCGGTTTCATCCGGACGCTGCCAGTACCCGGCCATGACCTGTGGACCTTTGATGACGATTTCGCCGGCCTGCCCCAGTTCGGTTACATCCCGTCCGTCGTCATCGATCAGCTTCATCCAGGTGCTGGGAATGGGCACGCCAATGGTCCCGGTGAACGACTTGTTGGTGGGCACATTGCAGCAAGCCGAAGGACTGGTTTCCGACAAACCATACCCTTCGGTGATGGGGCAACCGGTTTTTTCAAGCCAGAGCTTGGCCACACTTTGGGTGACGGCCATGCCTCCCCCCAGCGATATCTTCAGGTTGGACCAATTGACCTTGCCGAAGTCAGGATGGTTGGCCAACCCGTTGAACAGCGTGTTGACCGCCGGGAAACTGTGGAAGGTATGCTTGGACAACTCCTTGAGCACCGCCGGAAAATCACGCGGATTGGGAATCAGGATGTTCTTGCCCCCTACCCGCATGAACAGCATCATGTTCACCGTGAACGCGAAGATGTGATACAGCGGCAAGGCGCAGACGGCCGTGGGTTGTTCGTTGGCCGGGATCTCCTTCATGACCGGGTCGTTCCAGGCCTCGGATTGCAGCACATTGGCAATCACATTGCGATGAAGGAGCACCGCCCCTTTGGAGACACCCGTCGTGCCCCCGGTGTACTGCAGCACAGCAATATCGTCCGGGCCAATATCGTGCGGCTGCAAGGTCAGCTTGCAGCCTTTGGCCAGCGCATCGTTGTAACGCACTGCGCCGGGCAATTCAAACGGCGGCACCAGCGCCTTGACCTTGCGCACCACATGGTTGACCACCGCCCCTTTGAGCATGCCCAGGCGGTCGCCCATGGCAGCCAGCACCACATGCTCGACGGACGTTTGGGCGATGCACTTTTGCAGCGTCGCAGCAAAGTTTTCAATGATGATGATGGCTCGTGCGCCGGAGTCCTTGAGTTGATGCTCAAGCTCGCGTGCGGTGTAGAGCGGGTTGACATTCACCACCACCATGCCAGCACGCAAGATGCCCGCCACCACCACCGGGTATTGCGGCACATTGGGCATCATGACCGCAACGCGGTCACCGCGCTGCAGACCCAGCGATTGCAGATATGCCGCCATCGCACGACTCTCACGGTCGGTCTGCGCATAGGTCACGGACTTGCCCATGAAACTGTAGGCTGTCCGGTCTGCATAGCGGTTGAAACTTTCCTCCATCAATTCGACCAGAGATCGGTACTGGTCAGGGTTGATATCAGCGGGAACCCCTTCTGGATAATTCTTGAGCCAGATGCGGTTTTCGTTCATTGCAATGCCTCCATGGATGCCAGTCTATCTCAAGACTGACAGATTTCTGACGAACAAGAATCAGGGTTTACGCTGGAAAAATCCCCAACGAAAAAGGGGCCAAAAGGCCCCTCAAGCTTGACGCAAAAACGATCACCCTTTCAAGGCCACCAGCACCTCGTCGAGCATCTTCTTGGCGTCGCCAAACAGCATGCGGTTGTTGTCCTTGTAGAACAGCGGGTTATCCACGCCGGCATAGCCGCTGGCCATGGAGCGCTTCATCACGATGCTGGTGCGGGCCTTCCAGACTTCGAGCACCGGCATGCCCGCGATCGGGCTGGTCGGGTCGTCCTGCGCAGCAGGGTTCACGATGTCGTTGGCACCAATGACCATCACCACGTCGGTGTCCGGAAAGTCGTCGTTGATCTCGTCCATTTCCAGCACGATGTCGTAGGGAACCTTTGCCTCAGCGAGCAGCACGTTCATATGGCCGGGGAGTCTTCCCGCCACCGGGTGAATGCCGAAGCGAACCTCAACGCCCTTTTCCTTGAGGCGCTTGGCGAGCTCAGCAACTGGATACTGGGCCTGTGCCACAGCCATGCCGTACCCCGGGGTAATGACGACGCTCTTGGCGCTAGCTAGCATCTCGGCGACCTGTGCTGCGTCAATCTCGGTGTGCTCTCCCGTCTCCTCATCGCTCTCAGAGGGAGCCTCGATGCCGTAGCCTCCGAAGATTACCGAGATAAACGAGCGGTTCATCGCGCGGCACATGATGTA
>JALRIL010000060.1 GCA_023255445.1 Limnohabitans sp. | reverse complement strand
TGTGTCGGTGGACGGTGGCCGCAACTGGCGCACCGCACGCTTGGAACCCCCGGTGCTCAGCAAAGCCTTGACGCGCTTCAACATCGATTGGGTGTGGGACGGCAAACCCGCCATCATCCAAAGCCGCGCCACAGACGACACAGGGTTTGTGCAACCCACCTACAAACACTTGCGTGCAGCGCGTGGCACCCGTTCGATTTTGATCTCGAGGATCTCGGGACGGTAGCGTTTGCCGTCGCAGTCGGGGCAGCGCAGGTACACGTCACTCAGAAACTGCATCTCGACATGCTCGAAGCCCGAGCCGCCGCAGGTGGGGCAACGTCCGTCGCCGCTGTTGAAGCTGAACTTGCTGGCGGTGTAGCCACGTTGGCGCGATTCGGGCGCAGTGGCAAAGATTTCGCGGATCGCGTCCCACGCCCCCACGTAGCTGACCGGGTTGGAGCGGGCGGTCTTGCCAATGGGGGATTGGTCGACAAACACCACATCACTCAAGTGGTCGGCACCGAGCAGTCGATCGTGTACGCCCGGGGTTTCCGTGGCCTTGCCAAAGTGACGCATCAAGGCCGGCGCCAAAACGTCCTGAATGAGCGAGGATTTACCGGAACCGCTCACGCCCGTCACAGTGACCAGGCGTTGCAGCGGGAAGTCGACCGAGACGTTTTGCAGATTGTGTTCGCGTGCGCCTTCGAGGATGAGACGTGGCGTGCTGTCGGTGACCATGCGCTTGAGGCCCAGGCCCACCTGCTTGCGCGCGCCCAGGTAGGCGCCCGTGAGGGTGTCGGCACGGCGGAGCTCTTCAGTGGTGCCGTCGAACACAATCTGGCCACCACGCTCGCCCGGGCCGGGGCCCATGTCGATCATGCGGTCGGCGGCAAACATCACGGCGGGGTCATGTTCGACCACGACGAGGGTGTTGCCGGCGTCACGCAGGCGCATCATGGCCTGGGTGATGCGGTTCATGTCGCGGGGGTGCAGGCCAATGCTGGGCTCGTCCAGCACGAACAGGGTGTTGACCAGGCTGGTGCCCAGCGCAGTGGTGAGGTTGATGCGCTGGACTTCACCGCCGCTCAGGGTACGACTCTGGCGGTCGAGGGTGAGGTAGCCAATGCCGACGTCGCACAGGTATTTGAGGCGCGTGGTGATTTCTTCGAGCAGCAGTTGAAGGGCCTTGTCTTCTGCGCTTTGTGCCTCCGCAGACGCCTCTCCTGCCACCCGCGCAAAAAACCGCCGCAAGCGATCCAGCGGCATCAACATCATGTCGTGCAGACCCAGCCCCGGCAGCGCTTCGAGCTGCGCACGCGTCCACTTCACCCCCGTCGGCATGAAACGCTTTGAAGGCTCCAACACCGCATCCGCGTCTTCTTTAGAGCCGATGCGCCACAGCAGGCTCTCGGTCTTCAGGCGTGCACCGCTGCACGAAGGGCACTCGGTGTAGCTGCGGTACTTGGACAGCAACACCCGGATGTGCATCTTGTAGGCCTTGCTCTCCAGGTATTCAAAGAACCGCGCAATGCCGTACCACTGCTGGTTCCACTTGCCGTTCCAGTTGGGCGAGCCTTTGATGACCCAGTCCTTTTGCGCCGCGGTCAACTTGGCCCAGGGCGTGTCGCGCGGAATGCCCGCTGCCTCGGCATGGCGCATCAGATCGTCCTGGCACTCCTGCCAGGCGGGCGTCTGGATCGTCTTGATGGCGCCGGCGCGCAAGGTCAGCTTGTCGTTCGGAATCACAAGCCCGTAATCCACGCCGATCACACGGCCAAAACCGCGGCAGGCCTCGCAGGCGCCCACGGCAGAGTTGAAGGAGAACATCGACGGGATCGGGTCGGTGTAGCGCAGGTCGCTGTCGGGGCAGTGCAGGCCGGTAGAAAAGCGCCAAAGGTCGGAGCCGGCGTCCCCTTCGGCGTACACATTCAAACGTCCAGAGCCGCGCTTCAAGGCCACCTCGATGGCTTCAATCACACGCGCCTTTTCAGCGTTTGACAGACGGAAGCGGTCAGCCACCACGTCCAGCACCTTGCGCGGACCGGTGGGCGTGGCCACTTCGCGCTCGGCCTGCACCTTGGTGAAACCACTGGCCGACAGCCACTGCTCGACCTGCTCGGCCGTGGTGTTCGAGGGCAGCTCGACCGGAAAAGTCACATAGAGGCGGGGATCCCCCGCCTCGGCCGCGCGGCGTTGCAGTTCAGCGTAAATCGTCTCGGGGCTGTCGTGGCGCACCGGCTGCGCGGTGTCTCGGTCAAACAACTGGCCCAGGCGTGCAAACAGCAGCTTGAGGTGATCGTTGAGCTCGGTCATGGTGCCCACGGTGCTGCGCGAGCTGCGTACCGGGTTGGTTTGGTCAATGGCAATGGCCGGGGGCACGCCGTCAATGCGGTCCACCGCAGGCTTGTCCATGCGGTCCAAAAACTGCCGGGCGTAGGCCGAGAAGGTCTCCACATACCGGCGTTGCCCTTCGGCATACAGCGTGTCGAAGACCAGCGAGCTCTTGCCCGACCCCGAGACGCCCGTGAACACGGTCAGCCGGCGCTTCGGGATCTCGACGCTCACGTCCTTCAGG
>JALRIL010000074.1 GCA_023255445.1 Limnohabitans sp. | reverse complement strand
CAAAGCTGAAGCTGTGCCCTCCAGGGGTGTGCCCGCAGGCATTTCCACCACCACCTGGAACTCGCTCTTGTTGTCAAAGGGCAGCATTTTCAGCACCACCCATTGCACCAAGGTCAGCCCCACCGACAGCATCAGCGCCACCAGGATGCCTACCAGCAGCATCCAGCGTTTGCGGGCGTTGCTCAGGAAAGGTGTCAGCACCTTGGCAAAGAAGGTCTGCAATTTGGCGGCCAGCCCCTTGGGCGAGCCATCGTATTCATGACCGTGGCCATGATCCTTCATGAGCTTGAGCGCCAGCCAGGGTGTCACGGTAAAGGCAATGGCCAGCGACAGTGCCATTCCCAAGCTGGAGTTGATCGGGATCGGGCTCATGTAGGGCCCCATCAAACCACTCACAAACGCCATGGGCAGCAAAGCGGCAATCACGGTCAGCGTGGCCAGAATGGTTGGACCACCGACCTCGTCTACGGCGCCAGGAATGATGTCGCGCAGCGGCTTGCCCGGGAACAGCTGTTGATGCCGGTGAATGTTTTCCACCACCACGATTGCATCGTCGACCAAAATGCCGATCGAAAAAATCAGCGCAAACAGACTCACCCGGTTGAGCGTGAAGCCCCAGGCCCACGAGGCGAACAGCGTCACCGTGAGCGTCAAGATGACGGCCGTGCCCACAATGGCTGCCTCGCGCTTGCCCAGCGCGATAAACACCAACGCCACCACCGAGGCCGTGGCAAACAGCAGCTTCTGAATCAACTTGTGCGCCTTGTCGTTGGCCGTGGCGCCGTAGTTGCGCGTCTCGGCCACCTGCACTTCATCGGGGATCACCGTGCCACGCAGCGCTGCCACGCGGTCCATCACGGCGTTGGCCACGTCGATGGCGTTTTCGCCCGGTTTTTTGGTGATGGTCAAAGTCACGGCGGGGTATTCACCACCACCCGCGGCCTTGCCCAGCCCATGCGTCACATAGCGCGTGGCGGGCAAGGGGCCTTCTTCCACTTGGGCCACATCTTTGAGGAACACCGGACGGCCACCTTGCACACCCACCACCAGATCGGCCACATCGGCCGCTTGCGACAGGAATGGCCCGGCCTCGATGCTCACACTTTTGTTGCCCGCGATCAGCTCGCCCACGGGCAGCCCCGAGTTGGCCGACTGCAAGGCCATGCGCAGATCACTCACCGTGACGCCAAAACCGGCCATGCGCTCGGGCTCGATCTGCACCAGCACGGCACGCTCGGGGCCGCCGAGGGTCTGCACGTCCTGCGTGCCTTTGACGCGTTTGAGGTCGGCCTCCATGCTGTGCGCCACGCGCTCCAGGCTGTAGGCTCCGGTCTCGGTGTTCTTGCTGAACAAGGTCAGCGTGACGATGGGCACATCGTCCACGCCTTTGGGTTTGATCAAGGGCTCCATCACACCCAGGCCCTTGGGCAGCCAGTCGGCGTTGTCGCGGATCGTGTCGTGCAAACGCACCAGGGCTTCGGAGCGCGGCACGCCCACCTTGAACTGCACCGTGAGGACCGCCACACCCGGACGCGACACCGACATGACGTGCTCCACGCCCACGATGCGCGAGAGCACCTGCTCGGCCGGCACCGCCACCATCTGCTCCACATCGCGCACGGCCGCACCCGGGAAGGGCACCAGCACATTGGCCATGGTCACGTTGATCTGCGGCTCCTCTTCGCGCGGGGTGACCATGACCGCAAAAATGCCCAGCAGCAAAGCCACCAGTGCCAAGAGCGGCGTGATCTGCGCGCTCTGGAACAGGGCTGCGATGCGGCCGGAAATGCTCATGTTTGTGTTCATGTGGCGGGGCTCG
>JALRIL010000187.1 GCA_023255445.1 Limnohabitans sp. | reverse complement strand
GACACGTCCTACATGTTCGTGACCGGCCCGGACGTGGTCAAGACCGTGACCCACGAAGAGGTGACGGCCGAAGAGTTGGGCGGTGCGTTGACGCACACCACCAAGAGCGGTGTGGCTGACATGGCCTTTGAAAACGACGTGGAAGCGCTGCTGATGCTTCGTCGCCTGTTCAACTACCTGCCCCTGAACAACAAGGAAAAGGCGCCGGTGCGTCAGAGCGGTGACCCGATCGACCGCATCGACATGAGTCTGGACACCTTGGTGCCTGACAATCCCAACAAGCCCTACGACATGAAGGAGCTGATCGTCAAGACGGTCGATGATGGTGACTTCTTCGAACTGCAGCCCGACTATGCCAAGAACATCATCATTGGCTTTGCGCGCATGGACGGCCAGACGGTGGGCATTGTGGCCAACCAACCGCTGGTGCTGGCGGGTTGCCTGGACATCAAGAGTTCCATCAAGGCCGCGCGCTTTGTGCGTTTTTGCGATGCCTTCAATATTCCGGTCATCACCTTTGTCGATGTGCCCGGCTTCATGCCCGGCACCAGCCAGGAATACGGCGGCATCATCAAGCACGGTGCCAAGCTGCTGTATGCGTATGCGGAATGCACTGTGCCCAAGATCACCGTCATCACGCGCAAGGCCTACGGTGGCGCGTATGACGTGATGGCTTCCAAGCACCTGCGCGGTGACGTGAACTTTGCCTGGCCCAATGCAGAAATTGCAGTGATGGGTGCCAAGGGGGCTGTAGAGATCATCTTCCGCGAAGACAAGAACGACCCCGAAAAACTTGCCGCCCGCGAGGCCGAGTACAAGGCCCGTTTTGCCAACCCCTTTGTGGCGGCCAACCGCGGTTACATCGACGACGTGATCATGCCGCACAACACCCGCAAGCGCATATGTCGCTCGCTGGTCATGCTCAAGGACAAGCAGATTGAAAACCCGTGGCGCAAGCACGGCAACATTCCGCTTTGATCGCCCCAGGAGAAAAACAAGATGTTCAAGAAAATTCTGATTGCCAACCGTGGCGAGATCGCCTGCCGCGTCATCGCGACCGCCCGCAAGATGGGCATTGCGACTGTGGCTGTGTACTCCGAAGCCGACAAGGATGCACGCCATGTGCAGCTGGCCGACGAGGCCGTGCTGTTGGGCCCGGCGCCCAGCCGCGAGTCCTATCTGGTTGCTGACAAGATCATCGCTGCCGCCAAGGCTACAGGTGCCGAGGCGATCCACCCCGGCTATGGTTTCCTGTCCGAGAACGAGGAGTTCGCAGCCCGCTGTGAAAAGGAGGGCATTGCCTTCATCGGCCCCAAGGCGCACTCCATCGCTGCCATGGGCGACAAGATCGCCTCCAAGAAACTCGCCAACGAGGCCAAGGTCAATACCATTCCTGGCTATAACGACGCCATCGAGACGCCCGAGAAGGCCGTCGAGATCGCCAAAGGCATTGGCTACCCCGTCATGATCAAGGCCTCAGCTGGCGGCGGTGGCAAGGGCCTGCGCGTGGCCTTCAACGACAAGGAAGCCTTTGAGGGCTTCAGCTCCTGTCGCAACGAGGCTCGCAACAGCTTTGGCGATGACCGCGTGTTCATCGAGAAATACGTGCTGGAGCCGCGCCACATCGAGATCCAGATCCTGGGCGACTCGCACGGCAATGTGGTGTACCTGAACGAGCGCGAGTGCTCGATCCAGCGCCGCCACCAGAAGGTGATCGAGGAGGCGCCGTCGCCCTTCATCAGCGAGGCCACCCGCAAGGCCATGGGCGAGCAGGCCGTGGCCCTGGCCAAGGCGGTCAAATACCAGTCCGCTGGTACGGTGGAATTTGTGGTCGGCAAGGACCAGGATTTTTACTTCCTGGAGATGAACACCCGATTGCAGGTGGAACATCCGGTGACGGAATGCATCACCGGTCTGGACCTGGTCGAACAAATGATCCGCGTGGCTGCTGGCGAGAAGCTCAGCTTTGGCCAGGCCGATGTCAAGCGCGACGGCTGGGCCATCGAGTGCCGCATCAACGCCGAAGATCCCTTCCGTAATTTCTTGCCGTCCACCGGCCGTCTGGTGCGCTTTTCGACGCCGGAGCAGACCATGTTCCAGGCCGACACCGAACAGTTGCAAGGTGTACGCGTGGACACCGGCGTGACCGAGGGTGGCGAGATTCCGATGTTCTACGATTCGATGATCGCCAAGCTCATCGTGCACGGCAAGGACCGCAATGAAGCCATTGCCAAGATGCGCGAGGCCCTCAACGGTTTTGTGATTCGCGGCATCAGCTCCAATATTCCGTTCCAGGCTGCGCTTCTGGCGCACCCCAAGTTTGTGACAGGCGAGTTCAACACGGGCTTCATTGCCGAACATTACGCCAAGGGCTTCAAGGCCGAGGATGTACCGCACAATGACCAGGACTTTCTGGCAGCCTTGGCGGCCTTTGTGCGCCGCAAGTCGCGTGAGCGCGCGGCCGGCCTGAGTGGCCAGCTGCCCGGTTATGACGTCAAGGTGGGCTCCGATTACACCGTGGTTATCCTTGGTGCCGAGGGGCAGAACGTCCATGTGCAGGCGCACGTCGACGAGGCCCGAGGCCGCACAGGTGCCGCCACCATTCGAGTCAACGGCAAGTTCTATGACATCGTGAGTCACTCGCGTCTGAACGATGTGAAGATTGTAGGAACGGTCAATGGGCAGCCCTTTATTGCCCAGGTCGAGCGTGGTACCACCAAAAATCCGCTGGCTTTGCAGGTGCAGCACAACGGTACGCGCATCGAGGCCCTGATCATGTCGCCACGCATGGCCCAGCTGCACAAGCTCATGCCTTACAAGGCGCCGCCTGACATGAGCCGCTTCGTTCTCTCGCCCATGCCGGGTCTGCTGGTGGATGTGGCGGTCCAAGTGGGTCAGAAGGTTCAGTCCGGCGAACGTGTGGCCGTGATCGAGGCCATGAAAATGGAAAACATCCTCTTCGCTGCACAGGATGGTGTGGTCAAGAAAGTGGTCGCCACCAAGGGTGAGTCGTTGTCTGTCGATCAGGTGATCGTGGAGTTTGAATGATGGCAGTCCAGCGTCCCTTCAAGGTGCTGGGCGTCCAGCAAATCGCGATCGGCGGGCCTGACAAGACCCGTCTGCAGAAACTCTGGGTCGAGATGTTCGGGCTGGAGATCACCGGCACCTTCATCAGTGAGCGTGAGAATGTGGACGAGGACATCTGCGCCATGGGCACAGGGCCCTTCAAGGTCGAAGTTGACCTGATGCAGCCATTGGATCCTGAGAAAAAACCAGCTGTGCACACCACGCCCCTGAACCATGTGGGCCTTTGGATCGACAAACTGCCCGAAGCCGTGCAGTGGCTGTCCGCGAAGGGAGTGCGCTTTGCCCCTGGCGGTATCCGCAAGGGCGCTGCCGGCTTCGACATCTGCTTTTTGCACCCTAAGGGTAATGACGAATTCCCGATTGGCGGTGAGGGTGTGTTGATCGAGCTGGTGCAGGCCCCACCCGAGGTGGTCAGCGCTTTCGAGAAGCTTGCTGCCCTGGGTTGAGCTTCAGGATGGAGACCGTGACCTGGCTTTGGCCAGCACGGCCTCGATGACGGCGCGTTTACGCGCCAGTTCATCCCGCGCCGCATCAGGTTGATCGGGCACCTGGGTCAGCTCCTGCAAATGTTCCAGCTTGTCCTGGGCCTTGCGCGTTTGCGCGGCTTCATGTTCGACGGCTTCGCGTTCTAGTCTCAACTTGTGCTGCTCGTAGCGGTGCAGTGACATACTGGCCTGCTGGGGCGACCAGGCTGACCAGCCCGTATATGAGCCGGTGACATTTTCCAGGGCAATACAGTCCACCGGGCAGACTGGAATACACAGCTCACAACCCGTACACCAGGGCTCAATCACGGTGTGCATCCGTTTGTTGGCACCCACAATCGCATCGGTGGGGCAGACCTTGATACACAAGGTGCAGCCAATGCACCAGGCCTCATCAATGATGGCCACATGGCGTGGGCCTTCTGTGCCATGTTCAGGGTTCAGCGGCAGCTCGGCCTGGCCCGTGATGGCGGCCAGGCGTTTCACCCCAGCTTGCCCACCGGGCGGACATTGATTAATGGCAGCTTGCCCTTGTGCCATGGCCAACGCGTAGGCAGCGCAATCCGGATAGCCGCAACGCGTGCATTGCGTTTGTGGCAGGGCATCGCTCAGGCGAAGAAAAAGCGCCTGGATCTCAGGCGCTGTTTTCGTGCTCATGTCAGCGCCTTATGCCGATTTCTTAGCACCTACCCACTGGGTCTTGACCGAGGCAGGTGCTTTGGTCGCCTTGACCTTACGGGCTGAAGCCTTGGTGACGGCTGCTTTGGCCACGGCTTTTTGCGGTGCTGGTTTCGATGGGACTGGGGTCTTGGCTCTGGCCGCAGTTTCAACAGGTTTGCGGGCCTGGTCCGCTTGATGGTTCAAGATGAACTTGGCCACTTGAGGGTAAACGCTGTCGCGCCAGCGGCGACCACTGAAAATACCGTAGTGCCCGGCACCTTCGACCTCCAGATGTTGACGCTGATTTTGGGGGATGCTCTTGCACAGCTCGTGCGCAGCTTTGGTTTGCCCGGATCCGGAAATGTCGTCGAGTTCACCTTCGATGGTGAAGAGGGCCGTTTTGCGAATGTCCTCAGGCTTGACGCGCTCAATGCGGCCATCCACGCCCCTGACATCCCAGGTGCCATTGACCAGTTTGAATTCCTGGAAAACGGTGTTGATGGTTTCCAGGTAATAGTCGGCATCCATGTCGAGCACAGCGTTGTACTCGTCGTAGAACTTGCGGTGGGCTTCGGCGCTGGCACCATCGCCTTTGATCAGGTCCTTGAAGTAGTCGTAGTGGCTGGTGGCATGTCGATCAGGGTTCATCGCCACAAAGCCTGTGTGCTGCAGGAAGCCGGGATAAACACGTCGACCGGCGCCAGGGAAATTGGCCGGCACACGGTAAATCACGTTGTTTTCAAACCATTCATGGCTTTTTTGCACCGCCAGGTTGTTCACGGCCGTGGGCGATTTACGTGCGTCGATCGGGCCGCCCATCATGGTCATGGACAAGGGCGTTCTCTCGCCTCGGCTGGCCATCAGAGACACGGCTGCGAGCACGGGCACGGTGGGCTGGCACACGCTCATCACGTGGCAGTTACCGTATTGGGCTTGCAGGTGGCGGATGAACTCCTGCACGTAATTCACGTAGTCGTCCAGGTGGAATTCGCCGTCTTCCATCGGAACGAGGCGGGCGTTTTTCCAGTCGGTGATGTAGACCTTGTGGCCCTGGAGCATGGCGCGCACGGTGTCTCGCAACAGCGTGGCGTAATGGCCTGACAAAGGGGCCACGATCAGGACAACAGGTTGTTGTTTAAGGGTGGTCAGGGTGTGGGGGTCATCCGAAAAACGCTTGAAACGGCGTAACTCGCAAAAAGGTTTGTCGATCTCCACGCGTTCGTAGATGGCCACATCCACGCCATCGACCTTGACAGTGCGGATGCCGAACTCTGGCTTGACGTAGTCCTTGCCCAGACGGTGCATGAGTGCATAGCCAGCGGACATACGCTGCGCCATCGGCACTTGAGCCAGCGGATTCAGGGGGTTGCTGTAGAGCTTGGAGGCGGCTTGAGCCAGCTCGGCAAAGGGTTCCATGATGGAACGTTGCGTCTCGTAAATCTGATACAGCATCTGAAACCTCTTCCTGAATATATTGCGCTGCAACAATATTACAAGACATCACGACTTTTTTATTGAGAGTTCACCCTAATTACATGTTGCATGTCGGACTTGACAGTCATAAAAAAAACGCTCCCCAATGGGAGCGTTTGGGATGCACCAAGCTGGTGAATCAGATCACTTTGGCGATGGCCTGGCAGACGTAGTCAATATTCTTGCTGTTCAGGGCAGCCACGCACATGCGGCCCGTATCGGTGCCGTAGATGCCGAACTCGCTGCGCAGGCGCACCATCTGGTCTTTGCTCAGACCCGAGTAGCTGAACATGCCGATTTGTTGGGTGATGAAGGACATGTCCTGCTGCACGCCAGCGGCTTTCAGGCCATCGACCAGCTTTTGGCGCATGGCTTTGATGCGCACGCGCATCTCGCCCAGCTCGGCTTCCCACATGGCGCGCAGTTCGGGGTTGCCCAGCACTGCCGCCACGATCGCGCCACCGTGGGTGGGTGGGTTGGAGTAGTTGGTGCG
>JALRIL010000131.1 GCA_023255445.1 Limnohabitans sp. | reverse complement strand
CGGCCTCAGCTGTTGGCGCGGCGCTTGAGCCAGCGCATCAGGCCACCGACCAAGGGTAGTTTTTCGTACAACTCTTCGGCAGCGTCCCAGTAGTCGCGGTGCAGCGTGACCAGGCCCTCGTCGTTGAAGACCAGGTGTGTGCCGCCGCGCACGGTTTGCCAGCTTTGCGTGTCAAAGCGCTTGAAGCGGAAACGGAAATCCCAGACCAGAAAGCACTTGTGGTCCTGCACGATGCGTTCAGTGACGAAGAAGTGCGGCGAATCGAGCGCTTCGAACATGTGGGCAAAGATGCGCCCGATGTCGGCTAGGCCCTGCACCTCATTGAAGGGGTCCTTGAAGCGGGCATCCGCAGCATACAGGGCGGGCAGCCTGGGCAGGTCTTGTGGCTGCAGTTGTTCAAAGAACTGCACCAGCCGCTGCACGGCGTCTTGGGTCGTGGTGTCGGTCATGGCATCAGAGTCCGGTGATGCGGCGCACGGCCGCAAAGTACAGGCGGTAGGGCAGCAGGCGCAGCAGCTTCATCACACAGGTAAAGCGCTTGGGAAAGTGGATGTCGAACTCGCCCCGCGACCAGCCCTGCACGATAGCCTGCGCCGCTTGCTCTGGCGAGATCAGCGCTGGCATGTGGAAGTCGTTTTGCGCAGTAAGCGGTGTCTCGACAAAGCCGGGGTTGATCACGCTCACGCCCAGGCCCAGCGGCTGCAGATCCAAGTACAGCGTTTCGGCCAGGTTGATGAGTGCGGCCTTGGTCGGGCCGTAGGCCAGGCTTTGCGGCAGCCCGCGAAAGCCGGCCACGCTGCTGACCAGGCTGATGTGGCCTTGTCCGCGCGCCAGCATGCCTGGCGTGATGGCCGCCAGCACATGCAGCGCGCCCACGGTGTTGACCTCGTGGTGGCGCAGCAGGTCGTCCAGGTTGATGGCTGTGGCCCGCATCGCGTGGTAGTGGCCCGCGCAGTAACAGACCAGGTCGAGCGGGCCGCTCGCCTGTGCAGACTGGGCTGCGGCCTGGACGGCTTTGGCGTCGGTCACATCCAGCGGCAGCGCCATGCTGTCGGGGTGCTGCGCCACAAAGTCCTGCAGCGCATCTGCCTTGCGGGCCGAAACGATGACGGTAGCGCCCAGCGCGTGCAACCGCTCGGCCAGGGCGCGGCCAATGCCGGTGGAGGCGCCCACCAGCCAGACGCGCCGGCCATGCCAGTCCCGGATGGGCGGGTTCAGGCTCATGGCGCCAGCTTCTGAAAGGACAGGGTGACTTCACCCAGCCGGATACCGAACTTGCGCATGGTGGTGCGGTTGAGCATCACGCGCTCGTCTACCAGGTACATCCAGTCGTCGAACTGCACCTCATAGACTTTGCCGTCCACGGGCAGCTGCAGCGTGTAGGCCCACTGGAAGGCGTTGCCCACGGCGCGGCCGCTGGCGGTGCCGACCACGTCGTCGGCGGTGCCGGTGTAGCGGCCATCGGTATGCTTGGTCAGGCGCCAGATGCGGCGCTCTTTCTTGCCATCCGAGTAGCTGAAGTGCTCGTCGAGCACGCCCTGGTTGCCCTCCCAGCGGCCTTCCATGTCCACGGTGAAGCGGCGCACCACCTGCCCACTGCGATCCTGAAACATGCCGTGGGCGACGATCTTGCCGTTGAAATATTGCGCCAGGTCGAGCTGAGGTTTTTCAGTCGCGTAGTCCTCGATGTTCTGGCTGGCACAGCCGGCCAGGGTCAGGACGGCTGCCGTGGTGGCGGCCAGCAAGCGACGTGTGCGTTGGGGAAGGGTCATGGAGCCTCCGCGAAAGGTGAGGGGGAAGATGGCAAGGGTCGCACAAAAGCCAGGTAAAGGCCCGCTGCGGCCAACAGCTTGAGGGTGCAAGGCAGAACTGCATAGGCCAGTGTGAGCGCCTGCAGTCCTTCAGAAGAGGTGGTGCCTGGGCGGTAGCCCAGCAGTTCCAGCAAGGGCAGGGCCAGCCCTGCAGCCAGTGCAAGGTTGAGTTTGCTGGCCAGATTCCACCAGCCAAAGTAGGCCCCTTCGCGCTGGCCGCGGTCGCCGCGTTCGGCAATCATGCCGGCCAGCAGCGCGCCGGGCAAGGCCAGGTCTGCGCCCAGGGCCAGACCCGAGAGCACACACACCCCGACAAAACCGATCACATCGCCAACCGACAGGCTGGCCGCCCAGACAAACACGGCCACCGCCAGCAGCATGCCCGCCAGCCAGCACCGGGCAAGGCCCCAGCGGGCGACGGTGCGCATCCATATGGGCATCGAAAGGGCTGCAGCCACGAAGTAACTGGCCAGAAACAGCGGCTCCTGCGCAGGGGCCTGGAGTCGGTCCTGAATGAAAAACAGCACCAGCGTGGCCGGCACTGCACTGGCCATGCCGCTGAGCACAAACACCGCCATCAGTCGCCTAAAAGGGGCGTGGCGCCAAGGGTGAAACAGGTCTCCCTGAGCTGGCATCTGGGCGGGCCTGGGTTCACGAGGTGGTGGTGTGCTGCAGCTCCAGGCCCAGACCCCCATCGCCAAGGCCAACGTGAAGACTGCCAGCCATGGCCCCCAGCCCAGCCAGCTCGGCAGCACCGAGGCCAGCACGACCCCCAGCAGTCCCGCGCCCTCGCGCCAGGCCACGATGCGCGTGCGCTGCACCTCGTCCCCCCCCAGTCGCGCACCCCAGGACTGGTGCGTGATGGCCAGCAGGCTGAAGGCCAGGCTGGTCAGCATCAGCACGACCAGCAAGACCCAGGGCTCACCCGGTCGCAACCAAGGCGGAAAAAACAGTAAGCCCATGCCCAGCACCAACAGCACAGCCGCGAACGCACCCGCCATCAAGACATGGCGCGGCGAGCGAGCAAACAGCCGGTCGCCCAGGCGGCCTAGCCAAGGATCGGTGAAGGCGTCAAACAACCGGGCCAGCAACAGCACGCCGCCCAGCGTGGCCAGTGACAAGCCGTAGCGGCTGGCGTAAACGTTGGGCAGATGCACATACAAAGGCAGAGCCATGAAGGCCAGCGGCAGGCCCAGCAGGCCATAGGCGGCCAAGTTGCCAGTGCCTGAGGGCGCTGTCGACGGGGGGCTATGGCTCATGGAGATGTCCTGCCGCCGCTTTGGCCCAGCAGGGCCAAGCGCATGTCGGGCTCTGAGGTGCTGGGGGCCAGCCAGATGCCAAAAAACAACCGGGCAAACGCCGGGTCCTCGATGTGCCCCAGAGGGCGCTCGTTGAGCCAGAAGCGGGCGCCCTGGCCGGGCTGGTGCTGGCCGCTGATGCGGTCGCCAGCTTTCACATCCGGAAAAATCCGGGCCATGTCGTTGAGCCAACGCTGGGCCTGTGCTTCGGGGATGGGTTCAGCGCGTTGCATTTCCTGCAGCGACCGTTGTGCAATCGCCAGTCCCTTGAGATCTCGTAAGTACTCGAGTTCCAGCACCAGCGGTTGCTGGAGGGACTGGCTTGCGCGAAATTCAGGCTGGGTCCACAAACGGGCGTGGTACACCTGAAACCCGAAGTAGCGCAAGGTGGCTTCACCTTGCAGGCGGCTGCCAGGCAGTAAGGGGTGCGCGATGACCTGGGCGGCAGACAGCAGGCCGCCCACCAGCAGCGCTTTAGCGCGCCAGCGTGTACTGCACCACATCGATGTCGCCAGCGTCAAAGCCGGCCTCGCAATAGGCCAGGTAGAACTCCCAGATGCGGATGAAACGCTCGTCAAAGCCCAGCGCCAGCACCTCGTCCTTGCGCGCCAGGAAGTCCGCACGCCAGCGACGGCAAGTCTCGGCGTAATCGCGGCCAAAGGCCAGTTCGTCAACAACGCTGAGTCCAGCGGCCTGAGCGTGCTCGCGCAAGGTGCTGGGGCAGGGCAGACAACCGCCCGGGAAGATGTATTGCTGGATGAAGTCGGTGGAGCGAATGTAACGGTCAAAGAGCTTGTCCTGGATGACGATGCTCTGAATGCAGGCGCGTCCACCGGGTTTGAGCAGCCGGGCCACACTTTCAAAATACGTGGGCCAATACTCCTGCCCCACGGCTTCGAGCATTTCGATGGAGCAGATTGCGTCGTAGGGGCCGTCGTCAATGTCGCGGTAGTCCTGCAGGCGCAGATCGGCCTGAGCGGCAAGGCCTTTGTTGGTCAAGCGTTCTTGTGCCCAGGCCAGCTGCTCCGTCGACAACGTGACGCCTGTGATGTGTGCACCAAATTCCAGGGTGGCTTTTTCGGCCAGGGCACCCCAGCCACAACCAATTTCGAGCACGCGGTCCTCACGTCGCACGCCGGCCATGTGCAGGGCGCGGCGTACTTTGGCATCCTGTGCTTGTTGCATGTCCTGGCTCATGTCATCTCGAAACAGACCCGATGAGTAGTTCATGGTGCCATCGAGCCAGAGCTTGTAGAACGCGTTGCCCAGGTCGTAGTGGGCGTGGATGTTCTTGCGGCTGTTGGCTTTGGTGTTGCGGTTGAGCAGGTGGCGCAGGCGGTAGAGCAGGCGTCCCGCCCAGGAGCCGTGGATCACATCCTCCAGCGCATGCCGGTTAGCGGCCACCAGACCCAGCAGTGTGGCCAGTTGTGGTGTGGTCCAGTCGCCGTCGATGTAGCTTTCGGCAAATCCGATGTCGCCCGATTTGAGAGCTGCCGCGAAGGGTTTCCAGTTGTGCAGGTGCACACTGGCATGCGGGCCTTGGCCATCGCCCACCGTCTGCACACTGCCGTCGGGCAGCTGCAGTGTGAGGGAGCCGTGGCGCAGTTGCTGCAGCAGTTTGAAGACAGTGCGAGCAGATGCGGGTGCGCGTTCTGGCAGTTGCAGGCTGTTGCGTGCGTTGGCGGTCAGGGTGTTCATGGGAGTCTCCTCGCTGACGTGGGGCTATCGGGTGACAAACTGTTCGGGGATGGGCGGTTTGCGGACAAAGCCGGTGCGTTTGAGCCACAGCAGCAGCGCCTGCCAGTGGATACGGGCCATGACCATGAGCGTCATGGCGGGGTAGCGCCACAAGGCGCGGCGCAAGGCCGATGCAGTGGCGGGTTGCAGTGTGCCGCTGACGCTCGTCTGGATCAGCGGGCCTTGGCTGTCGTCATGGTCCACGCGCACCACGGTGCGTGTTTGGCCATCGCGCTGTGTGCGCATGAAGCGAAAACGGTAGTCGCCTTCGATTCGGCAAAACGGCGAAACGTGGAAGCATTTTTGTGCGGCTTGCTCGACACCGTAACGTGGGGCGTCCAGCAAATAGCAGTGACGCTCGCCAAAGGTGTTGTTCACTTCGGCCACCACGGCCCGCAGGCTGCCGTCGGCGCGGTGGCAGTACCAGAAGCTGACGGGTTTGAAGGTGTACCCCCACACCCGTGGGTAGGTGTGCAGCCAGATTTCGCCATCGGCATCGTCAATCCCCTCGCGATGCAGCAGCTCGGTCATCCAGCCCAGGGCGCCGCCTTGCGACGGGCTGCGGCCGTCACCATGGTCGCTGTCATAAAAGGCAATGCTGCCCGGTCGGTTGACAGCCAGCGCGCCCATGGCGTAGCTGTCGTGCAGCCATCGCATGGGCAGCATCAGGAAGTACGTGTCGTAGGCAAACGCGTGCATGCGCGGGCGCAGCCGGGTGTGACGCACCTGGCCAAAGCCGATCTGCGCGACAGCCTGTGCGCTCATGCGGCAGCCTTGCGCCGCTCGGCGGTGTGAGCTAACAGGGCCTGGGCCACGGCCAAGCCAGACTTGAGGCCGTCTTCGTGAAAGCCGTAGCCTGTCCAAGCACCGCAATACCAGGTGTGCTGCTGACCTTGCAACTCGGGCACGCGCTTTTGGGCCTCGATGGCCGCCAGGTCAAACACCGGATGGCTGTAATCAAATTCGGCCAGTACTTTATGTGGGGCAATCGGGCGAACCGGGTTAAGCGATTCGACGATCGGCTGCTCAAACGGCAGAGGCTGGAGCTTGTTGAGCAGGTAGTGCAGACACACCCGGCTGGACTCCTGTTGGTCGTCGCCTGCGCGTTCGTAGTTCCAGGCGGCCCAGGCGGCTGGCCGCTGCGGCAGCACCGAGGTGTCGGTGTGTAGCACCGCGCGGTTGGGCTGGTAGCGGATGGCGCCCAGCACCTGCGCTTCGTCGGCGCTGGGTTGTTGCAGCAGGGCCAGGGCCTGGTCGCTGTGCGCGGCCAGCACCACATGGTCAAAGCGCTCGCTGCCCTGGTCGGTGTGCAGCGTCACGCCCGCGGCGTCACGGTCAATGCGGCGCACGGGGGTGTTCAGCCGTGCATCGGGCAGACGGGCGATGATTTTTTCAACATAGTGGCGGGCGCCGCCGACCACCGTGTGCCACTGCGGGCGGTTGTTGACTTGGAGCAGGCCGTGGTTATGGCAAAACCGAATCATGGTCGCCACCGGAAACTGCAGCATCTGGTCGGTCGGGCAGCTCCAGATGCAGCCCAACATTGGTAGGAAGTACCAGTCGCGAAATGCCTGGCCAAAGTGGTGACGCGTCAGAAAGGCCTGCAGGGGCTCGGCCATTTCCGCCTCCTGCCCGCTTTGGGCCAGCCGAGTGCACAGGCGGTTAAAGCGCAGCAAGTCGGCCAGCATGCCCCAAAACTGCGGACGCAGCAGGTTGCTGGTCTGGGCAAATACGGTGGCCAGGTTGCTGCCGCTCCATTCCAGCGCTGGGTGGTTGTGGCTGGCGGGCACCTGCACCGAAAACGACATGTCCGATGCGCTGGTGGCCACGTCCAGCTCAGCCAGCAGGGCGATCAATTGCGGGTAGGTGCGCTCGTTGAAGACCAGAAAACCCGTGTCCACGCCCCAGGTTTTGATGCCTTTCGGGGTGGGTAAGGTGATGTCGACGGTGTGGGTGTGCCCACCGAAATAATCGCCCGACTCAAACAGGGTGACATGGGCGTGGGGGTGCAGGCGGTGCGCTGCAGCCAGTCCGGAGATGCCGGAACCTACGATCGCCACTTTCATGAAAACTCCTATTTGTCTTGGACAAAACCATTCTAGATCATCAAATATGGCTTGTGCAAACTGTTTTGTCTATGCAAAATAAGGTTTATATTCGAAGTTGACATGAACACACCCACCTCTGAATTACCCGCCAGCCCTGCGCAGCCTGTTGCGCTTTGGCACATCGCCGATGTGCAGCGGGAAACGGGGCTTGGCAAAGACACCTTGCGCGTCTGGGAGCGACGCTACGGATTTCCGTGTCCTGTTCGAGACGAAAATGGCGAGCGCCTTTACCCGGCCGAGCAATTGCAGCAGCTCAAGCTGATCAAACGCCTGCTCGACGCCGACCACCGTCCCGGCAAGGTCGTGGGCCAGTCCGTCCAGGCCTTGCAACAGCTCCTGGAGGCGCCAGCCCCCAAAGCCAAAGGCACCAAGTTGGGCAAGGGACCAGGGCAGGAGCGCAGCCTGTTGGATGAACAGTGGATTGCATGGCTGGCCGCCAATGAAACGGTGTTGATCAAGCAAGCCTTGCAGCGAAGCATTGTTCGTCACGGCTTGGCGCAGGTGATTGATACCACCATTGCGCCCCTATGCCAGATGGTGGGTGAGGCCTGGATGCAAGGCCAGATATCCATCTACCAGGAACATTTGTTCACAGAGATCCTTCAGTCCGTGTTGCGTGAGGCGATCACAGCCATCGACAGCGCCGGCGGTGGAAGCACCCAAAGCCCGCGCGTGCTCTTGACCACGACGCCTGGCGAGCAACATGGCCTGGGCTTGCTGATGGCCGAATGTCAGTTTGCGCTGGAGTCTTGTGAGCGGTTTTTGTTGGGCACGTCCACACCCGTGTCCGAAATGATCGAGGCTGTCGAGCGATTGGAGATCGATGTCCTGGCTTTGAGCTTCAGTGCGCATGCCACCCGCAACGATGTCGCGGATAGCCTGCGTCAGTTACAGGCGCACTTGCCTTCGGGTGTTGAAATATGGATTGGTGGCGCGGGCGCCTTGGCGTTTTCAAGGGCTGTGCCGCAGGAGGTTCGCATCCTTAAGACTGCCGGTGACATTGCTTTGCAAGTCAAGTCCTGGCGCCAGGGGCCAGCTACCCATGCTCCGGCATTGACGGGCTGAGCTCATGTCCGGCTCGACCTGGCCGTCGCCCTACAAAGCCCTGGTGGTCGGCGCCAGGGGGGCCATCGGCAGTGCCTTTATGCAGCACCTGCAGGCCGATCCCCATTGCCAGCTGGTGGTGGGTGTGTCGCGAGAGCATCCCTCGGGCTTTGACCTGGAAGACACCAGCAGCTTTGAGCGTCTTGCACAACACCTGCAGCCTCACGCACCTTTTGATCTGGTCATTGATGCGACAGGCGTGCTGGACATTGATGGTCTTGGCCCTGAAAAATCATTGGCTGCCCTCAATCGCGAGCACCTGCTGCGGTCTTTCTCCATCAACGCCGCTGGTCCGATCCTGCTCATGCGTCAGCTGGTGAACTTGATGTCGGCTGGCAACGCCGTTTACGCCAAATTGTCTGCCCGCGTGGGCAGCATTGCCGACAACCGCAAAGGGGGTTGGTACGGCTATCGGGCCTCCAAGGCAGCGTTGAACATGTTTTTGCAAACGGCGGCCGTGGAGGTTCAACGCAAGCGGCCCTCACTCAGGGTGGTGGCCATGCAACCGGGTACGGTGCGTTCGCGACTGTCAGCGCCCTACACCTCCGGTCTCAGCCATGTGCTGGAGCCCCAGGCCGCTGTGGAAGCCATGATGCATGTGCTGAGCCAGTTGCCGCTGCAAACTGGCGCCAAATTTCTCGATTACAAAGGGCAGGCCATTGCCTGGTAGGTCACGCGATGCATAAAGACCAGCAGTCTGATTCACCAGGGGTATCGGTCCCCGCACCGGTTCGGGTCATGTACGACGGCTCTTGCCCGATCTGCAGCCGTGAAATCCAGCACTACCAACGCCTGGCCGAGCCTGGGGTATGTGCCTGGACCGATGTGTCTGACCCCGCAGTGTCTGTACCGTCGGGCTTGAGTCGTCAGGCGCTGATGGATCGATTTCATGTTCAAACCCAAGACGGGCAATGGCTCAGTGGAGCACGAGCGTTTGTCGCGCTTTGGCAGCACCTGCCGCGTTGGCGCTACCTGGCCATGGTGTGTAAATGGCCCGGGGTGCTGTGGCTGCTGGAGCGGCTGTACTCCGTGTTTCTCGTGGTCAGGCCTGTCTTGCAGGGCAAGGTAGGACGGTGAGGTCAAAATGAAGCGCTGTAAAACACTGTTCATCGGCCTGTTGGCATGTCTGGCGTTGACTGTTCACGCGCAACACACGGGTTCGCTGCAAGCCATTGCCACGCTGGATGTGTCGCGTTATCTGGGGCGGTGGTTCGAAGTTGCCAAGTTTCCGAATGCGTTTCAAAAGGATTGCGTATCCGACACCTCGGCCAACTATGTGTTGCGCTCAGATGGCCATATTGACGTCCAAAACCAGTGTCGACTGGCTGATGGTCGTCTGAAGATGGCGACGGGGCTTGCCCGACAATTGGGCGGCCCGGCATCGGCCAAGCTGGAGGTCCGCTTCGCGCCTGCGTGGTTGTCGTTCCTGCCATTCGTCTGGGGTGATTACTGGGTGGTGGATCTGGATACGGGCTATGAGCTGGCTGCAGTCAGCGAGCCGAGTCGGCAGTATTTGTGGATTCTGTCGCGGACGCCGGTCGTGGATGAAGCCAGGTATCTGGCCTTGCTTCATCGACTCAGCACCCTGGGGCTGGACGTGCGGAAACTGGAGAAGTCTGCGCAATCCCCAGCGTCATCGGGCCCTGTCACGCTCAAGAGCGCTGAGCAGGGTCCGTAGCCTTAATCTTGGGCCCAAAGACGCCTGTAGTTGCCCTGCGGATCGTAAGTGCTGGCCTGGAGTTCCGGGTTGAAGCGTCGATGGGGCCTAGGGTCGGTCCCGCGTCCACTGATGAAGAGCCAGTTGCCCTGGTTGCTGTAAACGTCGTAGTCAATCAACTGGGACTCGAACCACGCAGCGCCTGCGCGCCAATCGCAACCCAGGTCGTGGACCAGGTAGCTGGCAACGTTTTGGCGCATTCTGTTGGACACATAGCCCGTCAAGGCCAGTTCCTGCATGCCAGCGTCGATGAACGCATGGCCAGTTCGCGCCATGCACCATTGCTTGAAATGATCAGGGTTGTGGGTCGGTGTGAGCTGCTGGCTGAGTCCTTTGCCGGAGTACAACTGGCGACCGTGCTTGCGATGTATCCATCGGAAATGATCGCGCCACAAGAGCTCAAAGCCCAGCCAGTACGTGCTCTCGTTGGCCCCATGGGCTTTTTCAAAATCGGCGATGGCCGCCCAGGCGGTTCTTGCCGACAGTGCGCCTGTCGCCAACCAGGGTGACCATTTGCTGGAGAAGTCGGCGCCCGTCAGTCCGTTGCGGGTGGTTTTGTAAGTGTGGGGCAGGCCTCGACGGCAGTACTGTTCCAGATGGGCCAGAGCGGCCGTCTCTCCGCCATGAAACCCAGCCTGGTCCCATGGAAACGCGGCGCGCGGGTCAGGCCTGGCGCCGTCCACATCCATGGACTGGCCCGTATCACTGAGCAGACCTTGGCATGCCAGCAGGCGCAGGGCTGCGGGCAAAGGCGGGAAGGTTGTGAGGGTTGGGGTGGGTTCGGCAGCGCGAACTTGGCTCTTTTCAAGCGCCTGTCGAAATGTAGTAAACCGGTCCGGCACGTCTTCGGGCTTAAACGGCAGATCCTCCGGAGCCATGAGTGTAGATTGCCAGACGGTCTCTACCTGCAGGCCCAGCGCATGGAGTGCATCGATCTGCGCTTGCTCCTCGGGAGCGCAGATGTCCTCGCAATAGATGGACGGGTTGCCCATCACCGCCACAAGCTCGGCCAGGGTGTGAATCGGTTCACCCTTGAACTCCATCAGGGTGCTTCCCTGTGACTTCAAACGTGCCGACAGGTCATTCAAAGCCATCCTCAGCCAGGCATGGCGATGAGTGCTTGTGCGTTGGAACCCCCAGGGCGTCTGAGCGTGGAGACCTGGGTCATGGATGTAGACAGGCAGCAACCAAGCACCAAGCTGCTGCGCTTGTTCAATCGCACGCGTCAGGGCTGGTTGGTCGTGCAGCCTTAGATCCGTACGAAACCAGTAAATGATCCCCGGTGTTGCCGAAGAAGGGGTGGGGGTGAGCATGGGGTGTGGAGTGCCACTCAAGTCCAGCAGGTGAACGTTCAAAAGGATGGAGTTTATTGAAGAGGTTCATTGAGCTTTAGTCAATTGATCAATGGCAGTGGCCAGCGCAAAATCTTTGTGCGTCAAGCCAGCCACATCATGAGTCCATATACGCACCATGAGGTGTGTATGGCTCGAAAGTATCTCCGGGTGATGGTCTTGCTTTTGAGCCAGCTGCGCTATCTCATTGAAGAGTTTAATGGCAGCGTCAAAGGTCGGCAGTGACCAGCTTTTGGTTAAACAAAGCGTTTGGTGTTGATCGTGTTTGCCAAGGGTCCAGTCGGTCAGGGATGCCATGTCGAACTCAACTTCTGTTGGCTTGTTCATGTTTGGATTGCGCTGGGAGTGTTGTTCATGATGGCGGTCACAAGCGATAAGTAAAACACGCCGTGAGGTCTTTGGGCACTTCAGGCACTCGGCTTTGCAGGTAACGACGAATCATGGACTCAGGATGGTGGGGATGCGTGCTGCCGCTCCAGATACCGTTATCTACAAGCTCAAGACCTTGTGAAGACGTTTTCAAAAGAACCACCGCATCGTTCAGATGACGGAATTTAACTTGTGTGATCACCCAATTTCCCAATTGACGCGTACCCACAATATGTGCTGAAAGAGAGTCCGGGGGACTGTATTGTTCTATCGCACGCATGACCTGCATGTGCAACGGGTCCTTGGACTCAATCGTTCGCACTTGATCACAGTCACGCGTAAGTTGAACATGAAATTGTGAAACGAGTCCCGCAACATCAACTGGACGACCGTCGACAAGCACAAGCCAGCTGTCATCTGAAGTCTGCACCTCGAGATGAATCGCAGGCAATATCAACAACATCATTGCCAGAACAACTGTTTGAGCCTTGTATTTCATCGATTCAGCTCGAAGAGCAAGAGCGATCAGCAGACCCTTCTTCGAGCCTCCAAATCCGCTAAGAAAGCGTCTACAGGTTTGGAGGAATGCCAAACAGCTTAAGTGTTTGGAGCGGGTGATGGGAATCGAACCCACGTTATTTGCTTGGGAAGCAAGAGTCCTACCATTGAACGACACCCGCGCTGTGCGACAGATTGTATCGCTTTAAGGCGTTCGAATGGCTTTGCGCGGCCACCATTGCAGCGCGAGAAACAGCACAAGCATCAAGCAGAGGCTGCCCAGGTAGTCGCCCACCATCATGGCCAGGGTGTTGTGGTCCCAGTCGGTGATTTTTTTCAGACCAGCCAGCACAAAAAAGCTGTTGGTCAACACGGCGTGCAGCAAGGTGGTGAACAAATCGATCACCGGCAGGTGCATCAGTTTGAGATTGGATAAGTCTGCCTCGATGCTGAGCAGGCGCATGCTCATCACAATACCCGCCAGGGTGGCCAGTGTGCTGGCGCTGACATAAAGCAAGGCCATGCCCAGGTGCAACTCAGGCCAGAACGAGGGCACCAGAATCAAGAGTCCCAAAAAACTGCCCAAGGCGCCCCATCGACCCGCCAGCAAAATCGAGACATGTTTGACGCCGGCAGGCAGGAACAAAAGTGAAATCCCTTGACCGTATAGAAACCAGGGATCCAGGTACTGGTTCAGCCTGAACATCATGTAATAAGCGCCTGCCGACAGCGCAATCAGCCCAAGTTGTTCTAATTTGGCTGTCATGACTAAAATATTCCTGTGCATGTATTTTAGTGATGAAACCTTGTGTTGTGTCTGAGGTCAGACTCTCGTAAACCCGCATGGTTGCTTGGTCTTTTACATCTCTTGGTATGGTTTGCGCTCCATAGGCAACGCATTAAAAAAGCCCACATAAAGTGGGCTTGGAAATTTGGATTCGTTTGGGGTTATTTGAGAATATCCCCCAAACACAGGTATTTGATTTCGACATAGTCGTCCATGCCGAGGTGCGAGCCTTCGCGGCCCAGACCGGACTGCTTGACGCCGCCAAAGGGCACATGTTCGGTGGCCAAAATACCCACGTTGATGCCCACCATGCCGTATTCCAGCGCCTCGCTCACCCGGAAGATCCGGCCGACATCGCGGCTGTAAAAATAGCTGGCCAGACCAAAGATGGTGTTGTTGGCCGCATCAATGGCTTCTTGCTCCGTCTTGAACTTGAAGATGGGCGCGAAGGGGCCGAAGGTTTCTTCGGTGGCGCAGACCATGTCGGCCGTGGCGTCGGCCACCACCGTGGGTTCAAAGAACTGACCGCTCAGGCGCTTGCCTCCTGTGAGCACCCGTGCGCCTTTGGCAATCGCGTCGTGCACATGGCGCTCAACTTTTTCGATGGCCGAGGGTTCGATCAACGGGCCCTGGTTCACGCCGTCCTCAAAGCCATTGCCGACCTTGGCGGTCTTGACCTTGGCCGCGAACTTTTGGGCAAACTGTTCGTACACACCTTCCTGCACATAAATACGGTTAGAGCACACGCAGGTCTGACCCGCGTTGCGGTACTTGCTGGCAAACGCGCCTTCGACTGCGCTGTCGATGTCTGCGTCGTCAAACACGATGAAGGGGGCATTGCCGCCCAGTTCCAGCGACATTTTCTTCACCGTGGGGGCCGACTGCGCCATCAAAATGCGGCCAACCTCGGTCGAGCCAGTGAAGCTGATGTGGCGCACCACATCGCTGGCACAGAGCACCTTGCCGATCGCAATCGAGTTGTTGGCATCCGCGGTGACGATGTTGATGACACCGGCCGGAATGCCGGCGCGCAGCGCCAGCTCGGCGGCGGCCAGGGCGGTGAGCGGTGTTTGCTCGGCCGGTTTGATGATAACCGGGCACCCCGCTGCAATGGCCGGGGCGACCTTGCGGGTGATCATGGCCAGCGGAAAGTTCCAGGGCGTGATGGCCGCGCACACGCCAATGGGCTGGCGGATCACCATCAGGCGGCGGTTGTTGTCGAACTGGGGCAGGGTTTCGCCGTTGATGCGTTTGGCCTCTTCGGCAAACCACTCCACAAAGCTGGCGCCGTAAGCCACTTCGCCGCGCGACTCGGCCATGGGCTTGCCGTTTTCGGCGGTCATCAGGCGGGCCAGGTCTTCGGTGTGGGCGATCAGCAGGTCAAACCACTTGCGCAGGATGATGCTGCGCTCTTTGGCGGTCTTGGTTTTCCAGGCGCCCCAGGCGGCGTTGGCCGCGGCAATGGCGGCTTCGGCTTCGGCCGCACCCAGGTTGGCCACGCTGGCCAAATGCCCGCCCGTGGCCGGGTCGGTCACGTCAAAGCGCTGGCTGCCCGCGACCCACTGGCCATTGATCAGGGCGTCGGTTTTGAGCAAAGTGGGGTCGTTCAGCAAGGCGAGGGGGGATGTCTTC
>JALRIL010000125.1 GCA_023255445.1 Limnohabitans sp. | reverse complement strand
AAATTGCAACCGTCGAGCTAACGATAGAGAGACTAAAACGAAAGGAAGCGCTCGTGCCAAGACCATTCTTGCTGAAAAGCAAGCCGCCAAATAAGGAGTGACCATGACGGAAGCCAAAACATCCCTCAAGCGCACCTTGGTTGGCAAGGTCGTTAGTGACAAGCGCGCCAAAACCGTGACGGTTCTGGTCGAGCGTCGCGTCAAGCACCCGATCTACGGCAAAATTGTTGCCAAGTCGAGCAAGTACCATGCTCACGACGCCAATGGTGAATTCCACCTGGGCGATGTGATCGAGATCACCGAAAGCCGTCCGATCTCCAAGACCAAGAACTGGGTTGCGACCCGTTTGGTCCAGAAAGCTGCCATGGTGTAAGCCTATCCGGGCCCTCACTGCAAGCTTAGCCAAAACGACCCACAATGTGTGGGTCGTTTTTTTTCGCCTCAACACCACAGGAGTACCTCATGATTCAAATCGGCGACGCACTGCCTTCAAGCACTTTGATGGAATACATCGATACCCCCAGCGAGGGCTGCAGCATCGGTCCGCAAGCGGTCGAAGTAGCCCAGGCTGCAGCGGGCAAGACCATTGCTCTCTTCGCCTTGCCGGGAGCCTACACCCCCACCTGCTCAGCGAAACATGTGCCGGGCTATATTGAGCATTTCGATGCACTGCGTGCAGCTGGCGTCGATGAAATCTGGTGCGTCAGCGTGAACGACGCCTTTGTGATGGGTGCCTGGGGGCGCGAGCTGGGCGCTGCAGGCAAGGTGCGCATGCTGGGTGACGGCAGTGCAGACTTTGCCAAGGCCACCGGCTTGACGTTGGATCTGACCACGCGCGGTATGGGTTTACGCAGCAACCGCTACTCCATGCTCGTCAAGAACGGTAAAGTGGTGACACTCAATATTGAAGGTCCGGGCAAATTTGAAGTCAGCGATGCCGAAACCATGCTGGCACAGGTCAAGGGCTGAACCCCTTAGTCAATCTCGACTTTGAGGTAATGCGCGCCCGCGTACGGGTTGTGATAGTAGGGTGGAATCTCTGTGAAGCCCAGATCCTCGTACAGGGCGCGCGCCGCCTCCATGTCGTCCAGCGTATCAAGCAGCACGGTGCTGTAGCCCGCCAGGCGTGCCTGATCGAGGATGTGTTCAGTCAACAAGCGGCCTAGGCCAAAACCTCTAAATGGCTTGCGCACAAACAGGCGTTTCATTTCAGCCGCATTGGGGTAATCTGCGGTATCGGCTGGACGCAGGGCGCAGCACCCTGCCACCTCATCATCGACCCGCGCAAGCACCAAAGCGCCACGGGGGAGGGCATATTCACCCGGTAGCTTGCGAAGCTCGTCCTCAAAGTCCTGAAAGCTCAGGTCCACAGCAAGTGTTGCAGCGTATTCCCGGAAAATGTCACGTATCAAGTTCAGCTCGGTGCCATCCTGAACTGGCGACAGTGTGATGTTGGCAAAGGTCAAGGCGTCAGACAAAATACATTTGAGACAAACAGTTTACAGAAATATAGCCACATCAATCGGCCATATGCACCAGCACCCAGACCAGTGAAATGCTCCAGATGAGCATGGCCAGAGCCCACAGTCGTTCGCGCCAACCGTCGGCGCTCGAAACAGTGGGTAGGTTCAGGGTTTTGTCACCGTGGATCATGGGCGGTACCAAGGACAGACCTTTGCTGACCTTGTAGACCACGATGGCAGCCACATGCAGACCGATCAACCCCAGCACCAGGAATTTGCCGATCTGGGTGTGCCATGAGGTGGCCAGGCTGACCCAGTCACCAGAGACCAGGATGCTCAAGGGACCGTGGGTGGCAATTTCGTCATCGCTGATCAAGCCGGCAACCGCCTGTACTGCCAAGGCCAGCAACATCAACAACACAGAATAAGAGCCTAAAGGGTTGTGACCCAAATGCGTCTCGGGCCACCTGCCTGACAAGTAGGCGACAACGGACCTGGGGCTGAGCGGAAAATGAGCAAAGCGGGACCAATAGCCACCAAGCCAACCCCAGAAAAAGCGAAAAAGCAACAAGGTCAGAACGGTGTAACCCAGAAAAAAGTGCCAGCGCATGGCGTCACCGCCCATGTTGCCCGTGATGAACAGACCCGTCACGCACAAGACCAGGGCCCAATGAAAAAGGCGCGTAGGCAAATCCCAGGTTCGAATCACGTACATGGTGACTCCTTATCAATGCAGTGTGGACCAAAACGTGGGACACTTTAGCGCAACCCCGCGTGGGGTGTTGCAGTGACCCTCAAGGAGAAATGAACATGAAACATATACGTATGCTGGCATTGCTTTTTGCAACCTTGGGCGTGACCGCGGCACACGCTCAATTTGCCAAACCGGAAGACGCCGTGAAATATCGCAAGAGTAGTCTATTTGTGATGTCGCAGCACTTTGGCCGCATAGGGGCCATGGCTCAGGGCAAAGTGGCCTTCAACGCAACGCTTGCTCAGGAAAATGCAGACACCGTGGCGATGTTGGCCAAAGTGCCATGGGCCGCTTTTGGCGAAGGCACGGACATGGTGCCCGAAACCAAAGCCAAAGCTGCGATTTGGGAGCAACCTGCCAAGTTCAAAGAAGCGGCAGACAAGCTGCAAAAGGAAACCGAGAACCTGCGTGTAGCAGCTAAAACCGGAAATCTGGACGCGCTCAAAAAGGCCTTCAGTGCTACCGCTGGCAGCTGCAAGGCTTGTCACGACCAATTCAAGGACAAGTGAGCGTCTGCGGCGTCAGGCCTTGAGGAGCTGTGCCAGCAACTGGTGCAGCTCCTTGAAATCGGGCTGACCCACATAGCGCTTGACAATGGCTCCACGCTTGTCCACCAGGAAGGTGGTGGGGGTGAGCTCGATACCACCCCAGGCCTTGGCCACGGCACCGGTGTTGTCGATGGCCACCTTGAACGGCAGCTGACGGGTTTGTGCAAAGTTGACCACGTAACTGGGCGGGTCGTAACTCATAGCCACAGCCACAGTTTCAAAGCCCTGGTCCTTGAACTGCTTGTAGGTATCGATCAACTCGGGCATTTCAGCCACGCAGGTGGTGCAGCTGGTGGCCCAAAAATTGATCAAGGTCACCTTGCCTTGCAATTGCTCAGTGCTCAAGCGGCTGCCATCGAGCAGCACAAAGGTCGATGCTGGTGCTTTGTCTGATGAGCAAGCCATCAACCCTGCGGTAAGCACACTCACGCTCAGCAATGCCCAGCTGCGGCGGTTGAAAAGACGATCGGTCAGCTTCATGGCCATGAGTTTACGCCTCAGACAATTCCTTTGTCCCGCAGGGCTTGTAACGCATGGGGTGACTGACCCAGTAGTTCACCCAGGATGCTGTCAGTGTGTTGACCCAACTGGGGTGGGCAAAGATCTTTGCGCACGGGTGTCTTACTCATTCGAATGGGACTGGCCACCAGCTGCAAGTGCGATTGCTGGGGGTGAGCCCAATGATCGACCATCTGGCGTGCATGCACATGAGGGTCGGCAAAAACCTCGTCCAGGCGATTGATGGCGCCACAAGGAACCTTGGCGGCTTCAAGTGCAAGAAGCCATTCGGCCTTGGTGCGCGTGAGAAGTCGTTCCTGCAGCAAAGGCACGAGGGCGTGGCGGTGACGAACCCGTGCTGCATTGGTGGCGTATTGAGGGTCTTGGGCCAGCTCGCTCATCTGTAGAACGGAGCAGAACTTGGCAAACTGGCCGTCATTGCCCACGGCCACGATGATGTGGTCCTTGTCCTGTGGTGACGCGCCCTCGGGCGGGCGTACTTCAAACACCTGATAAGGCACGATGTTGGCGTGGGCATTGCCCGCCCGCGCAGGCACCTTGCCGCCCACGAGGTAGTTGGCGCCCATATTGGCCAGCATGGCCACCTGTACGTCCAGCAAGGCCATGTCCAGGTGTTGGCCTTCGCCAGTTCGTTCAGCGTGACGCAGCGCCGCCAAAATGGCGACAGTGGAGTACATGCCTGTGAACAGATCGGCCACGGCCACGCCAACTTTTTGCGGGCCGCCGCCTAAATCGTCGCGCTCACCAGTGATGCTCATCAGGCCGCCCATGCCCTGGATGGCGTAGTCGTAGCCAGCACGGTCCTTGTAGGGGCCGGTTTGACCAAAGCCAGTCACGCTGCAATACACCAGTTTCGGGTTGATGGCGCTCAAGCTGGCGTAGTCCAAGCCGTAGCGAGCCATGTCGCCCACTTTGAAGTTCTCGATGAACACATCGCTCTGTGCAACCAGTGCCCGAATAATGTCCTGTCCCTCGGGTTTTGAAATATCGCAGGTCAGGGAGCGCTTGTTGCGGTTGCAGCTGAGAAAGTAGGCGGCGTCCTGCGTGTCCTGGCCGTCATCGTCGCGCATAAAGGGCGGGCCCCAGCCGCGCGTGTCATCGCCCAGCGCTGGACGCTCGACCTTGATGACATCGGCGCCCAGGTCAGCCAAAGTTTGTGTGCACCAAGGACCGGCCAGCACACGCGACAGGTCCAGGACCCGAATTCCATCCAATGCATTCATCCACACATTGTGACCAATTGCGAAGGCCATGGCTGTCGCGATAATCGCAGCATGTTCAAAATTTCTAACTGGGCCCGTAGGGCCGTGTGGATGAGCCTGTTGGCCCTGTCAGCTTGCAGCCCGGAAATGGATTGGCGCAGCGTCGGTTTCGAGGGCAGCACACTCAAGGTGCAATTGCCCTGCAAACCAGATCGGACCACTCGGCGTGTGACCATGGGCGGCAGCTCTGTGGACTTGCAAGTGGCCGGCTGCGAGCGTGGCTCGGCCATGGTGGCGGTGATGACGGCTCAATTGCCGCAAGGCGCGGATGCGAATGCTATTTTGCAAGGCTGGCAACGTATCACACTCGAGCATGTGCAGGGGCAAGTGGAGATGCGCACGCCCTGGACGCCCAAGGGCATGATGGTCTTGCCATCGAGCCAGCTGGTACAGGCGCACGGCCAGCGACCGGACGGACGCACGGTGCAGATGCAGGCCGTCTGGGGAGGCTTTGCCCAGGGTGAGCACATGAACATCGTGCATGCCGTGGTCTATGCTGACAAGCGTACAGAAGAGCCCGCTGCCACGCTCTTTGAGGCCATCGCACCCCGTTGATCTGAGCGGATAATGGGCGGTATGAATGGCATTTTGATCATCGCGCATGCGCCTTTGGCTCGGGCCCTGAGGGACTGTGTCCTGCACGTCTTCCCGGACAGTGCCCAGGGCGTGCTTGCGCTGGATGTGCCCGCCCAGGAAGCGCCCGAAGAAACCTTGCAGCGTGCTCGTCAACTGGTGGGTGGGTGGGATGTCCAGGCGATCTTGATGCTCAGCGATGTGTTTGGAGCCACCCCTTGCAATGTGGCGCAGCAACTCAACGACGGGGTGCATACCCGACTGGTGGCCGGTGTCAACCTGCCCATGCTGCTGCGTAGTGTGTGCTATCGGCACGAAAGCCTGGAGGCCTTGGTCGCCCGTGCGCAGTCGGGCGGTACTCAAGGCATCATGAGTGTGGGCAGCACAGCACCGCAGAATCAGACAGGAAAAAAACATGGCCCAAGCCACCACGACCATCAGCAATAAACTGGGCCTGCATGCCCGCGCTTCAGCCAAACTCACCAAGCTCGCCGGTAGTTTTCCGTGCGAAGTGTGGATCAGCAAAGGGCCGCGGCGCGTGAATGCCAAGAGCATCATGGGCGTCATGATGCTGGCGGCAGGTTTAGGCAGCGAGGTGCAGCTCGAAACTCTGGGCGAGCGCGAAGACGAAGCCCTTTGTGCGCTGCTGGCACTGTTTGAAGACAAGTTCGGCGAAGGACAGTAAGCATGACGTTCAGCATCCACGGACTGGCGGTTGCACGAGGTGTGGCCATTGGGCGCGCCGTGCTGGTGGCGTCCAGTCGAGTGGATGTGGCGCACTACTTCATCGAGCCCGAGCAAGTGCCTGCCGAAATTGAACGCTTGCGCCGTGCCCGTGCTGCTGTGGTTGAAGAGTTGCAAAAACTCCAGAAGGACATGCCCAAAGACGCACCGCATGAGCTGACCGCCTTGCTGGATGTGCACCTGATGCTGTTGGAGGATACCGAGCTTGCGGCCGGGGTGCGGCAGTGGATCGAAGACCGTTACTACAACGCCGAATGGGCGGTGACCAGCCAACTCGAAGTCATTGCCCGTCAGTTCGACGAGATGGAAGACCCCTATCTGCGCGAACGCATCGCAGACATGGAGCAGGTCGCCGAGCGGGTACTGTTTTGTCTGAAGGGCAGTGATTCCCCGATCATTCAGACGCGTCGAGCCACCCGGCCCCAACAGGAGCTGCAGCTCGATGACACCATGGATGTGCCACTGGTGCTTGTTGCACACGATCTGTCGCCGGCGGACATGCTGCAGTTCAAGCAAAGCGTGTTTGCAGGGTTTGTGACCGATGTGGGCGGCAAGACCTCGCACACCGCCATTGTGGCGCGCAGTCTGGACATCCCGGCGGTGGTGGGGGCCCGAACAGCCAGCCAGCTGATTCGGCAAGACGATTGGATCATCATTGACGGTGATGCCGGCGTGGTCATTGTGGACCCTTCGCCGATTGTTCTGGCCGAGTACGGCTTCAAGCAGCGCCAGGGCGATCTGGAGCGCGAGCGCCTATCGCGTCTCAAGCATACGCCGGCGGTGACGCTGGATGGCGAGCGCATCGAGTTGCTGTCTAACATCGAAATGCCTGAAGACACCGATGCCGTGGTGCAAGTGGGTTCGGTGGGCGTGGGCCTGTTTCGCAGTGAGTTTTTGTTCATGGGGCGTCAAGGTCATTTGCCTGACGAAGATGAGCAGTACGCAGCCTACAGACGTGCAGTCGAGGGCATGAACGGCATGCCGGTCACGATCCGCACCGTCGACGTGGGCGCGGACAAGCCGCTCGATGAAGCCCGACACGATGCCGCGCACCTGAACCCCGCGCTGGGTTTGCGAGCGATTCGCTGGAGCCTGGCTGACCCGTCCATGTTTCTGACGCAATTACGTGCCATTTTGCGAGCAGCAGCCTTTGGCAAGGTGAACCTGTTGGTGCCCATGCTGGCGCATGGCAGCGAGATTCGCCAAACCCTGGCGTTGTTAGACCAAGCCCGCCAGGAGTTGGACCGTCGCGCCGTGGCCTATGGCGCGGTCAAGCTGGGGGCCATGATCGAGGTGCCAGCTGCTGCGTTGTCTGTGCGCATGTTCCTGCGCTACTTTGACTTTTTGTCCATTGGCACCAATGACTTGATCCAGTACACATTGGCCATTGATCGTGCCGACGAGTCAGTGGCCCATCTGTATGACCCCTTGCATCCTGCCGTCCTGCGCCTGGTGTCTGACACGATTTCAGAATGTCGGCGTCAGGGCAAATCGGTCTCGGTGTGTGGCGAAATGGCGGGTGACGTCACCATGACGCGCCTGTTGCTGGGGCTGGGCTTGCGCAGTTTTTCGATGCACCCCTCGCAAATCCTGTCGGTCAAGCAGCAAGTGCTGCGCGCCGACACCGTCAAACTGGCCGCGTGGGCGCAGCGCGTGCTCGACAGCGATGAGCCAGCGGCGGTGCTTGCCGAGCAGGTGTGATCAACGCCGTTGCCCGATAAAGGCTGCACTCACAATCAGGATGGCCGCCCAAGCGATCGGCCAGCTCAGGGCCTGACCCCGCAACCACAGCAGCAGCACGGTGGACAGCAAAGGCGTGAGAAAGCTCAGCAACCCAATCTGTTGTGCATTGCCGCGTTTGAGCGCGGCATCCCACAAAAAGAAGGCGCCGCCTAATGGGCCTAGGCCCATCAGCACCACCAAGATCCAATCCGTGCCGCTCGCATGAACGGTCGGCTCCCACAGCAGGTGGCAACCCAGTGCCAGCAAGCCGGAAACCAGGGCGAAGCCACCTATGGCCGCAGTCGGAAAGTGCGCCACGCGACGTGTCAACAACGAGTAGCTGGCCCAGATGAAGGCCGAACCCAAGGCGGGGATATAGCCCCAGGCCCACTCGGCCGACAGGCTGCGACCGCCCGTGATGGCCAGTGCAGCACCGGCAAAACCCATGGCGGCTGCCACCAGGTGTTGCGGACGCAGCCTGGCATCCGACAGGAACAGTGGCGCCATCACCACAATGCCCAAGGGCCAAAGGTAATTGACCAGGTTGGCTTGCACAGGCGGTGCGTAGCGCAGCGCAATGAACAACAAAAAGTGAAAGCCAAACAGGCCGTACACGCCCATGGCCAATGTGCGCAGGGGCACTCGCCATTGACGCGGATCAAATCTGGATAAGGGCAGCGCAAGCAAACTACCCACCAGCAGTGCCATGCCTGTTAACCAAAACGGCGGCAGGTGGGCAAGGCGCACGCCCAAAGGGGCCAGGCTGGCCCAAAGCAAGATCGCGCCCAGTGCGAGCAGTTGTGCGTGTGGCATGGCGTTTTTGAATTCGAAATCAGGAGTAGAACATGAGCACCTTCGACCATTCCGGCTTGATGCAAAACATCAACCATTGTCTGGCACCTTTTAGAAAGTCGCAGTCCGAAGCCATGATGGGTTTTGGTCAGTTGGCCAAGGCGGCCATGGCTGAGGGCGCCGTGAGCGAAAAGCACAAAGAGCTGATAGCTTTGGCCATTGGTGTGACGCAGCATTGCTCGGGCTGCATCGGCTTTCATGTCAAGGCGCTGCACCGGTTGGGTTGCACCCGCCAGGAGCTGGAAGAAATGTTGGCGGTGTGCGTCTACATGGGCGGCGGCCCCGCGCTGATGTACGCTGCAGAAGCCGTGAAAGCGTTTGAAAGCCTGGCGCCAGCGCAGGCTTGAAGCGAGTCCTCAGTTCTGTGCCGACAACACCCCGTGCGCCTGCTGATCGGCATGGTAGCTTGAACGTACCATCGCGCCAACGGCGGCGTGGGTGAAGCCCATCTCGTAGGCCTTGTCTTCAAACATCTTGAACGTGTCGGGGTGCACATAGCGACGCACCGGCAGGTGGCTGTTGCTGGGGGCAAGGTACTGGCCGATCGTCAGCATGTCGATGTCGTGCGCACGCATGTCGCGCATGACTTCGAGAATTTCCTCGTCGGTCTCGCCCAGACCGACCATCAGGCCGCTCTTGGTCGGAATGTTCGGGAAGCGGGCCTTGAAGTCCATGAGCAGTTTCAGTGAGTGGGCATAGTCGGCCCCTGGACGGGCTTCCTTGTACAGGCGTGGCACGGTCTCCAGGTTGTGGTTCATCACGTCGGGCGGGGCGGCGCGCAAAATGCCCAGGGCGCGGTCATCGCGACCACGAAAATCGGGCACCAAAATTTCGATTTGCGTGGCCGGCGAGGCCGCCCGAACGGCCTCGATGCACGCC
>JALRIL010000081.1 GCA_023255445.1 Limnohabitans sp. | reverse complement strand
CCTGAACCTGCAACGCACGCCGCTGGCTGAACTCTGGCGCCACCCCGTGCACACCCGCGAGATGGGCAGCCAGCTCACCAACGTGCTGCGCTGCCTCTACCTGGAGTCGCAGGGGTACAGCGTGACTGTGACCGAGCTGGTGGGCTGGGAGCACAGCATGAAAAACGAGCTGATCCTGGCCAAATACACCGGCCAGAAAAAGCGCAGTTCCCGTGAGCGCCTCGATGCGTTGCTGGCTGAATTCGGCTTGAGTGGTTTGGCGCAAACGCGCTACCCCATTTAATTGGGGTCAGATCCCAATTAAACTGGGCACTCTACTTTGGAGTGCCCATGGCCCGACTTCCTCGCCTTACTGTTGCCGGCTACCCGCACCATGTCATCCAGCGGGGCAATGACCGTCAGGCCATCGTCCGTGACGACCAGGATCGGCAGCGTTTGCTGGACTTGTGGACGGAGCACGCCAAAACCTTCAAGGTCGCCATTCATGCCTGGGTGATCATGGACAACCATTTCCATTTGCTGGCCACACCCGAGACGCAAGAGGGGCTGCCGCAAATGATGCAGGCCGTGGGCCGCGCCTATGTGCGCTACTTCAATGTACGCCACAAACGCTCAGGCACGCTTTGGGAAGGCCGGTACCGCAGTAATCTGATTGAGAGTGAGCGCTATCTTTTGTCTTGTATGGTCTATATCGACCTGAACCCTCTGCGTGCGGGCATGGTGGTGCGTCCGGAGGATTACCGTTGGTCCAGCTACAGGCACTCAATTGGACAGTCGGGCGACAAATTGGTGACGCCGCATGCACTGTATTGGGCTTTGGGCAACACGCCATTCGCCCGCGAGGCGGCGTATGCCGCGCTGGTGCAGACGGGTTTGAGCGAGCAACTGCGTATGGAGTTGACCCAAACCGCCTTGTCGGGCTGGGCTTTGGGTTCCGAGGCATTTGTGCGCGAGTTGGGGCAGGGAACGGCGCGCCGCTTGGTGCCAGGCAAAGCGGGGCGGCCATTCAAGAATCCCGCGCCTTGATCCGTCCCCAATTAAATTGTTATTAAAGCTATGGATAAATTAATTAGGATCTGACCCCAATTAATTGTGTTGGCATGGATGCTGCAGTGCATTAAACTTCCTGACCTGCGTAAAAACCCTAGGAGTGCGCCATGACCACGGCTGCTGACAAAGAACTCTTCCAACAAACCGGTCTGTACGACCCGGCCAATGAGCACGATGCCTGTGGCGTCGGCTTTGTGGCGCATATCAAAGGGCAAAAGAGTCACGCCATCGTGACGCAGGCGCTCAAGATTCTGGAAAACCTGGACCACCGGGGTGCCGTGGGTGCTGACCCGCTGATGGGGGATGGCGCTGGTATTTTGCTGCAAGTGCCAGATCTCCTGTTCCGCGAAGAGATGGCCAAGCAGGGCGTCAACCTGCCGCCGTTCGGTGAATACGGTGTGGGCATGGTCTTCCTGCCCAAGGAGCACGCTTCGCGCATGGCTTGTGAGCAGGAAATGGAACGCGCCGTCAAGGCCGAAGGCCAGGTGCTGCTGGGCTGGCGTGATGTGCCCGTCAACCGTGACATGCCCATGTCGCCTCGCGTGCGCGAAAAAGAGCCGATCATGCGCCAGATCTTCATCGGCCGTGGCGCCGATGTGATTGTGCAGGACGCCCTGGAGCGCAAGCTGTACGTGATCCGCAAGACCGCCAGCGCCGCCATCCAGGCGCTTGGCCTCAAGCACAGCAACGAGTACTACATCCCCAGCATGTCCAGCCGCACCGTGGTCTACAAGGGCCTGCTGCTGGCCGACCAGGTGGGCACCTACTACCTGGACCTGCAGGACGAGCGTTGCGTCTCTGCCCTGGGCCTGGTGCACCAACGCTTCTCGACCAACACTTTCCCCGAGTGGCCACTGGCCCACCCCTACCGATATGTCGCGCACAACGGCGAGATCAACACCTTTGTATTTGACATAGATGGGGTGTTTACCGATGGAACTGTTTTGGTTACCCAAGAAGGTCACTTACTCC
>JALRIL010000028.1 GCA_023255445.1 Limnohabitans sp. | reverse complement strand
AGCAGCTTTAGCAGAGATAGCGATAAATACAGCCGTTGGTTATTCTCAAGGTTTAGTGATTGCTCAACAACAAGTTGGCTCAAGCGCCGCGCCAACAGCTGAGGCCGCCGCAAACCGTATGAGCTACCGCGTTGTCTGGTTCAAGCGCGACCTGCGCGTGCAGGACCACTGGCCGCTGCATGAAGCCGCGCGCCAGGGCACGGTGCTGTGCCTGTACGTGGTCGAGCCCGGCCTGTGGGCTCAACCCGACGCCGCCGCCCAGCACTACGGCTTTGTGCGCGAGTCGCTTCAGGCGCTGGACGCGCAACTGCAAGCGCTGGGCAGCCGGCTGCATGTGGCCGTGGGCGAAGTGGTCGACGTGCTGGCAGCCTTGCATGCCGCAGCGCCGTTCGAGGCGCTGCACGCGCACGAAGAAACTGGCAACGCTTTCACCTTTGCACGCGACCTGGCCGTGGGCCGCTGGTGCCGCGCGCACGGCGTGGGCTGGCACGAATGGCCGCAGTTTGGTGTGGTGCGCCGCCTGCGCGACCGGCGCGAATGGCAGCCCCGCTGGGAGCAGCACATGGGCGCCCCGCAGGCGCCCACGCCTGCAGCGCTGCAAACGCCCCAGCTGGCGAATGCGCCCGTCTGGCCTTGGGGCAACCGCCCCTTGCCCACACCCGCCGAACTCGGCCTGGATCCTTTCGAGCCCCCTCAGCGCCAACGCGGCGGGCGCCCTCGAGCGCACGCCGTGATGCACGACTTTTTGCACGAACGCAGCGCCCGCTACCGCGGCGGCATCTCTTCACCGCTGTCTGCGCCCGATGCCTGCTCGCGCCTGTCGCCGTACCTGGCACACGGCGTCTTGAGCATGCGCGAGGTGGTGCAAGCCACCCGCGCTGAACTGGCGGCCCTGCCCCCGCAAGCCAAACGGCATCGCCTGGGCCTGCAGGGCTTTGTGAGTCGCCTGTACTGGCACTGCCACTTCATCCAGAAGTTGGAGAGCGAGCCCGAGCTGGAATGGTGCAACCTGCACCGCGGCTACGACGGTCTACGGGAGCCGGGCTGGAACCCGGCCCACTTTGAAGCCCTGACACAAGGCCGCACCGGCTGGCCCATGGTGGACGCCTGCGTGGCCATGCTGCGCGAGACCGGCTGGCTCAACTTCCGCATGCGGGCCATGCTGGTGTCGGTGGCAGCTTACCCGCTGTGGCTGCACTGGCACCCGGTCGGCCACTGGCTGGCGCGGCAGTTTCTGGACTACGAGCCCGGCATCCACTGGCCTCAGATGCAGATGCAGTCGGGCACCACCGGCATCAACACCACGCGGGTCTACAACCCCGTCAAACAGGCCCTCGACCACGACCCGCAGGGCGTGTTTGTGCGCTGGTGGCTGCCCGCGCTGCGCCGCGTGCCCGACAGCTGGCTGTTCGAGCCCTGGCGCATGGGCGACGATGTAGCGGCCCGCTGTGGCGTGCGTCTGGGACAGGACATTGCACTGCCACCGGTCGAACTCGCCGATGCGCTGCGCGACTCCAAGGCCCGAATGCACGCCTTGCGGCGCGAGCCGAGTGTGCGCGCCGCCAAGGCCGCCGTGGTCGAGCGCCACGGCTCACGCCGCGGCATGCCCGGTGCCAGCCGTGACGCCCGGGGCGAGGAGCGGCCTGTCCAGCGCCGAAAGCCCAAGTCGCCCGCCAACCAGATGTCATTGGATTTCTGACCATGAAGATGCGCAAAAAATCCGACCTGCCGCAGAAGGTCTGCGCCGCTTGCGGCCTGCCGTTTACCTGGCGACGCAAATGGGCGCGCGACTGGGACCAGGTCAAGTACTGTTCCGACCGCTGCCGCCAGACGGGCCAGCCCAAAGGAAAACCCGATGCGCGATGAACGGCGCCCCACCCTGCGCCTGATCTTGGGCGACCAGTTAAGCCCTCTGCACAGCTGGTTCGGCGAGGTACGTGCCGACGTGGTCTACGTCCTCATGGAAGTGCGCAGCGAAACCGACTATGTGCGCCACCATGCGCAAAAAGTGCTGGGCATCTTCGCGGCCATGCGCGCCTTGGCTGCGCAGCTCAAAGCCGACGGACACCGCGTGCGCCATGTGGCCATTGACCATCCCAGCAACCGCCAGAGCATCACCGCCAACCTGGACGCCCTGATCGACCATTACGGCGCGGGCGCGGTCGAATACCAAGCGCCCGATGAATGGCGACTGGACCAGCAACTGCGCAACTGGGCAGCCGCCTGCCCGGTGCCGGTACTGATGGTGGACAGCGAACACTTCTTTACCGCTCGCGATGAAGCGGCCAGGCAATTTGCGGGCAAGAAGCAATGGTTGATGGAAAGCTTTTACCGCCAGCAGCGCAAAAAACACCGCGTGCTGATGGACACTGACGGAAAACCCGAAGGGGGTCAGTGGAACTTTGACGCCAACAACCGCAAGCCTTGGCCGGGCTCACCCGCTGCGCCGCCCGACACCCGCCCCAGCCACGACCACAGTGCGCTGTGGGAAAGCATTGAAGCCGCAGGCGTGCAGACCATGGGCGATGCGCAAGCGGCCGCTTTTCGCTGGCCACTGAACCGCGCCGAGGCCTTGCAGCAGCTGGACCATTTCATCACCAATACCCTGCCTCACTTTGGCGATTTTCAGGACGCGATCTCGCGCAACAACTGGCACCTGTTCCACTCGCTGCTCTCGTTTGCGCTCAACACCAAGATGCTTCAACCGCGCGAGGTGGTGCAGCGCGCCGAAGCTGCCTGGACAGACGGCCAGGCGCCGCTGCACGCGGTCGAGGGCTTCATCCGACAGATCCTGGGCTGGCGCGAATATGTGCGTGGCATGTACTGGGCGCACATGCCCGGCTACACCGAAGTCAATCACCTCCAACATACCCGTCCACTGCCCGAGTGGTTCTGGACCGGCCAAACGCAAATGGCGTGCGTAGCCAGCGCGATTGGTCAATCGCTGGCACACGCCTACGCCCACCACATTCAGCGACTCATGGTGATTGGCAACTTTGCCCTGCTGGCCGGGCTGGACCCGCAGGCCCTGCATCGCTGGTACCTGGGCGTCTACATCGACGCTTTTGAATGGGTAGAAGCGCCCAACACCCTGGGCATGAGCCAGTGGGCCGATGGCGGGCGCCTGGCCACCAAACCGTATGTGAGCAGCGCCGCGTACTTGCAGCGCATGGGCGACCACTGCAAAGGCTGCGCTTACGACGCCAAGGCCCGCACTGGTGACAAGGCTTGCCCCTTCAACGCCTTGTACTGGGACTTTTTTGCACGTCATCGCCAGCACTTCGAACACAACCCACGCCTGGGCGTGGTCTACCACCAACTCGGCAAAATGTCCCCTGAGACCATGATGGCTCTCCAACGTCAGACGGCTTGTCTGGAAAATCTGGACATGATGTAAAGACTTCTCGACACACCCCCTATGAGCTTGACTGCACGCAATGTTTTAGGCACCCCACTGGTCGCCTGTTCCTACGCCCCTTTGACTGGCTACCTGCGCGATGGGTGTTGCCAGACCTTGCCCGGTGACGCTGGTTTGCACGTCGTGTGCGCACGCGTTACACAGGCCTTCCTGGACTTTTCGCTGGCCAGGGGCAACGATCTGATCACCCCACGCCCCGAGTACCGTTTCCGTGGTCTCAAGCCGGGGGACCGCTGGTGCCTGTGCGCCAGTCGCTGGAAAGAAGCTTATGACGCCGGCGTGGCCCCACCCGTGGCCCTTGAAAGCACACATGAGCGGGCCTTGGACATCATCTCGCTGGATGCCTTGAAATCCTGTGCATTGATGTCCTGAACCCTCAACAAGCCTCACTTTTGGAGAAGCCCATGAAACCCTGGATTGCTGCCACTTTATTTTGGGCTTTGTTGCCCGCGCACAGTGCCTGGGCCACCGACTCTGCGTCAGCCCAAGCCCAATGCCCAGCCATCTTGAACCACACCTTCCCCAAGCTGCAGGACGATTCCCCTCAAAACCTGTGTCAGTACAGCGGCAAGGTGGTGCTGGTCGTCAACACCGCCAGCTACTGCGGCTTCACCTACCAGTACCAAGGGCTCGAAGCCCTGTATCAACAACACAAAGGACGTGGTTTGGTGATTCTGGGCTTTCCTTCCAACGATTTTTTCCAGGAAAAAAGCAACAACAAGGACATTGCCGACTTTTGCTTCAACACTTACGGCGTGGTGTTTCCGATGTTTGCGAAGTCTTCGGTGCGCGGCAGCGATGCCAACGCGCTCTTCAAAGCCCTGGCCAAAGCCACAGGCAAATCGCCCTCGTGGAATTTCAACAAATACCTGATTGACCGCTCAGGTCGAGTGCTGTCGCACTACGGCAGCACCACCGAAGTGGGCGACCCCAAATTCGTGCAACAGCTGGAAAGCGCGCTCAACGCGCCTCGAAAGTGACCACATGGTCCAGCTCGAGGCGCACCCCCACGCTCTCGCCCACCCCGTGGTTGTGGTGGCTGGGCACCAGACTGAGCACCTGCAATCCCGTGTCGAGCTCAAGGGTGTAGAGAAAATCTGCCCCCTGAAAGTCCTTGCGCACAATGCGGGCTCGCACGCTGGAGGCAGGGTCATACACCACATCATCGGCTCGTAAAAGCACCTCGCATCGACCCTCCTTGTACGCATCCGGCAACGGGCACTCCTGCGGGTCCGCCAGCTCGCCTACGGGCGTGTGCACCCTCAGTTGCCCCTCCTTCATCTGCAAGGTGGCAGGCACCCAGACGCCACGCCCCACAAACTCGGCCACAAAGCGACTGCCCGGGCGGTGGTAAACCGCATAGGGCGTGTCCCACTGGTGCAGGTGACCGGCCTTCATGACCCCCACCTTATCGGCAAGCGCGAAGGCCTCCTGCTGATCGTGGGTCACCATGAGCGCTGTGGTGTTGGCACGTTTGAGAATGTTGCGCACATCGTCAGCCAGGCGTTGCCGCAGCTCCACATCCAGATTCGAAAACGGCTCATCAAGCAAGAGCAAATCGGGCTTGGGTGCCAGGGCACGCGCCAGCGCCACACGTTGTTGCTGCCCACCTGAGAGCGCGTGAGGATACGACGCACGGCTCGACTGCAGGTCCACGAGGGCCAGCACCTCCTGCACACGACGCTGGCATTGATCAGCGGGCAGACCGTGCAGACCATACGCCACGTTTTGCGCCACTGTCATGTGGGGGAACAAGGCGTAATCCTGAAATACCATGCCCACCCGTCGCAGACCCACATCCACCGACAACGCAGGCGTGGCCACCACGCGTCCTGCCAGTTGAATCTGCCCAGCTGCCACGGACTCGAGTCCGGCAATCGCCCGCAACAAGGTGGTTTTACCGCATCCCGAGGGACCCAGCAGCACGCCAATGTCGCCTTGCATCAAACCAAAAGACACCGCTTCAACCGCTGCGGCAACTTGCCCGGGATACCGAACTGAAGTGTTTTGAATGTCCAGATACATGCGGGAATTCTGACAGACACGCAGCCCATGCCTGACTTGTCCCTACAATTTGCCGGCCATGCTTGTCGCTGCCTCCCAACCCACCTCCTCGCTTTTGCGCATCAGCTCGACCGCAGCACTTGTGCTTGTGGCAAGTGTGCTGGCCTGGCCAAGCTTGTCGATCTGGGGCGCCTGGCTGGGCCTTGATGCGCAGCACACCGAGCTGATCGCCCACATGGTGAACACCGTGCTGCCCGATTACGCCTGGACCTCCTTGCTGTTGTGTCTGGGCGTGGGCCTGCTGGTGGCGCTGCTCGGGTCGGCAACCGCTGCCTTGGTCTGCCTGTTCCATTTTCCGGGCAAAGCCTGGCTGGAGTGGGCGCTTTTGCTGCCCATGGCCATGCCGGCTTACGTCGTGGCTTACGCCTACACCGACGTTCTGCAATTCAGTGGTCCCCTCCAAATGGCGCTGCGACAGGCCACGGGATGGCAAGGCGCCTTGTGGCCCGACATCCGAAGCCTCTGGGGCGCTGTGCTGGTGTTCACGCTGACGCTTTACCCTTATGTCTACTTGCTGGTGAAAACGGCGCTGCGTGAGCAAGCCAGCCGTCTGATGGAAGCTGCACGGCTGCTGGGGGCCTCCAAAGCGCGCCAGATGCTGACCATTGCCCTGCCCATGGCTCGCCCCGCCATGGCCGCTGGCGTGGCGCTGGCCTTGATGGAGACCTTGGCCGACTACGGCGTCTCCAGCTACTTTGGCATTCAGAGCTTCACGGCGGGCATCTACAAGGCCTGGCTGTCGATGGATGCACCGCTGGTGGCTGGCCAACTCGCTTCGGTGCTGCTGGTGGTGGTGCTGATGCTCCTACAAATGGAAAAGCACGCCCAAAGCAAACAGCGTTTTTATAGCCCACGCAGCTCCGACAGGCTCATGGCCGTCAAGGCTGCCGCGCATTCGCGTGCAGGTTGGGGATTGTTGCTGCTGGGCTGCCTGCCCGTGCTGCTGGGCTTTGTGCTGCCCAGCGGGCTTTTGCTGTGGCGATGGCTCAGCGACCCACAAACCGTGCACTGGCAACAGTACCTGCAGTGGGGCTGGAACAGCCTGCGCCTGGCAGGCACCACGGCCTTGCTGGCTGTGGGGCTGGCTTTGCTCATCGGGGCGCGCAACCGACTTGTCCCGACAGCACTGAGTCAATCGCTGAGCCGTTTGATTCACCTGGGCTACGCCATTCCAGGGGCCGTGGTGGTGGTGGGTATCTTGCTGCCCCTGTCGCTGACACACACCATCGAGGCCTTGCAACCGCTGACAGCATTGCTCACCACGACTGGCGTGGCCCTGGTCTGGGCTTACCTCGTGCGCTTCACAGCTGTGGCCATGCAGTCGGTGGACAGTGCTTATGCGCGCATGCCGACCTCGCTGGACGAAGCCTCGGGCACGCTGGGCATCAAGGGCTGGCGCTTATGGCAAAACGTGCATTGGCCCTTGTTGCGCACCAATGCCGTGGCCGCCCTGCTGCTGGTGTTTGTGGACGTGATGAAAGAGCTCCCGGCCACGCTGGTCTTGCGCCCCTTCAACAGCGACACCCTGGCGGTGGTGGCCTACCAGCTGGCCCGCGATGAACGCCTGGGCGAAGCCGCCATACCGTCTCTGGCCCTGGTCGCCTTTGGTCTGCTTCCGGTGCTGTTGCTCAACCGACAACCCTATCGCGACAAATGATATTGAGAGTGATTCTCATTTAGATGTATACTGTGTCCATTCCTTCTTCAATGGACACGCCCATGACTTTGATTCGTACCGTCCTGATCGCCAGCCTGACCGCGTGCACCGCGGGATTGACGCAAGCTCAGGAAGTCAATATTTATTCGGCCAGACACTATCCCACCGACGAAGCGCTGTATGCCGACTTCACACAATCCACCGGTATCAAAATCAACCGCGTGGATGCAGATGATGCCGGTATCCTGGCCCGCCTCAAAGCCGAAGGCGCAGCCTCCCCGGCCGATGTGATCTTGTTGGTCGACGCAGCGCGTCTGTGGCGCGCCGAAGAAAACGGCCTGTTCCTGCCCATCCAATCCGCCATGCTGAACAAAGCCATTCCTGAACATCTGCGCGCCCAGCCCGATGCCTCAGGGGGCACCGCGTGGTTTGGCCTGTCTACCCGTGCACGCGTGATCGTGTATGACAAGCTCAAGTTCAAAGCCACTGATCTTGCCAACTACGAAAACCTGGCCGACCCCAAGTTCAAAGGCCAGCTGTGCACCCGCTCTGGCGCACACCCCTATAACTTGAGCTTGTTTGGCGCCATGACCGAACACATGGGAGAGGCCAAAACCGAACAATGGCTCAAAGGCCTGGTGGACAACATGGCCCGCAGCCCCAAAGGTGGTGACACCGACCAGATCAAAGCGGTGGCTGCAGGCGAATGTGGCGTAGCCATCAGCAACAGCTACTACCTGGCACGCCTCATGCGCTCTAGCAACCCCGCAGATCGTGCGGTGACCGAAAAAATCGCCGTCGTTTTCCCCAACCAGAACAGCTGGGGCACCCACATGAACATCGCAGGTGGTGCCGTGGCCAGGCACAGCAAAAATCGGGACAACGCCATCAAGTTTCTGGAGTACTTGGCCAGCCCGAACGCACAAAATCACTTTGCCAACGGCAACAACGAGTGGCCTGCCGCCAAGGGCGTGACCTTTGACAATGCTGCCCTCAAAGCCATGAGTGGTGGCCGCTTCAAAAGCGAGCTGATCCCCATCAGCGCCGTGGGGAAAAACCAGATCAAGGTCCAGCAAATGCTTGACCGGGTGGGCTACAAGTAAAAACCACGGGCCCTGCGAGCATGAGCCATGGGCAAGCCTTGTACGTGATCTAAGCGATAATTCAAACGCTGTAAACATCCCGTGGACAAGGCATGAACCTCAAGCCCTGGAGTGTGGTGCTCGGAGGCGGGCTCATGGGCCGCTTGCTGGCCAGCACACTGGCCCGATCCGGTCATCGCGTCGAACTTTTCGAAGCCCAACAAGCCGATGCGCAAGGCGCTGCGGCCCGCGTGGCTGCGGCCATGCTTGCCCCCCTGGCGGAATCGGCCATCACCGAACCCGGCGTCGTGCGGATGGGTGAGTACGCTCTCCAGCGTTGGCCCCAGTTACTGCAAACTTTGTCCGAGCCTGTGTTCTTCCAGCAAAACGGCACCCTGATTCTTTGGCACCGCCAGGACCAGGCTGAAGCCCGACGCTTTACGCAATTGATTGAACGCAACCAACAGCGTCAGCCCAGCTTGCCAGCCCCGCAGACACTGGCCGCTCAAGCACTTGCCGAGCACGAGCCCTCGGTCGCGCAGCGCTTTGCTCAGGCCTTGTATTTGCCTGGCGAAGGCCAACTCGACAACCGCCAGCTGCTGGTGGCCTTATGGACCGATCTGGCGCAGCATGGTGTAGACGTGCATTGCAACAGTCCTCGCGATGTGCAGGACTTCAAGGCCGGCGCCCCCGGTCAGCCCGATTGGGTGTTTGACTGCCGCGGCCTGGGTGCCCGCAACGAATGGTCCCAGCTGCGTGGCGTGCGTGGTGAGGTGATTCGACTGCACGCCCCCGAAGTCACCTTGCAGCGCCCCACCCGCCTGATCCACCCGCGTTACCCGATTTACATCGCACCCAAGCAGGACCATGTGTTTGTGATTGGCGCGACCGAGATCGAAACCGAAGACCTCTCGCCTGCCAGCGTACGCTCCACCCTGGAGCTGTTGAGTGCCGCTTACACGGTGCACAGTGGCTTTGCCGAGGCGCGCATCCTTGAAGTGTTGACCCAGGCGCGCCCCACCCTGAATGACAACCTGCCTGCCGTGCGCGCCCTGACGCCACGCACCTTGCAAATCAACGGTTTGTACCGCCACGGCTTCATGATCGCGCCGGCCATGCTCGATGTGGTCATGCAATGGATCACCCAGCAAGACACTGCCCTGGCACGCCGTTTCGACATGCGCTTTGAACATGACTGACTCCACGCTCAACGTCACCATCAACCAGCACGCCCATTGCCTGCCAGCTGGCGCCAGCCTGGCCGATGCCGTGCAGGCCAGCGGCATCAGCCCCCCTTTTGCTGCCGCCGTGAATCTGCAATTTGTGCCCAAAAGCCAATACAGCGCCCACCTGCTGAAGACGGGCGACCGCATCGAATTGATCTCCCCCATCACGGGAGGATGAACCCCATGACCGCTTCCAACGTTTTACCCTCTGATGTCCTGGTCCTGTACGGCCAACGATTCGATTCAAGACTGCTGCTAGGCACCTCGCGCTACCCCTCGCCTGCTGTGCTGCTGCAAGCGATTGAACGCTCCAAACCTGCCATGCTGACGGCATCGCTGCGACGTCAAACCGGCGCCGGCCAGGCTTCGCAGGACTTCTGGAACCTGCTGCGCCAGGCCAACGTGCCTGTGTTGCCCAACACGGCCGGCTGCCACAGCCTGCAAGAAGCTATCACCACCGCCGAAATGGCCCGCGAGGTGTTTGAAACCGACTGGATCAAACTCGAACTCATCGGTGATGACTACACCCTTCAGCCCGACACGCTGCAGCTGGTGGATGCGGCCAGCCGCCTGATCAAGTCCGGCTTCAAGGTACTGCCCTACAGCACCGACGACCTGGTGCTCTGCCAGCGTCTGGTCGATGTAGGCTGTCAGGCCGTGATGCCCTGGGCTGCACCTATTGGCACCGGAAAAGGCCCCATCAACCCCTACGCCTTGCAAACCTTGCGCCAAAGGCTCGATGTCCCGCTCATCGTCGATGCGGGTCTGGGTCTGCCCTCGCACGCCTGCCAAGTGCTGGAGTGGGGTTACGACGCGGTCTTGCTCAACACGGCCGTGGCCCTGGCACATGACCCCGTTCAAATGGCGGGGGCCTTCGCCGATGCCGTTCTTGCTGGCCGTGCCGCCTGGAAAGCCGGCGCCATGCAAGCGCAGGACAATGCCCAACCCAGCACCCCTGTGCTGGGCACACCGTTCTGGCACCAGGACTCGCACGCATGAACACCCGCCAGGCCCTGACCCAGCAATTGCTCAGCCTGCATGCCGCCATGCAGACCGAACCGGCGTGCAGCATGGCGCAAGCCCAGCGAGAAGACGAGCTCGGTTTGCCCGATGAACAAGCTGCTGTGCGTCAGGCTTGCCGCATCCTGGGTTTTGTGCCTGAGGATGTTTTGTTGCTCGACCAGGCCTGGCAGTGTCAAACCCGGCGGACCGGTCAGTTCAGCCCCGAGAAGTGGCCGGACGCGAGTGAAGACTTCGGGGTGGCCCCATGGCCCCGCGACAACGCCTTTGCACCCTGTCCGCAGGCGCTGGGGCTTTACGCCGTGCTGCCCGATGCGGCCTGGGTGAGCCGCATGGCACAAGCCGGCGTGCCCACGGTGCAGCTGCGCTTGAAGTCCACCGACATGGACGCCGTGCGCCGCGAAGTTCGCGCCGCCGTGCAAGCGGTCAAAGGCACCAACAGCCTGCTGTTCATCAACGACCACTGGCAGTTAGCCATCGAAGAAGGTGCCTATGGTGTGCACCTGGGCCAGGAGGACATGGACGATGCGCCGCTGGACATGATTCGCCAGGCCGGACTGCGGCTGGGTCTGAGCACGCACGGTTATGGCGAGTTGCTGCGTGCACAAGCCGCAAGCCCCAGCTACCTGGCTTTGGGTGCGGTGTTTCCCACCACGCTCAAGAAAATGAAAACCGCCCCTCAAGGGCTGGGCCGCCTCGGGGCCTATGCCCGTCTGATGAAAGGCCGCAGTCTGGTTGCCATTGGCGGCATCGACCTGCAGGCCGTGCCCGCGGTCATGCGCACCGGCGTGGGCTCGATTGCGGTGGTGCGCGCCCTCACTGCCGCTGATCAGCCCGAAAAGGCGGCGCACACGTTTCAACAAGCCATGCAAGCGGCCTGAGCTGCTCAGTCCAGACCTAGCAAAGCGGCCGCTTCCTGTGCAGCGACGCGGCCTTCGTCGGTGGGCACCACCCAGACCTGCACGGCACTGTCGGCCGCGTGGATGGCGACCACCGCATCGCCACGGGCCTGTGCGTTGGCAGACGCATCCAGACGTACCCCCAGCCATTGCAGTTGCTGCACGGTGTGCGCGCGCAGCGCTGCGTCATGCTCACCTATGCCACCACTGAAGGCCAGCACATCCAGCCCCTGCATGCAGGCCACCATGGCGCCGCTCTCGCGCACCAGGCGGTGCACAAACAAATCGATGGCCAGTTGCGCCTGCGGCTGAACACTCGCGCGCAGGGTTCGCATGTCTGCGCTCAAGCCAGACACCCCCAGCAGACCACTTTGCTTGTAGAGCAGGTTTTCAATGCGGTCATGGTCCCAGCCCTGGGCCATCAAGGCCAGCACCACACCGGGGTCCAGGGTGCCGCTGCGGGTGCCCATCATCAGCCCATCCAGCGCCGAGTAACCCATGCTGGTGGCTACGCTGAGGCCCTGCACGGCGGCGCACACGCTGGCTCCGTTGCCCAGGTGCGCCATGAGCACCCTGCCTTGCGCACGTTCGCTGCAGGCCTGCAGCTGCGCCATGATGAACTGGTAGGACAGCCCATGGAAACCATAGCGGCGCAGGCCCTGCTGATGCATAGCTTCGGGTAAGGCAAAGCGTTGGTGCAACTGCGGCATGTGTGCATGAAAAGCGGTGTCAAAACAGGCCACCTGCGGCACCCCCTCAAAGGCTAACGCAAACGCCCGAATCCCCGCCAGGTTGGAAGGCTGGTGCAACGGTGCAAGTGGGCACAGGGCCTGTAAAGCTTGGAGCACCTCATCATCTACGCGCACGCTGTGTGTGAACTGCTTACCGCCATGAACAACGCGGTGGGCCACCGCCGCAATGGGGGGTAGATGTGCACATCCGGCCACCAGCTGTTGCAATCGCTTCAGGGCCGCGGGCCGTAGGGCCTCGTCGCCCACAGCTGGCAACACTTCCTGATGACACTGCCCTTCGAACGTCCAGCTCATCAGGGGCTGACCCTCGGGTTGCAGCCCTGTGAACGCCCCCACCAACACCCCTGCACGCATGCCCTGCGGCCCGCGCACATGGACCGAGAACTTCAGGGACGAAGAGCCCGCATTGACTGCCAGGATGGCCATGCGCTGCGCCTTTCAGGTGGGGTCAAACTTTTCTCGGGCCAGTTGCAGGTCCTGGGCCTTGCAACGCTGAGCATGCGCAGCCACCAAAGCCAGCAAGGCCGAGGACACGCGAGCCGCCGGCCCATCGGCGCGGCTGGTCAGGGCAATGGGCACCCCGGCACCCAACACCAGGCCGGAACCGCTGGCTCCAGCCAGATACTCCAGCTGCTTGGCCAGCATATTGCCCGACTCCAAGTCCGGCACCAGCAAGATGTCGGCATCGCCCGCCACAGGCGAGTGGATGTTCTTGATCAGCGCAGCCTGGGCCGAAATCGCGTTGTCAAAGGCCAGCGGTCCATCAAGCACTCCCTCGCGAATTTGGCCGCGGTCGGCCATCTTGCACAAAGCCGCTGCGTCCAGCGTCGACGCGATCGCAGGGTTGACGGTCTCGACGGCCGACAAAATCGCCACCTTGGGCTGGGGTGTGCCCATCTGTGTCACGAAATCGATGGCATTTTGAACAATGTCCACCTTGTCCATCAGGGTCGGTGCAATGTTCAAAGCTGCATCGGTCACCCACAAAGGCTTGTGATATGTGGGCACGTCAAAACGGAACACATGCGACATGCGCCGCCCTGTTCTTAGAAGGGGTTGCTCGAGCACCGCATGCAGCAGCTCATCGGTATGCAGACTGCCTTTCATCAACATGTGCACCTGGCACTGCGCGGCCAGCTGCGCCGCGTGTTGGGCCGCTGCATGGCTGTGCGGCACATCCACCAACGCCACACCTGCCAGGTCCAGACCAGCCTGGTCAGCCGCCGAACGGATTTTGTAGGCGGGCCCCACCAACACGGGCACGATGAGGCCGTGTGCCGCCGCATCCAGTGCCCCAGCCAAAGACTCGGCATCACAAGGATGGACCACAGCACAACGCAAAGGCTCAAGCCCATCGGCTTTGTGCAGCAATTGACGCAAGCGGGCTTGCGGGTCAAACAGCTGAATCAGGGGCGCCTGGGTTCTGGGACGGCGAATTTTTTGGGTCGGCGCCAACACCATCGCCTGGCCACGGATCACATCCTGCCCGTGTTGGTTGACCACCGTACAGTCCAGGGTCACCCGGTGGTGCGCGTCGTGTTTGGCAGTCACTACCACACGCACGTTGAGGGTGTCGCCAACACGAACCGGCAGCAAAAACTGCAAATCCTGTTCGACATAAATCGTCCCCAACCCAGGGAATTGCGTTCCCAGCACCGCCGAAATCAGCGCGCCACCCCACATGCCATGGGCAATGACGCCATGAAAAAATGTCTGGTCGGCATACTCCGGATCCAGATGGGCAGGGTTGGTGTCCCCAGAGACCGCTGCAAACGCCTGGATATCGGCCTGCGTCAGGGTACGGGTATGACTCGCGCTTTGCCCCACACGCAGCTCGTCGTAGGTGTGGTTCTCAATCCATTCAGTGGCGGCAGAGGTATTCATTCCATCAAACTCGCTTCATGCAACTGACAGCAGTATGCCCAATGTTCAAGTCAGACTGACCGCGACACCTTTTCGTGCACTTTCGGCCAATGCCTCTAAAGTGGCTGCGTTGTCGATGCTCGCTTGCGCTGCGCGGGCCACGGCAGCGTGGTCCTGCTCGCGCACCACTTTGGCAAAGGCCTCTGCCGCAAAGCGAAAACCACTGCCCGCAGGTGAGCGAATATCTTCAAATGCCAAGGTATTGGCTATGCCTCGGCGCAAGCGCAACTGGCTGGGCAGGTAACCGTAAGGACTCTCGCCCACAGCGGCAGCGGTGTGGTTCAGGTACTCGGTCTCCAGCGTTCCGGCACTGCCGCTGATGATGGCTCTGCGCACATTGGCCACATCCATGGCGCACATCAGCTGGGCTCTGCGCCCATCGGCATACTCCAGCGTGGCCGTGGTGGACATGTCCACACCACTGGCCGCCCAGCTGGACTGAGCCATCACCCGCACCGGGGCCTGCCCCATGACCAAACGGATCAGGCTCAAAGGGTAACTGCCAGCGTCCAGCAAAGCGCCACCCCCCAAGTCGGGGTTGAAGCGGATGTTCTGCGGGTCATCCGGCGACAGCGTGAAGCCGAACGTGGCTTGAATGGAACGCACCTGCCCAATCGCCCCTGCGTGCAGCAAAGCCAGCATGTCACCTGTTTGCGGCTGAAAATAATACGGAAAGGATTCCAGCAGCATGACGCCGTGCTGTCTGGCGGTCTCGAACATGGACTGCGCCGAGGTCTGGGTCAAGGTCAGCGGTTTTTCGCACAGGACGTGCTTGCCGGCGCGAGCCGCAGTCATGGCCCAATGCGCATGCATCGTATTGGGCAGAGGCAGGTAGATCGCTTCGACGCCAGGGTCAGACAACAAGGCCTCGTAACTGCCCCATGCACGAGCGAGGTGATGCTGGCGGGCAAAGTCCTGGGCTTTACCCAGGTCGCGACTGGCCACAGCCACCACTTCGACCTGATCGCTCGGTTGCACATCGCGTACGAAACCATTTGCGATTTTTGCGCACCCCAGAATCCCCAGACGCAGACGCTTGATCATTGGTCACCCCCAAACGAAAAGGGGCAACAGATTGCTCTGTTGCCCCTGAAATAAATGGTCGGCGTGGCGGGATTCGAACTCGCGACCCCTTGCACCCCATGCAAGTGCGCTACCAGGCTGCGCTACACGCCGACAAGACTCGAATTATAGCCTGACTTTAGGCCTCAATTGGA
>JALRIL010000021.1 GCA_023255445.1 Limnohabitans sp. | reverse complement strand
GGACCGATCCGCGCCGCTGCCGATCAACCTTTGTGCCTGGCCCACGCGCTGGAAAAAATCACCTTGGCCCTGCAGGTCCAGGCAGGTTGTCCCGTCACATTCAGCCGCACAACGCCCACGCAAGATACAGGCACATACCAGGTCACCGTTCAATACTCTGAAGAAGCTGTGGGTCGTCGCGCCCTGGCCTTGGCCGAGCAACTGTGCCGGGCTGCGCAACAAGGTCAGGACTTTGATGTCGAAGCCGCGCTGGCTGAGCTGCGCGAACTCGACGAGGACGAACGCCTGGGGCCTTCGACAGGATGCATTGTGGACGCCGCCGTCGCGCGGGGCATTCCCTACAAGCGCATGACGCGTGGCAGCATGGTGCAGCTGGGCTGGGGCTCACGTCAGCGTCGCATTCAGGCTGCCGAGACCGACACCACCAGCGCCATCGCCGAATCCATTGCCCAAGACAAGGACTTGACCAAAGCTGTGTTGCATGCAGCAGGCGTCCCCGTGCCCATGGGTCGCCCTGTCGATTCTCTGGAAGAGGCATGGAAAGCGGCTCTGGACATTGGTCTGCCTGTGGTGGTCAAGCCTCAGGACGGCAACCAGGGCAAAGGCGTCACGGTCAACATCATCAGCTACGACCACTTCGAGATTGCCTACAACGCCGCCAACAAATACGGGCAGGTCATGGTCGAAAAATTCCTGCCCGGTCAGGACTACCGCCTCCTGGTGGTGGGCGACAAACTTGTCGCGGCCGCACGCCGCGAGCCCCCGCTGGTAGTGGGCGATGGCGAACACACCGTGCGCCAGCTGGTCGATCAGGTCAATGCCGATCCGCGCCGTGGCGAAGGCCACGCCACGTCCCTGACCAAAATCCGTTTTGATGACATTGCTGTGGCACGCCTAAAGGTACAGGGTCTGGAGCCCGAGTCTGTCCCCGAAAAAGGTCAGCGCGTGATCCTGCGCAATAACGCCAACCTCTCCACTGGCGGTACAGCCACCGATGTGACCGACGAAGTCCACCCTGAAGTGGCCGCACGCGCCGTGGCCGCTGCTCGCATGGTGGGTCTGGACATTTGTGGTGTCGATGTCGTGTGCGAATCGGTGCAACGCCCACTGGAAGAACAAAGTGGCGGCATCGTGGAAGTCAATGCCGCTCCTGGCCTGCGCATGCACCTGACGCCGTCCTACGGCAAGGGCCGCGATGTCGGACAAGCGGTCATCGACTACATGTTTCCCCATGGCGACGATGGTCGCGTGCCCGTCATTGCCGTGACCGGCACCAATGGCAAAACCACCACCGTGCGTTTGACTGCGCACCTGCTCAAAGCCAACGGCCTGCGCGTGGGCATGACCAACACCGATGGGGTCTATGTCAACAACCGTCAGACTGATTCGGGCGATTGCAGCGGCCCCAAGAGCGCCCGCAATGTGCTGTCCCACCCCGAGGTTGACGCTGCAGTTTTCGAAACTGCACGCGGTGGCTTGCTGCGTGAAGGCCTTGCCTTTGACCGCTGCCAGGTGGCGGTGGTGACCAACATGGGCGCAGGCGACCACTTGGGCTTGAACTACATCACCACACTGGAAGATTTATCGGTGCTCAAACGTGTGATCGTGCTCAACGTTCAGCCTGATGGCATGGCCGTGCTCAATGCCGCCGACCCGGCTGTGGCAGCCATGGCGCCACATTGCCCGGGTGATGTGACCTTTTTTGCACTGGACGCCCATCACCCCGTTCTGGCCACACACCGCGCCCAAGGCAAGCGTGTGGTGTACGTCGAAAACGGCGCCATCGTGGCGCAAAAAGGCAAACACGCCGTACGCATTCCCTTGTCGCAGGTGCCTCTCACGCGCAATGGTCAAATCGGTTTTCAGACTGAAAACGTGCTGGCTGCCGTAGGCGCTGCCTGGGCCGTCAACACGCCCTGGGATGCGGTTGCACAGGGTTTGTCCACCTTCATCAGTGATGTGCAAGGCGTACCCGGCCGCTTTAATGTCTTCGACTACCGTGGAGCCACGCTGATCGCCGATTACGGACACAACCCCGACGCCATGCAAGCGCTGGTACAAGCCGTGGACAACATGCCGGCCCGCAAGCGCGTGGTGGTCATCAGTGGGGCTGGAGACCGCCGAGACGAGGATATTCGTGACCAGACCCGTATCCTGGGGGCGGCCTTTGACGATGTGCTGCTCTACCAGGATGCCTGCCAGCGCGGCCGTGCTGACGGTGAAGTCGTTGCCTTGCTGCGCGAAGGCCTGGCACAGGCCTCACGCACCAGCCATGTGGAAACCATCCAGGGTGAATTTGTGGCCATCGATAGAGCGCTGGAACGTCTGAGCCCTGGCGATTTGTGCCTGATCCTGATTGATCAAGTGGAAGAGGCCTTGGCACACATCAAGGCCAAAGTGCTCCAAGCTTAAGTCTGTGCGGGCAGCATGGCCAGTGCTGTGCTGCCCATGAACACAGCCAGCCACAACAGCCAGCGCCGCCCATCCGGGCGGCGTTTTTCCGTCCAGTGGTAAAGCACGGCACCCGCCAGAATCGACAGCACCACCACAGCCCCCATGCCTGCCGCGTTCCAGAACAAGGAGTGCGGCCAATGTGCGGTCACCCAGGCACTGACCAGCAAAATCATCGCATAGTGAATCAGGAACACCGAATAGGAAATACGCGCCAGCGCACTGATGGGCCAACGCCACCCCGTCGACACTTGCACACGCAGCCAGGCGTCAGGTGCCAAAGACAGCAGCAGGGCAACAGCCCAGGCCGTGGTGATGCGCAAACGCGGATCCACCCACCAAGCCAGCACCCCTAAAGCCAGCAACACCGCCCACCCCTTAGGCGGAATACGACTCAAGCGCGCACGGTAAGCCAGCCACCCCATGCCATAGGCCCCAAAGAAGTACAAGCCGTACACATCCAGGTCGGGGTTCAAGTTCCAGCGAATGAGAGACAGCAAGGTCAACCCCAGCATCCACTGCACCCGCAAGGCCTCCACACGGCCCGAAGATCGCCAAGGCGCCATCACACTGACCAGCCACAACACCAGCAAGGTGATGCCATACAACTGGAAGTCGATGGACACATACCAAACACCGGCAGACAAGGCCTCGAAATCGAACAAATGCTGCAGCAGCAATACATGCGCCAGCGCTTGCGCCCACTGCGGCGGCGACGATAAAGAGGAATGATCAAACCCAGGGCGAACGGCCTCCATGACCAGTACCGCCACGCTCAAGGCCGCCAACAAAGGCAACGACAGGCGCAAATACCGGTGCCAGGCCAGTTGCAAAATACCACGCCAGGACACCACGGGCCGTGCCGTCCAGGCCGAGGCCGTCAAGTACCCCGAACACACCAAAAACACCTGTACGGCTACGCGTCCGTACTCGGTGAGCCAGTCGATCAGCTCGGGACGATAAAACATGACCACATCCGACATCGGCCCGTAAAACGACAAATGGTGCAGGACGATCAGGATGCAGCCGGCGGCCTTGAGCACATCCAGCAAAAAAGAGCGCCCCGAAGGGCGCTTGGAGTCTGCAATCGACATGTTCTTCACAACAGGTTCACTTCAGCAAACGCTGGCGAGCCTCTTCATATTCCCGTTTCAAAATAGCCACGCGCTCAGCCACACTCACCACCGCAGTGATGGCGCCAATGCCTTGTCCGCAACCCCAAATGTCCTTCCAGGCTTTTTTGGCGTCGCCGCCAAAATTCATCTGGCTGGGGTCGGATTGCGGCAGGTGGTCGGGGTCAAGCCCGGCCGCACGAATCGAGGGGGCCAGGTAGTTGCCATGTACACCGGTGAACAGGTTGCTGTAGACAATGTCATCGGAGTTGCAGTCCACGATCGCCTGCTTGTAGGCCTCGGTTGCGCGAGCCTCGTGCGTGGCAATGAAGGCCGAACCCATGTAGGCAAAGTCTGCACCCATGGCCTGTGCAGCCAGAATGGCCCCCCCCGTGGCAATGGAGCCGGACAAGGCCAAAGGCCCGTCAAACCATTGGCGAATTTCCTGGACCAGCGCGAACGGGCTCTTGGTGCCAGCATGTCCGCCGGCGCCGGCGGCCACAGCAATCAGGCCATCGGCACCTTTGTCGATGGCTTTGTGGGCAAAGGTGTTGTTGATGATGTCGTGCAGCACCACGCCGCCATAACTGTGCGCGGCCTGGTTGATCTCCTCGCGCGCCCCCAGGCTGGTGATGATGACCGGCACCTTGTACTTCACGCACAAAGCCATGTCGTGTTCGAGCCGGTCATTGCTCTTGTGCACGATCTGGTTGATCGCAAAGGGCGCAGCTGGCTGATCCGGATGGGCCAGATTATGCGCAGCCAGGGTTTCGGTGATCTCGGCCAGCCATTCATCGAGCTGAGAGGCTGGGCGCGCATTCAACGCAGGCATGGCGCCGATCACGCCAGCCTTGCACTGTTCGATCACCATTTGGGGGTTGCTGATGATGAACAGTGGAGAACCAATCACCGGGAATGTTTGTGCGGCCAGCACTGCGGGCAATCTGAACATGACAGGCTCCTGGCTCAGAAGGCATCCAGGGCCAGCGCCGTCACGCTGTCAGCACCCTCGACAATGCTGTCGCGCATGCCGGGCACTTTGGACAAGATGTGGTCGCCATAGAAGCGGGCGGTGGTGACCTTGGCGGTCATGAAAGCGGCGTCCTGCGCCTGCGCTTCGGGCGTGAGCGCCACCAGCAAAGAACGACCCAGCTGCCAGCCGGCCACCAGATTACCCGCGAGCATGAGGTACGGCACGCTGCCCGAGAAGGCAGCGTTGGGATTGCTCTTGGTGTTGGCGGCAATGAACTCCACCACATCCACAAAGGCCTCGCGGGCAGCCTTGAGGCGTTTGGCCAGGGCCTGCGCATCTGTGTGGGCGCTGGCAGCCAATTCGGCTTCGGTTTTGGCAATCTGGGCTGCAATGGCTTTGGCACCCGTGCCACCGTCGCGGGCCGTCTTGCGGCCCACCAGGTCATTGGCCTGAATGGCGGTCGTGCCTTCGTAAATCGTCAGGATCTTGGCATCGCGGTAGTACTGCGCTGCGCCGGTTTCCTCGATGAAACCCATGCCGCCGTGCACCTGCACGCCCAGGCTGGTGACTTCCAGGCTCATCTCGGTGCTGTAGCCCTTGACCAGGGGCACCATGAATTCATAGAAAGCCTGGTTTTGCTTGCGCACTTCGGCGTCGGGGTGGTGGTGCGAGGCGTCGTAGGCCGCAGCGGCTGTGGCTGCCATGGCGCGGGAGCCTTCGGTGTAGGCCCGCATGGTCATCAGCATGCGGCGCACATCGGGGTGGTGAATGATGGGACCCGCTGCAGGCAAGCTGCCATCCACCGGGCGACTTTGCACGCGGTCGCGGGCATATTGCACGGCCT
>JALRIL010000109.1 GCA_023255445.1 Limnohabitans sp. | reverse complement strand
TGCCGGGGGTGTAGGCGTCGTCGCTGCGGATTTTGCGGTCGGCCGTGTAGCGGTTGATCATGGAGTCCATGTTCCCGCTGGTCACGCCCCAGAACAGGTTCGGTTTGCCCAGGGCCTTGAAAGGCTCGGCGCTTTGCCAGTCGGGCTGGGCGATGATGCCGACCCGAAAACCCTGGTTTTCCAGCATGCGGCCGATGACGGCCATGCCGAAACTGGGGTGGTCCACATAGGCGTCGCCCGTCACCAGAATGATGTCGCAGCTGTCCCAGCCCAGCTGGGTCATTTCCTCGCGACTCATCGGTAAAAACGGAGCCGTGCCAAAGCGGGCTGCCCAGAACTTGCGGTAACTGGTCAGCGGTTTGGCGTTGCGCGGGAAAAAGGAGACGTCGGTAAAGGCGTTCATGAACAGGGCTGGTGTAGACCCCGTAGTGTAGGCGTTTGGGCTTGTGCTGCGTTAGTGGATGGGTATTCACCCCTTCCTGTTGGGTCGACTACAGCACAACAGATTCGGATCTCTAGACCAGGTGGTCTTCGAGCATGGCACCTCGGTTATTCTCGAGACATGTCGTTTTCTCTCGTCAAGCCGGCACATCACGAGCTGATCATCAAAAAAAGCCGCTTTATCGCCTGCGTGGAACCTGTTTTGGGGCGCGAGCAGGCGCAGGCACGGGTGGCTCAACTCAAAGCCGAGCATCCGGATGCCCGGCATGTGTGCTGGGCCTTGCTGGCTGGTGGGCAGTCCGCGGCCAATGATGACGGCGAACCAGGCGGCACTGCCGGGCGGCCCATGCTGGATGTGTTGCGGCACCAGGACATGCAAGGTGTACTAGCCACCGTGGTGCGTTATTTTGGTGGTGTCAAACTGGGTGCGGGTGGGCTGCTACGCGCTTACACAGATGCGGTTGCCCAGGCGCTGCAGAGCGCCGAAAAAATCCCGCTGGTGAAAAAGGCGCAACTGGCTTGCAGCGTGCCCTATGCACTGGAGGGCATGGTGCGTCGTGAACTGGAACTGGCGGGTGCAGAGCTGTCCACGGTTGACCACGGTAGCGTGGTTTCGCTGCACTTTGCTTTGCCTGATCCCGAGGCCGAGGCCTTGGTCCGGCGCCTGGGTGAGCGGGGACAAGGACAACTGGTCTGGCTTGAGCCGACTTCACACGCATAATTGTCATCCATGCACGAACACCAACCCGCCAACCAGCCGCAGTCCAAGACCGATTTGTTCGTGTCCTTTTCCATCCTGGCCTTGCAGGGCTTTGGTGGGGTGCTGGCGGTGGTGCAACGTGAGTTGGTGGAGAAGAAAAAATGGCTCACCCGAGAACAGTTCATTGAAGACTGGGCTGTGGCCCAAATCATGCCGGGACCCAATGTGGTCAACCTCGCGCTCATGATCGGTGGTCGCTACTTTGGCCTGGCCGGGGCCTTGGCGGGGGTGGCGGGCATCCTGGCCGCGCCGATGGTCGTGGTCTTGCTACTGGCCTTGGCGTTTGGCGGTGTGTCTGACAGTCCTTGGGCCCAGGGCGCTTTACGCGGTATGGGCGCCGTCTCGGCCGGCCTGATTTCTGCCGTGGGGCTGAAGCTGATCTCTGCCCTCAAGAGCAACCCCATGGGCATGCCGGTGTGCATTGCGCTGGCAACGGCCAGTTTTGTGGGCGTGGGTTTGTTACGCTTGCCGTTGGCTTGGGTTTTGCTGGTGGCAGGCACTTCAGGCTGCCTGTGGGCTTATGTGCAGCTGGCCAGACAAGCCACGCAGCCCACCCGAACGGAGCAGCCATGAACCCGGTTTTGAATCTGAGTGCTGGCGATTGGTGGCAGCTGTTTGAACATTTCGCCTCGCTGTCTTTGCTGGCAGTGGGCGGCGCCATCACCACGGCACCAGACATGCACCGCTATCTGGTCGACGAATTGGGCTGGCTCAGTGACAGCCAGTTCACCTCGTCGATTGCCTTGGCGCAAGCCGCGCCTGGACCCAACATACTCTTTGTGGCGCTGATGGGTTGGAACATCGGACTCAATGCGGGATCGCAAGCAGCCTTGTGGCTCCAAGGCGCGTTGGCCTTGATGGGGGTGTTGATTGCGATGCTGGGCATCATGCTGCCCTCTTCGATCCTGACCTATACAGCCACGCGGTGGGCACACCAGCACCGGGAAAAGCGCGGTATCCGTGCGTTCAAGGCCGGCATGGCCCCTATCGTGATTGCGTTGCTCATGGCCACAGGCTGGCTCTTGACGGTGAGCCACGATCACCCCGGCACAGACTGGCCCCTGTATGTGCTGACGCTGGTGTCGACACTGGTGGTCTGGCGCACACGCATTCACTTGCTTTGGCTCATTGGCCTGGGCGCTGTGCTGGGTGGCTTGGGTTGGGTCTGAGTTATTTGTAAAAAGCTTCGACCCGCCCTTTGAGCTTGAGCATCAAAGGGTTGCCTTTGCGGTCCAGCGTTTTGCCGGCGGGGACCTTGATCCAGCCTTCACTGACGCAGTACTCCTCGACGTCAAAACGTTCCTTGTCGTTGAAACGGATGCCAATGTCGTGCTCAAAAATAGCCGCCACGTGGTGGGGGCTTCGCGGGTCGATGGACAGGTGGTCAGGCAGTTCGGGGCGGTTTGCGTGGTCGCTCATGATCAATTGGAATGCGGGTTTTCAAAAAAAACGATGTTGGAATAGTCGCTGAACTCGAAGTAAACCTTCTTCTCGCCGGGGTCGACCTGCATGTTCAGATTTTCGTCGAGGACACCATAGCCATAGCGGTAGTTTCGGGGTTTGCCGTCATCGGTACCCAAAGCGGTGCTGAGTTTGTCCACCTTCAAAAAGCGGCGCACCACCTTGTCCCCCGCGTACACCTCGAGCACGCCGTTGGTACCGGTCCAGTTCTGGATGTTACGGCTGAGCTTGTTTTGCTGCTCTTGGGTGCAGGCGCCCAATGTGAGCACCGAAGCCGCCGCCAGCAGCGTCCACAGGATGTTGTTCATTGTGTGTTCCCCCAGGAAATCATCAAAGGCTGCGTTGGCGCAAGGCCTCATACAAGCACACGCCTGAGGCCACCGAGACGTTCAGGCTCTCGACCGCACCCTGCATTGGAATGCTGATGAGCTCATCGCAGGTCTTGCGGGTAAGCTGACGCATGCCTGGACCTTCCGCGCCCAGCACCAACGCCGTGGGCCCCTTGAGCTCAGTCTGGTAAAGGGTACGAGGGGCATCGCCACTGGTGCCGATGACCCAGATGTTGCGCTCCTTGAGTTCACCCAAAGTCCGTGCCAGGTTGGTCACCATGAAATACGGCACCGTTTCGGCCGCACCGCTGGCCACTTTGGCAACGGTGGCGTTGATGCCCGCCGCGTGGTCCTTGGGCGCTATCACGGCATGAGCTCCGGCCCCATCGGCCACACGCAAACAGGCCCCAAGGTTGTGGGGATCGGTCACGCCGTCGAGCACCAACAGCAAGGGCGGCCCTTGCAGATCGTCCAGCAATTCGTCGAGTGATCGTGCCTGTGCAACAGGTTCGACCAGCGCAGCCACGCCCTGGTGGCCATGGCTGCCTGCCAGTTTGGACAGGCGCAGACCATCGGCCTCAATCAGGCGCACACCCGCTTCTTTGGCGCGGGCGATGAACTGGCGCATGCGGGCATCTCGCCGGCTGGCCTCGAAGTAGATCTCCACGATGGAGTCAGGCGACGTCTTCAGACGCACCCCCACGGCATGGAAACCAAATAAAACTTTGTGTGTGGACATCCCCGAATTATCCTGCCTGCGCGGCCGTTTCCGTGACCAGCGCACCAGCCTGCATCGTCAAGACCTTGTCGCAGCGCTGGGCCAGCGCCCGGTCATGGGTGACCAGCACGAGCGTGGTGCCGCTCTCCTGGTTGAGCTGGAACATCAAATCGGCCACGGCCTGACCCGTGGCGTGGTCAAGACTGCCTGTGGGTTCGTCAGCAAGCAGCAGCTGCGGCTGGGTCACAAAGGCACGGGCCAACGCTACCCGCTGCTGCTCGCCACCGCTGAGCAGGCGCGGCAAGTGCGACAGGCGACGGGACAGCCCCACATGCTCGAGCATGCGACGCGCCTTCTCGCGCGCATCGCGCTGACCGGCGAGTTCCAACGGCATCATGACGTTTTCCAACGCTGTGTAATGAGGCAGCAACTGGAAGTTCTGGAATACAAACCCCACATGGCGTGCCCGCAATTGGGCACGTTGGTCTTCATCCAGACTGAACAGGTCCGTGCCCGCCAGCTCGACAGAGCCTTGGCTGGGTGTATCCAAGCCTGCCAGCAATGCGAGCAATGTGCTCTTACCCGATCCCGAGGCCCCCACGATGGCGCAGCTTTGGCCCTGTGGGATTTCAAATGAAATATCACGCAAAATCTGCAGTTCTCCACTGGAGTCCCGAACGGTTTTGGACAGATGGTGGACAGACAAAATGGAAGGCGACATGCGAAGGTTCCTGATTCAACGTCGACACTTTAGCGCCTGGGCCCTGACCTTGGTGCTCGGCGGTTTTACCTCCATCGCAGCCCCTGGCGCAACCGAGCGCTCGATTGTGGTGGTGGGCGACTCCATCAGCGCTGAATACGGCCTGCCACGGGGCTCGGGCTGGGTGACCTTGTTGCAGCAACGCCTTGCGCAATCTCGTCCAGGTTGGCACGTGGTCAATGCCAGCATCAGCGGCGACACCACCGCAGGCGGTCGATCGCGGCTGCCAGCCGTGCTGGCCCAACATAGACCCGACATTGTGGTGTTGGAGCTGGGCGCCAATGACGCGCTGCGCGGTTTATCCATGAACGCAACCCGCGATAATTTGCTGGCGATGAGCCGCATGGCGCAGGCCCAGGGCGCAAAAGTGCTCTTGCTGGGCATGCAAATGCCCCCTAATTACGGGCCAGCGATGATGAAAGCGTTTGAGCAGGTGTTTGTGGATGTGGCACGTCAGACCCAGTCCCAGCGGGTGCCTTTTTTGCTCAAGGGCATTGCCGATGCCCCCGACCCGTTTGCGCTGTTCCAGAACGACCGCATCCACCCCAATGTCCAGGCGCAGCCCCTCATGCTCGACAATGTGTGGCCAGAACTGAAGAAATTGCTGAACTAAATGAGTGTCCACGTGATCGATGCGCCCAGCGCCCTGCAGCGTCTGAAAACCTTTGACGCCATCCTCGATGCGCGCAGCGAAGGCGAATATGCCCTGGACCACTTGCCCGGCGCAGACAACTGGCCCTCGCTCAATGACCAGGAGCGAGTGCAGGTGGGCACCCTGTACAAGCAGGTCAGCCCCTTTGAAGCCCAGAAAATTGGCGCTGCGCTGGTGGCACAGAATATTTCGCGTCACATTCTGGCGCATGTGATGGACAAGCCCAAGAGCTGGAAGCCCTTGGTCTATTGCTGGCGTGGCGGCAAGCGCAGCAACTCGCTGGCGCTGATTCTGGGGCAAATCGGTTTTCATGTGACCCTGATCGAGGGCGGCTATAAAGCCTTTCGATCGGCACTGGTGCTGGACATTCCCAAACGTGTGCAGCCCCTGCGTTTTCGTGTCCTGTGCGGGCCCACGGGCTCGGGCAAGACACGCCTGCTGCACGCTTTGAGCCAGGCAGGCGCACAAGTGCTGGACCTGGAAGGGCTAGCCAACCACCGCAGCTCGGTGCTGGGCATCATTCCCGGGCAAGCCCAACCCAGTCAGAAAGCCTTTGAGACCTTGGTGTGGACACAACTGCAACAGTTTGACCCCGAGCGCGAGGTCTTTGTGGAATCCGAAAGCCGAAAGGTTGGCAACTTGACGGTGCCTGAGAGCCTGATGGAGGCCATGCGCCAAAGTCCCTGTGTGCGCATGGAGGTTTCGCTTCAGGATCGTGTGCACTTGTTACTTGAAGACTACGACTATTTTGTGCAGCAACCCGAGTTGTTTTGTGAGCGTTTGTCGCGTCTGTCCGAAATCAAAGGCAAGGCGGTCGTCGACGAGTGGCAGTCGCAAGCCCGCCAAGGGCAATTTTCCGAGGTGGTCGAGGCGCTGTTGGTGACGCACTATGACCCGGTGTACGCCCGCTCGACACGCAACAACTTTGCGCGCTTTGATGAGGCTGGCGTGCTTGTGTTGGACGCCACAGATGCCCAGGCGATGCAAGGCGCTGCCCGGCAGCTCATGCAGGGCTAACGCCCGGTCGCTCCTCGTGCTCGGGTGCATCGTCCCACTGCACGCTGGCCCGGTAGGCGTGCCAGCTGGCATGGCCCAATAAAGGGCCGACCACCATGACGGCCAGTGACCAAGGTGACCAAGGGGAGAGAGACAACACCACCATCAAGGTGATCAAGGCTCCCCAGGTGAGCATGGTCAAAGGATTGCTGAACACCACGCGCAAGCTGGTGATAGCCGCTGAAATGGCATCTGTGTCACGATCGAGAATCATGGGAATGGATACCACCGCCGTTGAAAACACCAAACCGGCAAACGCACCACCTACCGCCGTGTAAACCAGCACAAAGTCCAGATTTTCAGGGTTGAAAATGGCTTCGATCACCCCTGTGGTAGACGGCATGCCCGTGTTGAAAAACACGGCAAACACGACCAAAGAGGCCCTACCCCACAGCAGCTCGATGACCACGAGCACAAGCACCAGCATGGCCATGCTGCGCAGATGGCTGTCCCAGCAGGTCAGTGAGATGCCCAGATCAGGTTTGAGGCCCTGCTCCCGACGGCGGCTGACTTCATACAGACCCATGGCCAGAAACGGCCCCACCAGCAAACAACCCGAAACAATCGACAAGGTGTATTCCGGGCTGTGACGAAACACCAGCGACAGCACCAAAGCCATGAACCAGAAGCACACGCCATAAACCAGGGCAATGACCGGCTCGTGGCGCATGTCCGCAGCGCCTTTGGCCAGCCAGGTGAAGGGGTGGTAAATGTGCAAACGTGTCATGAGGGCCTTGGGGCCCTCGGGCGGCGGAGGCACATATGGAGCCTCCATCACGGGTAAATCCTTGCTTGCTTGCGTCTTTGTTTGAATGTCAGTCATGCAATCACCTGGCGATGGCTCGAGGCTAAGGGTGGACATGCCCTTGCGCCAACTGTGGAAAACCCGTGGGGGTACCCTTCATGCTCACTTGGGCAGGTGCTGGTGCAGCGACCTCTGCAGGTCCTCGATCAAGTCCTGAGTCGCCTCCAGGCCCAGGGAAAAGCGCAGCACATGTCCCGGCTTGACATGACTTTGGGGGTGACTTCGCATCTGCTTGAGGTCGTAAGGCACCACCAGGCTGACAGGTCCTCCCCAGCTGTAACCAATACGAAAAAGCTTCAGATCGTCACAGAAGGCATCGATCTGGGCCTGTGTGTAGCGGTCATCCACGACCACGCTGAACAGCCCCGCGGCCAAGGGTTTGCGCTCATGGGCGCCACAAACCTCAAGCCAATGGGCATGGCCTGGCGCGTCTTCGAAAGCAGGATGCAGCAGCTGAACGCACTGCGGCTGCTGCTGCCACCATCTGGCCAGCGCCCTGCCCGCTTCGTCTTGAGCGGTATAACGCAGACCCATGCTGGGCAGCGAGCGCAACACCGACTCCACATCGTTGGCCCCCACACCCAGGCCCAGACGCATGTGACAAAGTTTGAGCTTGAGATGAAGCGCTTGATCGCGCGTGATGATGCTGCCCATGAACACATCGCCACCACCGCTGGGGTATTTGGTCAAGGCATGGACGCTGATATCCACACCCAGGTCACCGTTGCCCAGAAGATCAAAAGGCTTAAAGGCCAGCCCGGCGCCCCAGGTGTTGTCCAAGGCGCATAGAACGCCGCGCTCGTGGCAAATGCGTATCAACGCTGCCAGATCCGGGAACTCCATGGTCACGGAGCCCGGTGCTTCCAGCCAGACCAAGCGCGTGTCTAGGGTGATGCGCTTACGCAGGTCTTGCGGGTTCATCGGGTCGTAATAGGCATGACCAATGCCCCAGTGCTGCAGTTCTCCCTCGGCCAAGGCCTTGTTGGGGCCATAGGCATTGTCGGGAATCAAGACCTCGTCCCCGCTGCGCAACAAGGCCAGCGACGTGGTCGCAATCGCAGCCAGTCCACTGGGCACCAGCAGACATTTCGCGCCTCCCTCCAGGCTACACAAGCGCTCTTCCAGCACATAGGTGGTGGGTGTTCCATGCAGACCGTAGGTGTAGGCACTCTTGTTTTTCCACTCTCGCGAACGCATGTCGGCAACAGTAGGAAAGTACACCGTCGAAGCCTTGAATACACCCGGCTGAGGCGCCTCAAATCCCCCGGGCGGGGTATAGGGATGGTGAATCAGGTGGGTGGTCTGTGCTGGATCATGCATGTCGACATGCTAGCCTGAAAACAAAAAAGCCCGGCAGCTTGGCCGGGCCTCATGGGTAAAAGTCTGAAATATCAGATCTTCCACTTTTCCAGCAGTTTCTCGGGACGCATGTTGTCATACGGCTCGAAAGGCTGGTGAATCCAGGGGTTGGTAGGCAGGTAGTCCACCGAGTAGTCGGGCTCGAAAGTAGACACACCTTTGGTCCAGATCACGGCGCTCTTGAGCTCGGTGATGGGCTGGTAGTTGTTTTTGAGCTGGTCCACCACGGCGCGCAGCGTGTGGCCGGTGTCAGCCAGGTCATCGACCAACAGCACTTTGCCTGCGATCTCGCCCTTGGGGGTGGTGATGTAGCGCGCAATGTCCAAATGGCCTTGCACCGTACCGGCCTCGGCGCGGTAGGAGCTGGTGGACATGATGGCCAGCGGCACATCAAAAATGCGCGACAGGATGTCGCCGGGGCGCATGCCGCCACGGGCCAGACACAAAATGGTGTCGAACTTCCAGCCAGATTGGTGGATTTTGATGGCCAGCTTTTCGATGAGGTTGTGGTACTCGTCGTAGCTGACGTACAGGTGCTTGCCGTCTTCGGTCAACATGGTGGGGCTCCGTTAGAAATCAGGGGGCTTGGAAAGGGTTTTGCATCAGGATGGTGTGGTCACGGTCCGGACTGGTGGAGACCATATGGATCGGCACGCCCGTTACCTCTTCGATGCGCTGCAGATATTGGCGTGCGTTGGCAGGCAGTTTGTCCAGTTCGGTCACGCCCACGGTGGAGTCGCTCCAGCCGGGAATGGTTTCGTAGATGGGCTTGCAGCGGGCAATTTCATCAGCGCCCATGGGCAGGATGTCGATGGTTTCGCCATCGAGCTCGTAGCCGGTGCACAGCTTGAGTTCGCTCAGGCCGTCAAGTACGTCCAGCTTGGTGATGCACAGACCCGACAGGCCATTGACCTGGGCGCTGCGCTTGAGCAGTGCGGCGTCAAACCAGCCGCAGCGACGTGCGCGACCGGTGGTGGTGCCTTTTTCGGCACCCACGGTGGCCATGTGCCAGCCCGGAGTGCCTTCTTTTTCCCATTCGAGTTCGGTTGGAAACGGACCACCACCGACACGGGTGCAGTAGGCCTTGGTGATGCCCAGTACATAGTGCAGCATGCCCGGGCCTACGCCAGAGCCAGCAGCAGCATTACCTGCCACACAGTTGCTGGACGTCACAAACGGATAGGTACCGTGATCGACGTCGAGCAAGGTGCCTTGTGCGCCTTCAAACAAAAGGTTGGCACCGGCTTTGTGGGCATCATTGAGTTCGCGCGACACGTCGGCCACCATGGGCAGCAGTTCCTTGGCATAGGCCATGGCTTCGTTGTAGACGGTGTCAAAGTCGACCGGGGTCGCATGCAGGTGGTTGACCAGCACGTCGTTGTGCAGGGCCAGGTTCTCGCGCAGTTTGGTGGCGAAACGTTCGGGGTATTTCAGGTCTTGCACGCGCAGGGCGCGGCGGGCCACTTTGTCTTCGTACGCCGGGCCAATGCCGCGGCCGGTGGTGCCGATCTTGGCATTGCCGGCCTTCTCCTTGGCCGATTCGCGGGCCTGGTCAAGCGCAACGTGGTAAGGCAGGATCAGCGGGCAGGCCTCTGACACGCGCAAGCGCGAACGCACTTCAACACCCGCCTTTTCAAGGCCGGCAATTTCTTCGAGCAGCTTGGGCACGGACAGCACCACACCGTTGCCGATGTAGCACTTGACGCCAGCGCGCATGATGCCGCTGGGAATCAGGTGCAAGGCGGTCTTGACGCCATTGATCACCAGGGTGTGCCCAGCGTTATGACCGCCTTGAAAACGCACCACGCCTGTGGCGGTTTCGGTGAGCCAGTCCACCAGTTTGCCCTTGCCCTCGTCACCCCACTGGGTACCGACGACCACCACATTGCGTCCTTGAATCTTGTTCATCTTCTGTCCAGAAATAGGAATTCACACCGCCTGCACGATCCAGTGGCCGGCAGCTTCAATCAGTTCACGATCGCATTGAAATTCATCGATCTCGCTTTCGTGGCCGGGCATCACGCACACCACGGTCTCACCTCGGCTGCGCAAGCTGGCAATGGCCGCGCGCAGCCCATCGTTATCGCCCCATGGCGCACGGATGGCTACCTTGAGCGCCAAAGCGGGCACGGCAGACACCAGTTGTTTGAGGTCCACGCTGAAACCCACTGCAGGCCTGTCGCGTTCGACACGGTGGCCGAACACTGCGCCCACGCCGTCATACCGCCCTCCTCGGGCCAGCGCATCGCTGGCCTGTGGGGCGTATATGGCAAAGCGAATGCCGCTGTAATACGCGTAGCCACGGGTGTCGGCCAGATCGATGCTGACTTTGGCTTGACCCACGCGGCCAACCAGCCAGCGCAGATCATTCAGGGCTGCTTCGATGGCAGGCCATGCCGGCAGGACCATCGCAGCACGATCGAGAACAGTCACATCGCCATACAGTTGTGGCAAAGCCTGCAGTGCGGCGGCAATGACAGGGTCAAAACCCGCCGTCAAACGCTGCAGGGACGCGCTGTCCTTGACAGACAAGGCCGACTGAATGGCGTGTCGCTGATCAGCAGTTGCGGCCTGACGATCGAGCAACGCCGAGACAATACGGGCGTCGGCGAGGTCCACTTGCAGGTCCTGCACCCGGGCCGCGCGAAGGCAGGCTTGGGCCAGTTCCAGCACTTCGAGGTCGGCTTCCATGCCACGATGACCGTAAATTTCGGCGCCCAGTTGCAAGGGCTCACGTGTGGCGTGGGGGCGATCCGGACGGGTATGCAACACAGGGCCACAGTAGCACAGACGGGTGACTGCGCTGCGACCCAGCAGGTGTGCGTCAATACGCGCCACCTGGGGCGTGGTGTCAGCACGCAAGCCCAATGTGCGGCCAGAGAGCTGGTCCACCAATTTGAAAGTCTGCAAATCCAGCGCCTCACCGGTGCCGGTCAACAGGGATTCGATGTGCTCAAGCAAAGGCGGCATCACCAGCTCATAGCCATAGCTACGGGCAGTGTCGAGCAATTCACGTCGGAGTTCTTCGATGTGGCGCGCTTCGGAAGGCAGCACATCGGCGATGTGATCCGGTAGGACCCAAGCAGACATTGCAGTATTTGGGGGGCTGTTAAAACCGTGATTTTACCGGCTTTGCGAGGTGCTTTAGCCTAACCACCACAGGATGATGAGTCCCAGCAGCACACTGAAGACCCCAAAAAAACGGATTTGGCCATCCTGCAACTGCAAGATCTGCCGAAAGAGCTCGCGCCAACGTTGGGGCGCGAGCATGGGCAAGAGCCCTTCGATGACCAGCACCAAGGCCAGTGCTGACCACCACGCGTCGGTCGACGGCATCACTTGCGTGCAGGCGTGCCCGAAGAGCGCATGGACTTGAAGAACTCCGAGCTGGAGGGGTCAAGCACCATCACGTCAGACTTTTTGGCCAGGCTGGCCTTGTAGGCTTCAAGGCTCCGGTAGAACTGCGCAAACTGAGGGTCACGCCCAAAAGCCTCGGCATAAATGCGCGAGGCTTGCGCATCGCCCTCACCTTTGATTTTCTGGGCATCGCGGTATGCATTGGCCACCGTGACCTCACGCTGACGATCTGCATCAGCGCGAATTTTTTCGCCTTCTGCAGCGCCGGTGGAGCGCAGTTCGTTGGCCACGCGCTTGCGCTCGGCTTCCATACGGCGGTAAACCGATTCGGTGATGGTATCGGCGTAGTCTGCTCGTGTGATGCGAACGTCAATGATGTCCACACCCCAGGGCTTGGAGCCCTTGACCACGTCCAGGACTTCCTTCTTGACGTCATTCATCAACTCTTCGCGTTTGATGGAGAGCAAGTCCTTGACGGTGCGTTTGTTGATCTCTTCCTGGAAAGAGTTGCGAACCACGCGGTTGAGCTGGCTGGCGCCGGCTTTTTCGTCGAGGCCCACATTGCGGATGTAGGCTTGTGGATCGGTGATGCGCCAGCGAACATACCAGTCCACCACCACGCGCTGCTTTTCGGCCGTCAACATGGGTTCGGTGTCCACACTGTCGAGGGTAAGCAACCGTTTGTCGATGTAATTGACATTCTGCAGTGGAGGCGGCAGCTTGAAGTGCAACCCGGGCTCGGTGATCACGGTCTTGATCTGACCGAGGGCATAAACCACCCCGAACTGACGCTGATCCACCACAAACACCATGGAAGACAGGATCAGCAGACCCAGCAGCACAGAAGAAACAAAAAGTCCAAGTCGATTCATGATCTGATTACTCCTCAGCGCGCGTCACGGGAGCGAGCGTTGTCACGCGAGCGTGCATCGTTGCTCATGGACACAGGCACTTCCGGCGATTGCGGCAAGACAGTGGGCGTGGTGGCGGAGGCAGCACTGCCATTGCTCACTTGCTGCATGATTTTGTCCAGCGGCAGGTACAGCAGGTTGGAGCCCTGTTTGCTGTCAATGACCACTTTGCTGACGTTGCTGTAGATTTGCTGCATGGTGTCGATGTACATGCGATCACGAGTCACCTGCGGTGCCTTCTGGTACTCGGCTAACACGGCTTTGAAGCGCTGCGCATCACCCTCTGCCTGCGCTACGATGCGCTGTTTGTAGGCTTCGGCCTCCTCTTTCAGGCGCGAGGCGGTACCGGTCGCACGGGGCACCACATCGTTGGCGTAGGCCTCGGCTTCATTCTTGGCACGCTCGCGCTCCTGACCGGCTTTGAGCACATCGTCAAATGAGGCCTGGACCTGCTCAGGCGGACGAACACCCCCTTGCTGCAGGTTGATGCCCACAATTTCAATGCCCACGTTGTAACGGTCCAAAATGGTTTGCATCAGCTCACGCACACGCGGACCGATCTGATCGCGGTCCTCGGCCAAGGCCGAATCCATTTTCATTTTGCCCACCACCTCGCGCACAGCTGTCTCGGCGGCCTGCACCACGGCTTCAGTGGGGTTGCGGCTTTCAAACAGGTAAGCGCGCGCATCGCTGAGGCGGTACTGCACGGCAAACTTGATTTCGACGATGTTCTCGTCTTCGGTCAACATGGCAGAATCACGCAGACCCGTGGCCTTGATGACGTTGTCACGCCCAATGTCAATCGAACGGATCTGGGACACATATACCAGCTCATGGCGCTGAATAGGGTAAGGCAGGCGCCAGTTGATACCTGCCCCAACGGTGGCGTGGTACTTGCCAAACTGCGTGATGACGGCTTGCTGGCCTTCCTGGACAATGAAAAAGCCTGTACCCAGCCACACCAGCAAACCCGCTCCGATCAGGATACCGGCACCGATGTTGCCCATGAAACCCGGCAACTGAGGGCCTGAGCCACCACGGCCGCCCAAAGGGCCACGCGGGCCCCCCCCGCCATTCTTGTTGCCAAAGACACTTCCAAGCTTGCGGTTGAAATCGCGCCAGAGTTCGTCCAGGTCCGGGGGGCCCTGGTTAGCCCCACCTTGGCCAGAACCTTGCGGGCGAGGCTGTTGGGGAGCCTGCGGCGGCTGCTCCTGGGGTGACTGAGGCTGTTCGGGCCTGGACGCATCATCCTGGTTTCGAGGCGCATCGTCCTCTGAGCGCCCCCACCGAGGGTCGTTGAGGTTATAGACCGGCTGCGGTCGCTGGGGCCGCCAAGGCCAACGGAGAGCAATTCTTTTCATGGTCATGATCAGCTCAATACGGGGCTGGTGAAACGGGTCATGGTTACATTGTGCCCAAACTCAAACGTCTGGGGCTTATTCCTCGGTGGAAGGCCCGGTTAAATCACGGGGATCGTGTTCGCCGTCGTCAAAGGCAAGGGTCTCATCGGTGCGGGCCCGCTGGGCAAGAACCTCACGCAGCAAAGCCAGGCCCTGCCCGCTTTGGGCGCTGACAAATACGCGCTCAAGCTGACGTCCATCGACCTCGTAATGGTCATGGGGTGACTGGGGCTCCTGACCCTGTGGCAAAGCATCACACTTGTTGAATACCAGCAGCTGAGGAACGTCCTGCGCTCCAATCTCGTGAAGCACGCGCTGCACTTCCTGCAATTGCTCAGGCCAGTTCGTGTTGGAGGCATCTACCACATGCAGCAACAAATCGGCATCTGCCGCCTCCTGCAAGGTGGCCTCAAAGGCCTCCACCAAGCCGTGAGGCAAATCTCGAATAAAGCCGACCGTATCGGACAAAGACACGGTGCGCTGCGCCTGGCCCAGGTAGAGTTGTCGCGTCGTGGTGTCCAGCGTGGCAAACAACTGGTCCGCCGCATAGGCACGAGCCTTGACCAGGGCATTGAACAAGGTGGACTTGCCGGCGTTGGTGTAACCGACCAAAGAGATCATGAAGGCCTGTCGGCGTTCGCGTTGTCGGCGCTGTGTGTTGCGCTGCTTTTTGACCTTGGCCAGGCGCTCCTTGGTGCGTTTGATGGCCTCGCCGATCATGCGGCGGTCCAGTTCAATTTGGGTTTCGCCTGGGCCACCCCGAAGACCGATACCACCTGTCTGCCGCTCCAGGTGGGTCCAGCGTCGTACCAGCCGAGTGCTCAGGTACTGCAAACGCGCAAGCTCCACTTGAAGTTTGCCTTCATGACTGCGGGCGCGTTGCGCAAAAATCTCAAGAATCAACAAGGTGCGGTCGTTCACTGCCAGGCCCAGATGGCGCTCAAGATTGCGTTGCTGTGCAGGACTCAGGGACTGGTCAAACAACACCTCGCTGGCGCCATGCATGAGCGCCAGCTCCTTGATCTCGTCAGCTTTACCTGAGCCGACGAACAAGGCAGGGTCTGGCGCCCGGCGCTTGCAGGTGATGTGTGCCACTGGTTGAAGACCCGCGGTGACTGCCAGCTGGGAGAGCTCGGCCAGTTCACCATCGAAATGGGGGAGCCCAAAGTCAACGCCGACCAGGATGGTCGGCGCTGCGGGTGTTGAAGAGGAGGCGGAGGTCAATGCCCTGTCGGCCCTCAGGCTTGCTCAGGGGTTTCATCGCCCGTCGCCAGGTTCACAGCGCGGCCAGGAACGATGGTGGAAATGGCGTGTTTGTAGACCATCTGGGTCACGGTGTTGCGCAAGAGCACCACGTATTGGTCGAAGGACTCGATCTGGCCTTGCAGCTTGATGCCGTTGACCAGGTAGATGGAGACCGGCACATGCTCGCGGCGCAGGGCGTTGAGGAAGGGGTCTTGCAGAAGTTGGCCTTTGTTGCTCACGATATTCTCCGTGTTCCGAAATGGATGTGAAGCCCCGACCTTACCACACTGATCGGCGCGGCTTGGCCGAGAGCAGCATCACGCTTTGTCAGCATAGGGATTGTCGGCCGTTTTCATCTCGATGCGCAGCGGCGTGCCCACCAGATTGAAGGCCTTGCGAAAACGCCCTTCCAGAAAGCGTTTGTAGGCTTCGGTCACGTGTTCCAGCGAGTTGCCGTGAATCACGATGACCGGCGGATTCATGCCGCCCTGATGCGCGTAACGCAGCTTGGGGCGGAACATGCCGGTTTTCTTGGGAGTCTGGTATTGAACGGCTTCGAGCAACAGACGCGTGAGCACCGGGGTGGTCATTTTGCAGGTTGCCGCCTTGTGAGCTTGGGCAATAGACGCCCAAAGCGGTCCCAGGCCTTGGCGCTTCTTGGCCGAGATGAAATGCAGATTGGCGAACTTCAAAAAGCCCAAACGCGTTTCAATGGAACGCTGGACCAGCTGCCGCTGATACTCGTCGACCGCATCCCATTTGTTGACGGCCAGCACCACGGCTCGCCCACTGTCGAGGACAAAGCCTGCAATGTGTGCATCCTGATCGGTGACGCCTTGCAGCGCGTCAATCAGCAGCAGCACGACATTGGCCGATTCAATGGCCTGCAAGGTTTTGACCACCGAGAATTTTTCAATGGCTTCAAACACCTTGCCCTTGCGGCGCAAACCAGCTGTGTCAATCAGTTCAAACTTCTGGCCATCGCGCTCGAAGGGCACCGAAATCGCATCACGGGTGGTGCCCGGCATGTCAAACGCCACCAAGCGCTCTTCACCCAGCCAGGTGTTGATCAGGGTCGATTTGCCTGCGTTGGGACGACCAGCCACCGCCAACTTGATGACCGATGTGTCTTCTTCTGCTTGGTCGTCTTCATCGGGCAGGTCCAGCTGATCGAGGGCATGCTCCAGCAAACCCCGCATGCCTTGACCGTGAGCGGCAGACACAGGCAGCACTTCGCCCAGACCGAGCTCGTAAAACTCGACCAGCTGCATACCCTCTTTCATGCCTTCAGCCTTGTTGGCCACCAGCAGACAGGGCTTGCCGATCCGGCGCAGGTAGTTGGCGATGTCGTGGTCCTGCGCTGACAGGCCCAAGCGGGCATCGACCACAAAAATCACCACATCGGCTTCGGCCACGGCTTGCTGCGTCTGGCGAGCCATTTCCTTATAGATGCCGCTGGTCGCATCGGGTTCAAAACCACCCGTGTCAATCACGATGTATTCGCGCCGACCGAGTCGACCCTGGCCATAGTGGCGGTCGCGTGTGAGGCCGGCGAAATCGGCCACGATGGCATCCCGGCTCTTGGTGAGACGGTTGAACATTGTGGATTTGCCCACATTGGGGCGGCCCACCAGGGCCAAAACAGGTTTCACTTACTTCATCCGATCATTGGGCGTTGAATGCCCGCACCTGGCCTTGTCGAGTCACCACCACCAGGGTCTGCTCCACCAGTACGGGCACCATGGCGATGGCAGACCCGTCGGTGCTCAAACGTTGAAGCACATGGCCATCCTTGCGGGACAAAAAGTGCACATAGCCCTGTTCGTCGCCTACCACCACCGAACGGCCCAACACACGCGGAGCCGTCAGCCCCCGAAAACGCAGTCCATCCTGCAACCAGCTTTGCTGGCCATCTTCACGCGCCAGGGCTTGAACCTTGTCATCGCCTTCAACGGCAAACACATGGGATTCATCCATGTCCAAGCCTTGGTAGCCTTGTGCCGATTTGCTCCAGAGCACGCGAGCCTGAGCAGTGTCCACACAGGCAACAGAGGACTGAAAAGCACGGGCGCACACCGTACGGCCATCACGTGCGGCCGGATTGACGAGGTCGACCAGACGCTCGACCTCGTTGGTACCGCGTATGGCGCCCACTGCAACTTCCCAGCCCACACGGCCTTGATCCGGATCGAGTGCAACCATCCGGCCACCAAGTCCTGCGATCAGGGTGTTTCCCACGGGCATCAGCAAGCCCGCCTGGCGCAACACGAGGGCGTCGGAACCACGATGTTCATAGCGCCACAACTCGCGACCGGATGCGCCATCGAGCGCGGTCACGGCTCGGTCTGCAGTCATCACAAAAACGCGGCCACCGGCTACCAGGGGTGCAGTCAGAGTCGTAGCCGGCATAGCATGTCGCCACAACACCTTGCCGTCTTGGAGGGTCACCACTTCGTTGCGGGCGTTGACGAGTGCAAAACGCTGACCATCGCCACCAACGCCGGCTTGAATGGGCGCATCCAGTTTGATTTGCCAGACAGCCTGACCATTGCGACCATCCAGCATCACCACATGACCCGTGCTGGAGGCCAGCACCACGCGGCTGCCGTGCACCGAGGCAGACAGGGGGCCTTTCACCTCGCCAAGTGAAAATGACCAAGCCGGAGCAATATTGAATTCGGCCTTGAAATCTTTCAATGGCGTAGGGTCTGGCTTGGCAGGCGTGCTCGAGCACCCTGCAAGGCCCGCCAGGGATGCAGCCAGCAGAGACAGGATCAGACGGCTTCTCACGATTTAACCCCTTCCTGAGCTGCAGGCTCTGCACCCAAGGCATTGAGTTTGGCTTGGAGCAAACGGCGGTAGGCGGTGTTTTGCGGCAACTGTGCCCAAGCTTTTTGGTAGGCAGCAATCGCTTCCGTCTGCTTGCCCTGAAGTTGCAGCACATCGCCCTGCATATCAGCCGCGAGACCTTGCATGGCCGGGCTCACGGCTTTGAGTTGCTCCAGGGCTTGATCCAATTGCTTGTCCTGCATGGCTTGGCTGGCCAAGCGCAGACGGGCTACGTCGGCGTAGGCCGGGTCCGATGCCTTTTGCACCAGCCAGTTCCAGGCAGCCCGGGCTTCAGCCGTTTTGCCCTGGTCAGCCCAGGCTTTGGCCACCAGTTGCGTGGCTTGCTGCGCTTGCATGCTGCTGGCAAAACGGTCCTGCATATCCGTCAGGCTGCGCTGCATACGTTGCGCGTCGCGTGAAACCACCGCACGCTCAACCTCGTCATACAACGCGGCTGCTTGTGTGGCCTGATGTCGTTGCCAGTAATTCCAACCATTCCAGGCCGCATAAGTGCCCAGCACCGCAATCAGCACCCAGCTGATCAGGTTGCCATAGGTGTTCCAGAAATGTTTGAGCTCGGCGAGTTGCTCTTGTTCTTCAAGGTCGAGATGCGTAGCCATGAATGGAAATCCTGTCTATGTTGGGAGCGGTTTCAAACTGATTGTAGGCTTGCAGCCCACTGGAGCACAGTGTCCAGGCGTTCGCAGCGTTGTACGCCTTGACCATCACGCAGCGACTTGACGGTCACTTCGCCACGGGTGAGCTCATCGGCTCCAAAAATCAGGGCGTAGGCGGCACCGCTGCCATCGGCTTTCTTGAATTGCGACTTCATCGAACCCATGCCCTCGCCTGTGCCGGCGTGCATCTGTGCAGACACGCCAGCAGCGCGCAAGGCTTGCAGGGTATGAATGGCTTGGGGTAAGGCCGCTGCATCAGGAATGATGGCGTACACATCAGGTGCAGGGGCGGCCAAGGCTTCGCCCTGCTCCTTGATCAGCTCGAGAACGCGCTCAACACCCAGCGCCCAACCCACGGCCGGCGACGGTTTGCCACCTACTTGCTCGATAAGGTAGTCGTATCGGCCGCCGCCACAGATGGTGCCTTGCGAGCCCAGACTTTCAGTGATGAACTCGAACACCGTCAGGTTGTAGTAGTCCATACCCCTGACCAGGCGCGGGTTGATGAGATACGCGATGCCGTTGGCGTCGAGGATGGCTTTGACAGCATTGAAGTGCGCCAACGAGGCTGCACCCAAAAAGTCCAACAGTTGAGGGGCAGCCTCAACCACCTGAGCCATGGCCGGATTCTTGGTGTCAAGAATGCGCAGCGGGTTGCTGTGCAGTCGGCGCTTGGCGTCATCGTCCAGCAGCTCGAGATGTTGTTCGAAGTGCGCGATCAGCGCAGCGCGGTGCGCCTTGCGCTCCTCAGGCTGGCCGAGGCTGTTGAGTTCAAGTCGAACGTCCTTCAGGCCCAGTACTTTCCAGAGGTCATTGGCGAGCAGGATGAGTTCGGCATCCACCTCAGGACCTCCAAAACCCAGCACCTCGGCGCCAATCTGGTGGAACTGGCGGTAGCGGCCTCGCTGTGGGCGCTCATGGCGGAACATCGGGCCCATGTAATACAGGCGCTTGCCACCTTCATAAAGCAAATTGTGCTCGACCACGGCGCGCACCAAGCCTGCCGTGCCCTCGGGGCGCAAGGTCAGCTGCTCGCCGTTCAAACGGTCTTCGAAGGAGTACATCTCCTTTTCAACAATGTCGGTCACCTCGCCCAGGCCACGCACAAACAATGCCGTGGGCTCGACGATGGGCAAACGCACATTGCGGTAGGCGTAGCGAGCCATGAGGCCTCGCACCTGGGTTTCCAGCCACTCCCAACGGCCAGAGTCGGGCGGCAGGATGTCGTTCATGCCCTTGACGCCCACCAGTTTCATGGCCTTGGGCTGTTTGGTATGTTGTTCTGTCATGGATGCAAGTCAGGCCTTGGCTGCGCCAAAGCGGTTCTCAATATAGTCTTCGACGATGCGCTGGAACTCCTGGGCAATGCCCTCGCCGCGCAGCGTCATGCGTTTTTCGCCGTCAATGAACACGGGAGCCGCAGGCGCCTCGCCAGTGCCCGGCAGGCTGATGCCGATGTCGGCATGCTTGCTCTCGCCGGGGCCGTTGACGATGCAGCCCATCACGGCCACTTTCATGCTTTCGACACCCGGGTACTTGCCGCGCCAGACCGGCATCTGAGCGCGCAGGAAATCGTCGATCTGCTTGGCCAGCTCCTGAAAGGTGGTGCTGGTGGTACGCCCGCACCCCGGGCACGCCGTCACGCTGGGCACAAACACGCGCAGGCCCAGCGACTGCAGGATTTCGGATGCGATCACTACTTCCTGCGTACGCGATTCACCGGGCTGCGGCGTGAGCGAGACGCGGATGGTATCGCCGATGCCTTCTTGCAGCAGGATGGACAGCGCAGCAGCCGAGGCGACCGTACCCTTGGTGCCCATGCCCGCTTCGGTCAGGCCCAGGTGAAGCGCATAGTCGGTGCGGCGACCGAGCTCGCGGTAGACCGAGATCAAATCCTGCACGCCCGAGACCTTGCACGACAAGGCGATTTGATCCCCATTGAGGCCCATGGCTTCGGCACGCTGGGCTGAAGAGATGGCCGACGAAATCAGCGCCTCGTACATGACCTGTCGCGCTTCCAACGGCTCGGCGCGCTGGCTGTTGGTGTCCATCAGATCGGCCAGCAACTCCTGGTCCAGGCTGCCCCAGTTCACGCCGATGCGGATGGCTTTGTTCCAGCGCATGGCCGCTTCGATCATCTGGCCGAACTGCACATCGCGCTTGTCACCCTTGCCCACATTGCCAGGGTTGATGCGGTACTTGGATAAAGCTTGTGCACAGTCTGGAAACTCAGTGAGCAAACGGTGACCGTTGTAGTGAAAGTCACCAATCAAGGGGACATTGATGCCCATTTTGTCGAGCTGCTCGCGCACGTAGGGC
>JALRIL010000072.1 GCA_023255445.1 Limnohabitans sp. | reverse complement strand
ATTCCTTTGCGCTGGCCCGCAGATGCCCCTCAGGTGCTAGAGGTACGCGGCGAGGTCTACATGGCGCGCGGCGATTTTGAAGACTTGAACGAACGCCAACGCGCCCGCATTGCCGCAGGTGAGAAAGGCGAAAAAACCTTTGTCAACCCGCGCAACGCCGCAGCCGGTGCGGTGCGCCAACTCGACCCCAGCATTGCTGCGCAACGGCCGTTGAGCTTCTTCGCCTATGGCTTGGGCGATATCACGCCTGCAGACGAGGGGGGGCCGAGCTTTGTCGCGCACTACGACGTGTTGATGGCGTTGAAAGAATGGGGCTTCCCCGTGGCTGCGCAAACCGCTTGCGTGCAAGGCGCTGCGGGTCTGGTGGACTTTCACCAGCGCATGGGCCAAGCGCGTGATGCGTTGCCATTTGACATTGACGGTGTGGTCTACAAGGTCAACAGTTTGGCCGCGCAGCGCCAACTCGGCTTCGTGACGCGCGAACCCCGCTGGGCTGTGGCGCACAAATACCCCGCACAAGAACAACTCACCACCGTGCAAGCCATCGAGGTGCAAGTGGGTCGCACGGGCAAGCTCACACCCGTGGCCAAACTCGCTCCCGTCTTTGTGGGTGGCGTGACCGTGACCAACGCCACACTGCACAACGAAGACGAAGCCCGCCGCAAAGACGTACGGGTAGGCGATACCGTGGTGGTGCGCCGCGCAGGCGATGTGATTCCAGAAGTGGTGTCGGTCGTTTTAGAAAAACGCCTGCAAGACGCGCAAATCTTTACCATGCAGCACCAATGCCCCGTGTGCGGCAGCCCCGCTGTGCGTGAAGAAGGCGAAGCCGATTACCGCTGCACAGGCGGCCTGTTTTGCAGCGCTCAGCGCAAGCAAGCCATCCTGCACTTTGCGCATCGCCGCGCTGTTGAGATTGAAGACTTGGGCGACAAGTTGGTGGAGCAGCTGGTGGATGCTGGCGTGGTGAAAACCTTGCCCGACCTGTACCGCATGGGCTTCACCGCCTTGGTCACGCTGGAACGTATGGCCGAAAAATCAGCCAACAACGTGTTGGCCAGCATTGAAAAATCGAAGCAAACCACGCTGCCGCGCTTCTTGTTTGGCCTAGGCATTCGCCATGTGGGCGAGGCCACGGCCAAAGAGCTGGCCCGACACTTCGGGCAGCTTCAAGCCATCATGGACGCCAGCGAATACGCGCTGCTGCAAGTGGCCGACATTGGACCCATCGTGGCCCACAGCCTGCACACTTTTTTTGCGCAAGCCCACAACCGTGAGGTGGTCCAAGCCTTGCGCGAGGCTGGCGTCACATGGCCCGAGGGCGAGGCCCTGGCACCCACGGAAATGCCCCTGGCGGGTCTGACGGTGGTCTTGACCGGCACTTTGCCCAGCATGGGCCGCGACGAAGCCAAAGACAAGCTCGAGGCCCTGGGGGCCAAGGTGGCCGGCTCGGTCAGCAAGAAAACCAGCTTCGTGGTGGCCGGCGCCGAGGCGGGCAGCAAGCTCGAAAAAGCCCAGGCCCTGGGCGTGCCTGTGTTGGACGAAGCGGGCCTGCTGCGCCTGCTTACAGACGGGCCAGACGCGCTAAAGCCAGCTTGAGGGTTTCGTCCTTCTTAGCGAAACAAAAGCGAATCACGTTTTGGTCGAACCCATTGCCGTAGAAAGCCGACAACGGAATAGCGGCTACGCCCACTTCGCGGGTGAGCCATTTGCAGAACTCGGCCTCGCCCAGGTTTTTCTCGGGCACTGACAGGCCTGAAATGTCCACGCATTGAAAGTAGGTGCCTTCGCCCGGCAGCAGGCGGAATTTGGTTGTTTCGAGGCCCTGGCGAAACAAGTCGCGCTTGCGCTGGTAGAAGGCCGGCAGCTCCAGGTAGGGCTTGGGGTCGGCCATGTAGCGGGCCAGGCCGTGCTGCATCGGCGTGTTCACCGTGAAGACATTGAACTGGTGGACCTTGCGAAACTCGTGGCTCAGGCTGGCAGGGGCCGCCACCGTGCCCACTTTCCAGCCGGTGACGTGGTAGGTCTTTCCAAAACTCGACACGATGAAGGCACGTGCTGCAAGGCCATCGAACTGCGCGGCGCTCCAGTGCTGCAGCGGGGCGTAGACCATGTGCTCGTAAACCTCGTCCGAGATCAGCAGCACGTTCGTCGGCGCCAGAATTTCCTGCAGCCGCAGCATCTCCTCGCGGCTCCAGACCATGCCGCTGGGGTTGTGGGGCGAGTTGATGATCAATGCCCGCGTCTTGGGCGTGATGGCTGCGGCCAGCTTGTCAAAGTCGGGCCTGAAGGTGCCCGGCACCAAAGGCACGCGCACGGGGACACCGCCCGCCAACTCAATGTTGGGCACATAACTGTCGTAACAGGGCTCGAGCACGATGACTTCGTCACCCGCGTGTACGGTGGCCAGAATGATGGTCAGGATTGCCTGGGTGGCCCCGGCCGTCACGGTGATCTCGCTGACCGGGTCGTAACGGCGGCCGTACAAAGCTTCGATCTTGGCGCTCACGGCTTCGCGCAAAGGCGCTACACCGGTCATGGGCGGGTATTGGTTCAGGCCTTCGCGCATAGCGGCGGTCACGCCATCCAGCAGTGTGGGGTCGCAATCGAAGTCCGGAAATCCTTGTCCGAGGTTGACGGCCTGTTTTTCGGCAGCCAGCGCCGACATGACGGTGAAGATGGTCGTGCCGATATGGGGCGTCTTGGAAGGGAAGGTCGGTGTGCGTGCAATCATGGTCGCGAATGGCTCAAAAAAGAATCAAAGCTCGTAATCGGCCACATGGCCTGTCATGGCGCGCTCAACCAGGGCAGGCGTCAGCCGGTCGCTGAGCATGTGGGCAAATTCGTAGACGAAGTTTCGCAGATAAGCCCCTTTCTTGAAGGCAATGCGCGCGACATTCTTGCCCAGCAACTGGCCCAGTGGCCGTGTCACCAGGCCCTGCATCTGGCTTTGCTCGACCGCCATTTCGGCCACGATACCGATGCCCAGACCCAGGCGCACATAGGTCTGGATCACATCGGAGTCGATGGCTTCGAGTGCAATGCGCGGGCTCAGCTGCTTTTGCGCAAAGGCCTGGTCAATACGAGTGCGGCCAGTGAAGGAGGGGTGGTAGGTGATGAGCGGATGCTCGGCCAGATCCTCCAGGCTCAGGCGGGTTTTGCTGGCCAGCGGGTGCTCGGCGGGCAGCACCAGCACGTGTTCCCATTCATACACAGGCAAGGTCACCAGTTCGTCGTACTTGGCCAGCGACTCGGTGGCCATGCCAATTTCAGCCACGTCATTGATCAACATGTGTGCCACCTGATCGGGCGCTCCCTGGTGCAGGCTGATGTTGACGTGGGGGTATTTCTCGCGCAGGCTGGCCACGCGCGTGGGCAGCACATAACGGGCCTGGGTGTGGGTGGTGGCAATGCTCAGGGTGCCGCTGTCTTGCTGGCTGAACTGTTCACCAATGCGCTTGAGGTTGCCCACTTCGCGCATGATGATGTCGATGCTTTTGAGCACATGCTGGCCGGGTTCGGTCACGCGCTTGAGGCGCTTGCCGTGGCGGGCAAAGATCTCGATGCCCAGCTCTTCTTCCAGCTCGATGATGGCTTTGGACACCCCGGGCTGCGAGGTATGCAGGGCCTTGGCCGCCTCGGTCAGGTTCAGGTTGCGGCGAACGGCCTCCTGAACAAACTTGAATTGATGAAGATTCATGGCGTTTTACATATGTGCAACGCCATCATTATCGCTTTAAGTTTTATGGGAAAGGCCCTGCAAGGCCAATCGAGCGAGCAAATCGGTCACCGGTGCCTGCTCGCCCACCGCACTTTGCCAGTGCAGACGCAAGCCAGGATGGGCCGCCAGCAAAGCCTCGTTCAGGCGCGGCAGGTCCTGACGCACATGCCCGCCCAAACCCAGGAACAGCGGCAGGATATGAATGTCGGTATAGCCCTGGGCACACAGGGCGTCCACACAGGTTTTCAGATCCGGGTCGGTGTGCTCCAGGTAGGCGGTACGCACGGTGGCTTGCGGGTTCAGCGCGCGGGCTTGGTGGGCCACAGCCTCAATCGGCGCAGACCATTGGGTGTCGCGAGAGCCGTGGGCCAACAGCACCACTGCAGCACAGGGCAGGGTTACACAAGTGTTCATCGTCGCAAGACCAACCACCAAAACGTGCCCAGAGAAACCAGGCTGTACATCAAAGCCGGCGCCGCCGCTGTCAGCCACGGCGTCCACTCGCTCAGAGCGCCCATGTAGCCAAACACGTTGTTCAGGAGGGCAAAACTGATGAAAGTCAGACAAGTTATCGCAGAAGAAAAAGTTGATAATACCATTGAGATTGCCGAAAACATCATAGAACAAGGAAAAAAAGTAATTATCTTTACGAACTTCACTGATACACTCAATAAAATTAAAAACCACTTTGGTAAGAGTGCTGTGGCTCTTGACGGAAAAATGTCAAAACCACAAAGACAATACTCAGTGGATGAATTCCAAACAAACGATAAAGTAAAAGTATTTGTCGGAAACTTAAAAGCTGCAGGTGTGGGAATTACCCTAACCGCAGCCGAAGCAGTTATTATGAATGACCTATCATTTGTACCATCCGACCACGCCCAAGCCGAAGACCGAGCATACAGATACGGACAAAAATCAAATGTATCTGTGTTTTATCCGATATTTGAAAACACAATCGAAGGTGTTATCTACGATATCTTGTCACAAAAAAAGAAAAGCAAACGTATGAGCAACAGTGCCTTAATAACCATGATATTGACGC
>JALRIL010000023.1 GCA_023255445.1 Limnohabitans sp. | reverse complement strand
GGAAATGGCAGGCTTGGTCAAAGCCTGTATCGATTTGGGTTTGACCATCGTGCCGCGTGGTGGTGGTACCGGTTATACCGGTGGGGCAGTGCCGCTGACTTGGAAGAGTGCGGTCATCAACACCGAAAAATTAGAAGCGCTGACAGAGGTCGAGCATGTCGACTTACCCGGCGTGGACCACAAAGTGCCCACGGTGTGGCCAATGTGAATGTCAGGCGCGGTCGGGTCCAGCCCCAGCTTGATCCGCAGCGGTACCCCGGTGGCCTCTGATTTTGACAACTTTCGTAGCCAATCTTCTTGCGGGATGAGCTCTTCCGCGCCACGCAAGGTGACAGCCAAAGCTTCGCGCACACGATCGGTCACAGGATAAGCAGTCTGAAGGGGTTGATTCATAAGGGTTTTTTCTGGACCTGCCCGGGGTCAGGACGGTACAATGAAAGCTTTGTCGAAGAGTGCATTTTAGTGGTGCGTGCTCGCATGCCGAATTTTCAATCCCTGCGTCAACAACTGGATTCCAGCTTGAACGCCCTGGCACATGGCCTGGGGGTTGTTTTGCGCACGTCGGTTCATGCCACCGCCCACGCCTGGGAATGGCTCGATGCACAACACCCGCGACTGGCTCAGCAACTGCACAAGTGTGGCCTCTGGCTGCGCCAGCATACGCGCCAACTGGCCTTGGCCAGTGGTAGCGCCCTGCTGGTGGGCGCCGGTGGTGCCTACGCTTTGGCCAACTTGGGACCGGACATCGAAAAACAGCCGGTGGTCACCGTCACCGTGCCCGTTGAAATTGCGCGCCTGGAAGATCAGGCGCGTGCACTGGACCGACTGGACATCAACCTGACACGCAGCGACACCACCCGTGCCAATGAAGCGCCCGAAGCCTTGTTGCGCCGCCTGGGTCTGGTCGACGCTGAAGCGGCCCGTTTTCTGCGCAGCAACAAATCGGCTCGTCAGGCCTTGCAGCGTTCCGGTCGCTCGGTCATTGCCGAGGCCAACCAGCAAAACCACCTCACGCGCCTGAGCGTACGCTGGCTCCAAAACGACAACGACGAGGTGTTCCAGCGTTTTGTGCTGCAACGCACGCCTGAAGGTCTGATCGCCGAGCAAGACGCCTTGCCCATGACCACCAGCATTCGCATGTCTGGCGGCACAGTGACGCGCTCCTTGTACGACGCCTCGGATGAAGTCAAATTGCCTGAGTCGGTCACTTCGCAGCTGGCCGAGATCTTCTCCAGTCAGATCGATTTTCACCGCACCCTGCGCAAGGGCGCCAAGTTTGCAGTGATTTACGAAGTCCTCGAGGCCGAAGGTGAGCCGCTGCGTGCTGGCCGCGTACTCAGCGCTGAATTCGAAAACGACAACAAAACCTTCAACGCGGTCTGGTTTGAGGCCCCCGGCAAGAAGGGCGCCTACTACGCCCTCGATGGCAAGAGCCTGCGCCGCAGCTTCCTGGCTGCACCTTTGCGCTACTCGCGCATCACCAGCCGTTTCGGCATGCGTCAGCACCCGATACTGCACACCATGCGCCGCCACGAGGGCGTGGACTATGCAGCCCCCAACGGCACCCCGGTGGCCACTGTGGGCGATGGTGTTGTCGAATCTGCGGGCTGGCAAAACGGCTACGGCAATGTGGTGGTCGTGCGTCACAACGCTAACTACAAAACCGTTTATGGCCACCTCAGCCGCATTCGCGTCAAGCGTGGTGAATCCGTTCAGCAAGGCCAGCTGATTGGCAATGTGGGCTCTACCGGCTGGTCCACAGGGCCGCATCTGCATTTCGAATATCGAGTCAACGGGCGTTACACGGACCCGTCCCGCGTCAACCAGCAAACGGCCAGCGTCAACCTGAACGCAGCCGAGCGCGCTCGCCTCAAAATGGAAGCCGAACGTGCACGCACCCAGCTGGCTGCGGCCTCCCTGATGCGTGACGACCTGGCTCAGTGAGTACTGCCCCCCTGTACATTGGACTGATGTCCGGCACCTCTCTGGACGGTGTTGACGGGGTTGTTGCCGACTTCAGCATTCCCTCGCGTCCCCACATCCTCGCGCATGTGTTTGCGCCCATGCCTGCTGACCTCGCTGGCGAATTGCTGGCGCTCAACACGCCGGGCTCCAACGAACTGCACCGCGCCGCCCTGGCCGCCAACGCGTTGGTTCGGGTGTACGCGCACGTGACCCAATCCCTGCTCAGCCAATGTGGCCTGACGCCCAGCGATGTCAGCGCCATTGGGGCGCATGGACAAACCGTTCGCCACCAGCCCCTGATGCATGATGGCACCGGCTATACCCTTCAATTGAACAACCCGGCACTGCTTGCCGAGCTCACCGGCATGGCTGTGGTGGCCGACTTTCGCAGCCGCGATCTGGCCGCAGGTGGACAAGGCGCGCCCCTGGTCCCGGCCTTCCACCAGGGTTTGTTTGGCCGCCCTGACCACACCATGGCTGTACTCAACATTGGCGGCATTTCCAACCTCAGCGTCCTGCACCCTGATGGGCGTGTCCAGGGCTGGGACTGCGGCCCCGGTAATGCCTTGATGGACCATTGGTGCCGGCAGCACACCGGCCAGCCCTTTGATCGTGACGGCGCCTGGGCAGCAAGTGCGCAGCCCTCAGGGGCTTTGCTCGCTCATTTGCGGCAAGAGGCGTACTTGCACCTGACGCCCCCCAAAAGCACGGGACGGGATGTGTTCAATCCCGAGTGGTTGAAGGCGCGCTTACAAGGCTTTGACCCGGTCCATCCGGCCGAAGTCCAAGCCACGCTCACAGCGTTCACAGCGCAGTCCTGTGCGAACGATGTCCGGCAATATGCCACCCTTGCTCGACAATTGATTGTGTGTGGCGGTGGCGCACTCAACCTGCATTTGATGCAACAGCTGCGCGAAAATTTGCCGAATGTTGACGTGGTCAGCAGCGAAGCTTTGGGCTTGCCACCGTTGCAAGTTGAAGCGGCGGCCTTTGCCTGGCTGGCCTTCAAATGCATGCAAGGCGAAACCGGCAGCTTGCCAAGCGTCACGGGCGCCCAAGGCGCCCGCGTATTGGGGGCTGTTTACCCCCGTTGATATTGGCAGCCCGTTGGCCGCCAAAGATCAAACCGAGAAAGACGAACCGCAACCACAAGTGGTGGTGGCGTTCGGGTTCTTGATGACGAACTGCGCGCCCTGCAGGTCTTCTTTGTAATCAATTTCGGCGCCCACCAGGTACTGGTAGCTCATCGCGTCGATCAACAGGGACACACCGTTTTTGGTCATGGTCGTGTCGTCTTCGTTGACGATTTCATCAAAGGTGAAGCCGTACTGGAAACCGGAGCACCCACCGCCTTGCACAAAGACGCGAAGCTTCAGATCGGGGTTACCCTCTTCTGCAATCAAATCCGCCACCTTGGCCGCAGCGCTGTCAGTAAAGACAATGGGAGCAGGCATTTCGGTTTCAACGGTTTGGGCAAGGGCGGTCATGGTTTTTCTCCAGAATCAATGGAAATAGTATAGCGCGGCAGTGGGTTATTCGGCTTTCAACTGGCGATTACCGCTACAGCCCTCATGGATTTACTTGCCCAATGCGTAGCGAGGTGATGGGTGCCCTGTTGAGGCGACATTTCGGCGCACAGCGACGAGGAGCCTCGGCAGGGCAGCCATCACCTCGCGCAACCACAAGCGGGCAACAAAAAAGCCGCCAGGCGAACCAGGCGGCTTTTGCTCGAAAGCAGATCGAAGCGGATTAACGCTTGGAGAACTGCTTGCGACGACGGGCGGAGTGCAGACCGACCTTTTTACGTTCGACTTCACGGGCATCGCGAGTCACGAAGCCAGCTGCGCTCAGTGCGGGCTTGAGGGCTGCGTCGTAGTCGATCAGGGCGCGGGTGATGCCGTGGCGGGTTGCACCGGCCTGGCCGGATTCACCACCACCGTGCACGTTGACCTGAATGTCGAAGGCTTCGAGATTGTTGGTCAGTGCCAGGGGTTGCTTGGCGATCATGATGGAGGTTTCGCGGCCAAAGTAAGCCTGGATGTCCTTGCCATTCACGGTGATCTTGCCGGAGCCTTTTTTCAGAAACACGCGGGCGACGCTCGATTTGCGACGGCCGGTGCCGTTGTTCCATTCACCAATCATTGTTCCGCTCCTTAGATTTCCAGAGCCTTGGGCTGCTGGGCAGTGTGCGGGTGCTCAGCACCGCCATACACCTTCAGCTTTTTGATCATGGCGTAGCCCAGAGGACCTTTGGGCAGCATGCCCTTGACGGCCTTCTCGAGTGCGCGGCCAGGATGCTTGGCTTGCAGGTCACGGAAGTTGGTTTCGGTGATACCACCAGGGAAACCGGAGTGGCGGTAGTACTTCTTGTCCAGGGACTTGGTACCAGTCACTTTGAGTTTGGATGCGTTCACGATGACGATGAAATCGCCAGTGTCAACGTGAGGCGTGTAAATGGCCTTGTGTTTGCCGCGCAGACGGAGAGCAACTTCGCTGGCTACTCGTCCGAGGACCTTGTCGGTCGCGTCAATCACAAACCACTCATGCACGACCTCAGCGGGTTTTGCGCTGAATGTAGACATGTTTTTCTCTCGAAAAGGGTTTGGCGGGCTCTTTTCCACGGTCGGTGCTCTTCTGTTGAGAGCCTCTTAGGTGGGAGATGAATCTTCGCCGCGGAGCCACTAAAGCGCTGCGAAGCCCGCCATTATACAAAAAATCGGTGTTACTGGGGAGGTCTGGGCTTGGGGCGGGGAGGCAGGCGACATTTCGGCGCGCAGCGACGAGGAGCCCGCCTCCCCGCCCCAAGCTCAGACCTGGCCGGTTACCATCGGGCTATGTTTAGTTATCGCCACGCCTTCCATGCCGCCAACCATGCGGATGTCCTCAAACACATCACCCTGCTGGCAACCCTGCGCCACTTGCAGCAAAAAGAGGCTGGCATCACCCTGATCGACACCCATGCGGGCGCGGGCCTGTACCGGCTGGATGGCGATTATTCGCAAAAGGGCGCCGAGGCGCAGGACGGTCTGTTCAAACTGCTCGAGGTTGCGGGCTCTCTGGACGAGCTGCCCGAATCGGTGCAAGACTATCTGGATCAGGTCGCCCACTTCAACCCCAATGGTGAGGCACGGATTTATCCGGGCTCACCCGTGCTCATGGCGCAGTTGCTGCGTTACGAGGCACGCGACCGTCTCAAGCTGTTTGAGCTGCACCCGACCGATATCGAGTCCCTGTCCGGCAACATGGCCCAGCTGGAATTGGGGCGTGCTGTGCAGGTTGCACGAGAAGACGGTTTTGCCGCCCTGCCCAAGCTGTTGCCCCCACCGGCCTCTGCCAGTGGCTCCAAGCGGGCAATGGTGCTGATAGACCCCAGTTACGAGATCAAGTCTGACTACGCCAAGGTCAGTCACACCATTGCTGAATGCCTCAAGCGCTTTCCGACCGGCACGTATCTGGTTTGGTACCCCATCATTCCCCGACCCGAGGCCCATGAATTGCCACGCCGCCTTCGCACCCTGGCCAACCAGGCCGGTCGAGGCTGGTTACACGCCACCTTGGCCATCGGGCGGGGCGAAGAAGGCGACACAGGCCTATCGGCCAGCGGCATGTTTGTCATCAATCCACCCTACACGTTGGCGGAGCAAATTCGCAAGGCACTGGCTGTGGTCGGCCCCGCCCTGGCCCGAGGCCATGGCAAGGGTTGGCAGGTGGAAACCTCCAGCTGAAATCCTCGCTAGGGAAAATCCTGAGGGTCACAGCAACAAATTAACCGACCGATCGGTCGGCTAATAGGTATACTTGGCTTCATGCCCGTTGTCGGGCCATGGAGCAAGCACATGTACACGCAATCTTTCAGCGTCTCCGACCAGGACGACGCGAAGTCCGCAGGACTCAAGGCCGTACCCAAAGAAGCCAGCGCCAGCGAACAGGCCCTGCAGGCCCAGTTCGATGCCCGCATCGATGCCGATGGCCGCATCGAGCCACGGGAGTGGATGCCAGATGCTTACCGCAAGACCCTGGTGCGCCAGATCAGCCAGCACGCCCACAGCGAAATCGTCGGCATGCTGCCCGAAGGCAACTGGATCAGCCGCGCGCCCAGCCTCAAGCGCAAGGCCATCCTGATCGCCAAAGTGCAAGACGAAGGCGGCCATGGCCTGTACCTGTACAGCGCCGCCGAGACGCTGGGCACCAGCCGCGACGAGATGCTGAACGCCCTGCACACCGCTCTGCAAGGTTCCGGCAGCCACTTTTTTGGTGATGCCATCTTGCACGATCACCGTCACGTCCGTCGGGTTGACGTACGTGGTCGGCGGTAGCTGCAGTATGCTTATGTCGGCCATTTTTAGGTCTTCTTAAGGTC
>JALRIL010000180.1 GCA_023255445.1 Limnohabitans sp. | reverse complement strand
ACCTCTGAGATCATTCAGACCCAGTCCGGTGAAGACCTAACCATCCCAACCTTGACCGCTTACAGCACCGCAGCTCTAACCGCTGCTGCTGGAACTGTCTCTGCATCAGACCCAACATACTCAAGCATCACCCTCGGTGCTTACAAGTATGGCTTCCTGACGGTGAGCGGCGAGAAGATGAGCAAGAGCCGCGGCACGGGTCTGGACCCGCTCAAGTACCTGAGCTTGGGCATGAACCCCGAGTGGCTGCGCTACTACATTGCCGCCAAGCTCAACGGCCGCAACGAAGACGTGGACTTCAACCCCGATGACTTCCAGGCCCGCGTCAACTCGGACCTGATCGGCAAGTACGTCAACATCGCCAGCCGCTCGGCGGGCTTCATCGCCAAGCGCTTTGGTGGCAAATTGGGCGAAGTCTCGGCAGATGGCGACGCCCTGCTCTCCCACCTGCGTGACGGCATTGCCCCGATTGCTGAACTGCTGGCCGAGCGCGACTACGCCAAGGCCTTGCGGGATGTGATGGCGCTGACCGACCGCGTCAACGAATACGTGGACGCCAACAAGCCTTGGGAACTGGCCAAGAAGGAAGGCATGGAAGGCCGCCTGCACGATGTGTGCACCACCTGCATCGAGGCCTTCCGGGTGCTGACCGTGCTGCTTAAGCCGGTGCTACCGAGCCTGGCTGCGCAGGTGGAGGCTTTCCTCAACATCGGCCCCATGACCTTTGTCAACGCCACCCAGCCGCTAGGTGCCGGCCACGCCATTGGCGAATACAAACACATGATGCAACGCGTCGACCCCAAGATGCTGGACTCGCTGTTCGAGCCACCGGCTGCCCCTGAGCCCGAGAAAGTCATTCCGGGCGGAGAAGAGATTGCTCCGGTCATCTCCATTGACGACTTCGCCAAGATCGACCTGCGCATCGCCCAGATCATTCAATGCGAAGCCGTCGAGGGCTCGACCAAGCTGCTGCGCCTGACGCTCGACGTTGGCGAGGGCCGTACTCGCAATGTGTTCTCTGGCATTGCCAGCATGTACAAGCCCGAAGATCTGGTGGGCAAACTCACCGTGATGGTCGCCAACCTGGCGCCGCGCAAGATGAAGTTCGGCATCTCCGAAGGCATGGTGCTGGCCGCCAGCCATGCGGATGAAAAGGCCGAGCCCGGCATTTACGTGCTGCACCCCTGGCCAGGTGCCAAGCCGGGCATGCGCATCCACTGACCCTGTCACTCAGGCTGCGCCTGCCCAGAAAGGCAGGCGCATAATGTCCCTCTTGCAGAGATGGATAAACATCCCCCATCCAGGAGACACACCATGCAGTGGCGACAGGCAACCCAACTGTTTCGACCGCGTTTGCTCGACAGCCTCAAAGGCTACAACCGGCAACGGTTGACACAGGATGTGGGGGCTGGACTGACCGTTGGGGTGGTGGCATTGCCCCTGGCCATGGCCTTTGCCATTGCATCCGGGCTCAAACCCGAGGCGGGCATCTTCACAGCCGTCATCGCGGGCTTTCTCATCTCCTTGCTCGGCGGCAGCAAGGTCCAGATTGGCGGGCCTGCAGGCGCCTTCATTGTCATCGTCTATGACATCGTGGCCCGTTACGGCGTCGCCAACCTGATCATTGCCACCGCCATGTCCGGCGTGCTGCTGTTCCTGATGGGGCTGTTCAGGCTGGGCACACTGATCCGTTTCATCCCCGTGGCCGTGGTCATTGGCTTTACCAACGGCATTGCGGTGCTGATCGCCGTCTCGCAGCTCAAGGACTGGCTGGGGCTCGACATCGCGAAGATGCCCGGCAACTTCTTTTCGCAA
>JALRIL010000127.1 GCA_023255445.1 Limnohabitans sp. | reverse complement strand
GCATCCCAGTCCATGGTGCTGCTGCGATCGACTTCAACATAACCACCGCGAGCTTGTTGCAACATGTCCAAAGTGTCCAAAGGCAAGATGCCCTGATCCCACAAGGAGCCTTTGTAGCTAGAGTACTTGCCGCGCTCGGCTGCCAATTCGGTAGAAGCCCAGTAAGCGTAGTAGCAGATGGCTTCCATCGACTGGTCAGCAAATTCGACAGCAGCCTGACTGGCGTAGGGGGTACGCATTTCGTAGAGCGCATCCTGGAAGCCCATCAGACCCATGCCCACGGGGCGATGGCGCAGGTTGGAGTCGCGAGCTTTCTTGACGGCGTAGTAATTGATGTCGATCACATTGTCGAGCATACGCATGGCCGTAGAGATGGTCTTGCGCAGCTTCTCGTGGTCGAGTTCCTTGCCGTTGGCACCATCCTTGAGGTGGCGAGCGAGGTTGACTGAGCCCAGGTTGCACACGGCGGTTTCAGTGTCACTGGTGTTGAGTGTGATCTCGGTGCACAGGTTTGAGGAGTGCACCACGCCCACATGCTGCTGGGGCGAACGCACGTTACAGGGGTCTTTGAACGTGATCCAGGGATGGCCGGTCTCGAACAGCATCGAGAGCATCTTGCGCCACAAGTCCACAGCCTGGATTTGTTTGGCGGGCTTGATTTCGCCACGAGCGGCCTTTTCTTCGTAGGCCAGGTACGCTTTTTCGAAGTCAGAGCCGAATTTGTCGTGCAGATCCGGGCAATCAGATGGTGACATCAGGGTCCAGGTGCCTTTTTCCATCACGCGGCGCATGAACAGGTCCGGGATCCAGTTGGCGGTGTTCATGTCGTGGGTGCGGCGGCGATCGTCACCAGTGTTCTTGCGCAGTTCCAGGAACTCTTCAATGTCCAGGTGCCAGGATTCCAGATAGGCGCACACTGCGCCCTTGCGCTTGCCGCCTTGGTTGACGGCCACGGCCGTGTCGTTGACCACTTTGAGGAACGGCACCACACCTTGCGATTCACCGTTGGTGCCCTTGATGTGCGAGCCCAGGGCGCGCACGCGCGTCCAGTCGTTGCCCAGGCCGCCGGCAAATTTGGACAGCAGCGCGTTTTCCTTGAGGGATTCGTAGATGCCGTCCAGGTCGTCGGGCACGGTCGTCAGGTAGCACGACGACAGCTGTGAGCGCAACGTACCGCTGTTGAACAGCGTAGGGGTAGACGACATGAAGTCGAAGGTGGACAGGATCTCGTAGAACTCGATGGCGCGGGCTTCGCGGTTGACCTCATTGAGGGACAGGCCCATGGCCACGCGCATGAAGAAGGCCTGGGGCATCTCGATGCGCGTCTTGCGAACGTGAAGGAAGTAGCGGTCGTACAGGGTCTGCAGGCCCAGGTAGTCGAACTGCAGATCGCGCTCGGGTTTGAGGGCGGCGGCCAGTTTGGCCAGGTCGAATTGCAGGAGTTTCTCGTCCAGCAGCTCGTTTTCAACGCCCTTCTTGATGAAATTGGGGAAGTACTCGGGGTAGGCAGCCGCCACTTGTTCTTGCGTCAGCTCCTGGCCCAGGATTTCCTTGGCGATGGTGTGCATCAGCAGACGAGCGGTGACGTAGGTGTAGTCGGGTTCTTTCTCGATCAGCGTGCGAGCCGCCAGGATGGAGGCTTTGTAGACTTCCTGCAGGGGGACGCCGTCATACAGGTTACGCATGGTTTCAGCCATGATGGGCTCGGGGCTGACGTCTTTGCCCAAGCCTTCACAGGCTTTACCCACCACGCCTTTGAGGTAATCCAGGTCAAGAGCCATACGCTTGTCGCCGTCGACCACGTGCAATGTGGGTTGGCTGGGCGTCGCGGCAGCGGCCTGTTCTTGTTGATGTTGGGCGCGCTCCTGGGTGCGGCGTTCGCGGTAGAGCACATAGGCGCGGGCCACTTCATGGTGACCGCTGCGCATCAGGCCCAGCTCCACCTGGTCTTGCACGTCCTCGATGTGGAAGGTGCCGCCGCCCGGACGGGAACGCACCAGGGCGCGAACCACGGTTTGTGTCAACTCATCCACGGCTTCGCGTACGCTGGCCGACGCTGCGCCCTGCGTGCCATGAACAGCCAGGAAGGCTTTCATCATGGCCACGGCGATCTTGTTGGGCTCAAAAGGAACCACGGCGCCGTTGCGACGAATGATCTGGTAGTTGGCCAGGGCGTGGACGTTGTTGGTTGGCTGGGCGCTGATGGTGGGCAGGCTCATCAGCCCAGAAGAGGAAGGCGAAATGGTTTGATCGGTCTGCAGGGTCATGATCTTCTCTGTTCTGGTGTTTATGGTGTTTTTGGGTGCAAGCGCAGGGGTTGCGCGAGGTGAGCGTCGGAAAGCACGGAGACACTATATATGGTGTTCGTGACGCATTCAAGACACTACCTGTAGTGTACCTTCTAGATTTGCGAACGGACTTGGTGCATACCCCAAGAGGCTGTGCGGGTGGTGGCGTTTCGTGATTTGAAAGCGGGCTTCTCAGGCCTTGCAGCATCAAAGGATGTGTTGCAAAAGCCCCGTTTGATGGGGCCTGAAAGTGCATTTGGCCTGCAGGGCCGCATGCTGGCCCAAACTGCAAAAATTCTGTTTTTGATTAGGTCAAAAAAACTGCACCAATTTGGTGGTTTTGGCGCAAATAAAAATTTGAGATTTTTTTCAGGTTGAGGGAAAACACTGATCGGGCCAGTGCATCTGCTGGCGCAATAGCGCCCAGTCAAAGCCGGAGCCAGGGTCCTCTTTGCGTCCGGGGGCGATATGTTCGTGTCCTGCGATGTGCGCAATCGGGTAGGCCTGTGCAAGGTCTTGACAGAGCGCACAGAGGGTTTGGTATTGCGCTGGTTCAAAGGTGTTCCCTTCCAGGCCTTCAAGTTCAATACCGATCGAGTCGTCATTGCAATTGCTACGCCCACGGTAGCTGGAACTACCAGCGTGCCAGGCGCGGTCATCTGCGCTTACAAATTGCCACAGGCTGCCATCACGGCGGATAAAGAAGTGGGCCGATACCTCCAAGCCACGAATCTGCTGAAAGTAAGGGTGAGCGTCCCAATCCAAGGTGTTGGTGAACAGTTGCAACACGTGCGGTCCGCCATACTCACCAGGAGGCAGGCTGATGGAATGGACCACGACCAAATCGATGCAAGCCCCAGCAGGGCGAGGTCCAAAGTTGGGTGAGGCCAGATGCCGGGCAGGCCTGTACCAGCCTTGTGTCCAGAGGGGCGCAAGGGCCATGATGCTCAGTCCGGGTGGTGGTCGCTGGCGGCGGCGCGGTGGTCGGTGCTGCAGTACAGCCCGTGTGTGCCTTGCACAGCTTCACGTTTGGGCAAGTGGATGTTGCAATGCGCGCACATCACCATGTCCTGAACCGGGGCGATGGCTGGTGTGCGGGCTGCGGTTGGTGTGGAACGACGGGGACGCATGACCATCCAAACCACCCACCCTAACACCAACAGCCAAAAGAGCGCTCTCATTTGCAGGATTCCAAGTGCAGGGGCTCAGGTCATGCGGCCGAGCAGCACCTCAAGCACAAAGCGCGAGCCGGCGTAGGACAAGAGCAAAAGCGCTGTACCCGTGTAGAGCACGCGCACGGCTTTTTTGCCGCGCCAGCCCAAACGATGACGACCCACGATCAGCACAGCAAAGGTCAGCCAGGCCAGCAAGGCAAACACGGTTTTGTGGTCCCATCGCCAAGCGTGGCCAGGGCCATAGAGCTGTTCGCCAAAAACCATTCCGGCCAACAAGGTCGCGCTGAGCAACACAAAACCGGCATACACGAAATTGAAGGTCAGCCGCTCGAGCGTCAACAAGGGCAGGCCGGTATCTGCATCCTGGCCACATCGGATGCGTTGTTCTGTGCGGGACATCATCCAGGCGTGAACAACGGCTGCCGCAAACATCCCGTAGGCCGACAGGCCCAACGCCAGGTGCAGCGGCAACCATGCCGATCGGGACAGGTGCATGTTGGAGCCAGGAAACACCAGCGCCAGCAACACCGCCAGCGCCCCCAGCATGCCCATGGCCCAGCGGGCACGCAGCTGCGGGTAGAGCTGGGATTCGGCCATATAGACCGTCAGCATCAACCAGGCCGTGACGGAAAGCGCGGGTCCAAACCCGAAGTGCAGACCACCTACCAACAAGCCCAGCAGGCTCAGGCCATGGCTGGCCCACGCCAGCCAAAGCCAGCGTTGTGCTGTAAGGTCGCCCAAGCGCTGTGCCATCAGGGCGGGCACGGCGTAAGCCAAAGTGGCCACCACACCCGCGGGCCATGTCCAGAAAGGGCCAGTCGTTAGAATCATGGCTCAAGTTTAGCCGCTTGGCCCGCGTTTGTCGGGTCAGGTTGTCGAGCCCTCTTCCCTGTATGGACACCCTCCCATGGCATCAGCCCTGACCGACAAACTCTCGCGCCTGGTCAAGACCCTCAGCGGTCAGGCGCGCATCACCGAATCCAATGTGGCCGACATGCTGCGCGAGGTGCGCATGGCCATGCTCGAGGCGGACGTGGCATTGCCGGTGGTGCGCGACTTTATTGCCCGCGTCAAGGACAAGGCGCTCGGCCAGGAGGTCATGGGCTCGCTCAAGCCGGGCCAGGCGCTGGTGGGCATCGTGAACAAGGAACTCGCCGCCACCATGGGCGAGGGCGTGGCCGATATCAACCTGGCCGCGCAGCCGCCCGCCGTCATCTTGATGGCCGGTCTGCAAGGTGCGGGTAAAACCACCACCACCGCCAAGCTGGCCAAGCACCTGATTGAAAAGCGCAAAAAGAAAGTGCTGACCGTGTCGGGCGACGTCTACCGCCCGGCCGCCATCGAACAGCTCAAAACTGTCACCGCGCAGGCAGGCGCCGAATGGTTCCCGAGCACGCCGGACCAAAAGCCGATCGACATCGCCCGCGCCGCCATCGACTACGCCCGCAAGCATTTCTTTGACGTGCTGCTGGTCGACACAGCCGGTCGCCTGGCGATCGACGAAGCGCTGATGGCCGAGATCAAGGGCCTGCATGCCGAGCTCAAGCCGGTCGAAACCCTGTTCGTGGTCGACGCCATGCAGGGCCAGGACGCGGCCAACACCGCCAAGGCCTTTGGCGAGGCGCTGCCGCTGACCGGCATCGTGCTGACCAAGCTCGACGGCGACTCTCGCGGCGGTGCGGCGCTGTCGGTGCGCCAAATTACCGGTGCGCCGATCAAGTTTGCGGGTACCAGCGAGAAGATCGATGGCCTCGAGGTGTTCGACGCCGAGCGCCACGCCGGGCGTATTTTGGGCATGGGTGACATCGTCGCACTGGTCGAGCAAGTCGCTGCCGGTGTGGACATGGAAGCCGCGCAGAAGTTGGCCGCCAAAGTCAAGGGTGGCGGCGGCTTTGACCTGAACGATTTCCTGGCCCAGATCCAGCAGATGAAACAGATGGGCGGCTTGTCCAGCCTGATGGACAAGCTGCCTAGCCAGCTGACAGCCAAAGCTGGCCAGATGGACATGGACAAGGTCGAGCGCGATATTCGTCGCAAGCAAGGCATCATCCACAGCATGACGCTCAAGGAGCGCAGCAAGCCTGAGCTGATCAAGGCCACGCGCAAGCGACGTATTGCCGCCGGCGCAGGTGTTCAGGTACAGGACGTCAACCGCCTGCTCAAGGAGTTTGAGCAGATGCAGGACATGATGAAGAAAATGCAGGGCGGCGGCCTCATGAAAATGATGAAGCGTATGGGCGCCATGAAAGGCATGATGGGCGGTGGCGGCTTCCCGGGGATGCCGCGCTGAAATCATCCCCAGCGCCTGTGGTTCACTTTGTGGATAAGTGACGGAACAAGTGCTGGGAGCTTTGATGGGCAAGGCGCCCAGCCCGATGCCTGATTTTTAAGCAATCCCAGGCGTCAGCCTCAGTCGACAATCATCAATTCACCGCGCAGCGAGTGCGGGAAGGCCTGGGTGATGCGAACATCCAGCATCTGACCAACCAGACGGTCGCGTTGTGGGCCTGCGGGAAAGTTGACGATGCGGTTGCACTCGGTACGCCCCATCAATTCATTCGGATCCTTGCGCGAGGGGCCTTCTACCAAAATGCGTTGCGTCGTGCCTACGCGCTGAGCGCTGATGCGCTGCACGTTTTCTTCGATGGTGGCCTGCAGGTGCTGCAGACGCTTGAGCTTGACTTCGTGTGGCGTGTCGTCGTGCAGGTTGGCCGCAGGTGTGCCCGGGCGCGGGCTGAAGATGAAGGAAAAGCTGGTGTCGTAGCCCACGTCCTCGATCAGCTTCATCATCTTGGCAAAGTCTTCTTCGGTTTCGCCAGGGAAGCCGACGATGAAGTCACTGCTCATGGAGATGTCGGGACGGATGGCGCGCAGCTTGCGGATCGTGCTCTTGTATTCCATCGCGGTGTAGCCGCGCTTCATGGCCATGAGGATCCGGTCCGAGCCATGCTGCACCGGCAAGTGAAGGTGGCTCACCAGCTGCGGTACCTTGGCGTACACATCGATTAGACGCTGTGTGAACTCGTTAGGGTGGCTGGTGGTGTAACGGATACGCTCGATGCCAGGGATTTCGGCCACGTACTCGATGAGCGTGGCGAAGTCGGCCATCTCGCCGCTGGTACCCATGGGGCCACGGTAGGCATTCACGTTTTGCCCCAGCAGCGTGACTTCCTTGACGCCCTGTTCTGCCAGGCCAGCGACTTCAATCAACACGTCTTCAAACGGACGCGAGAACTCTTCGCCTCGGGTGTAAGGCACCACGCAATAACTGCAGTACTTGCTGCAACCTTCCATGATGGAGACATAGGCGCTGGCACCTTCCACGCGTGCAGGCGGCAGATGGTCAAACTTTTCGATTTCCGGAAAGCGAATATCGACCTGTGGGCGCGCCTTGCGTTCGCGCTCGGCCAACAGCTCGGGCAGGCGGTGCAGGGTTTGCGGGCCGAACACCACGTCCACATAGGGTGCGCGCTTGATGATCTCTTCACCTTCCTGGCTGGCCACGCAGCCACCCACGCCAATGAGCACACCTTTTTCCTTGAGGTGCTTGACGCGGCCGAGGTCGGAGAAGACTTTTTCCTGGGCTTTTTCGCGCACCGAGCAGGTGTTGAAGAGAATCAAGTCCGCTTCTTCGGGGTTGTCCGTGGGCTCGTAGCCTTGAGCGGCGTTCATCACATCAGCCATTTTGTCCGAGTCGTACTCGTTCATCTGGCAGCCGAAAGTTTTGATG
>JALRIL010000102.1 GCA_023255445.1 Limnohabitans sp. | reverse complement strand
AGGCGGGCCAGGTCTTCGGTGTGGGCGATCAGCAGGTCAAACCACTTGCGCAACAAGATGCTGCGTTCTTTGGCGGTCTTGTTTTTCCAAGCGGGCCAGGCGGCATTGGCGGCGGCAATCGCGGCTTCGGCGTCCTGCGCGCCCAGGTTAGCCACATCGGCCAGCTTGAGGCCCGTGGCCGGGTCGCTGACTTCAAAGCGGCTGCTGCCCGTCACCCATTGCCCGTTGATCAGGGCGTCGGTCTTGAGCAGGGAGGGGTCCTTGAGCAGGGCCAGGGGTGAGGTTTTCATGTCCATGCGGTCTCCTTGGGGAAGCTATTTAATAGTTTAAATAAATTGAGGCTTGTTGGTTGTGAAGCATAAATGCAGGTTCCAAAAGCCGTTGTCGCCTTGGGGCAAAACCTATAATGGCCGGTTGCTTTCATTTGCTGCCTGACACCATGAGCCAAGCCGTTTTCTCCGTTGCCGACATTCGCAAAACCTTCCTCGACTTTTTCGAGTCCAAGGGCCATACCGTGGTTGCATCCAGCCCGCTGGTGCCGGGCAACGACCCGACGCTGATGTTCACCAACTCCGGCATGGTGCAGTTCAAGGATGTGTTTCTGGGCACCGACAAGCGCAGCTATGTGCGTGCCGCGTCTGTACAGGCCTGCCTGCGCGCAGGTGGCAAACACAACGACCTGGAAAACGTGGGCTACACCGCCCGCCACCACACCTTCTTCGAGATGTTGGGCAACTGGTCGTTTGGCGACTACTTCAAGCGCGAATCGCTGACATGGGCCTGGGAGCTGCTGACCGAGGTCTACAAGTTGCCCAAGGACAAACTCCTGGCTACGGTCTACCAGGAAGACGACGAGGCGTATGACATCTGGACGAAAGAAATTGGCCTGCCCCCCGAGCGTGTGATCCGCATTGGCGACAACAAGGGTGGCCGCTACAAGAGTGACAACTTCTGGATGATGGCCGACACCGGCCCCTGCGGCCCGTGCAGCGAAATTTTCTACGACCACGGTGCGCACATTCCCGGCGGCCCTCCGGGCAGCCCCGAGGAAGACGGCGACCGCTTCATCGAGATCTGGAACAACGTGTTCATGCAGTTCGAAATGCACGAAGACGGCACCCTGACCAAGCTGCCCGCACCTTGCGTGGATACCGGCATGGGCCTGGAGCGCTTGGCCGCCATCTTGCAGCATGTGCACAGCAACTACGAAATCGACCTGTTCGATGTGCTCATCAAGGCCGCATCGCGCGAAACCGGCTGCGCCGACCTGAGCAACCCCAGCCTGCGCGTGATTGCGGACCACCTGCGCGCGACCTCTTTCCTGGTGGTGGACGGCGTGATCCCCAGCAACGAAGGCCGTGGCTATGTGCAGCGGCGCATCGTGCGCCGCGCCATTCGCCACGGCTATAAGCTGGGCAAGAAGACGCCGTTTTTCCACAAACTGGTGCCCGATCTGGTCAAGCTGATGGGTGCGGCTTACCCTCAGCTGGCCGAGAACGCCGACCGCGTGATGGACGTGCTCAAGGCCGAAGAAGAGCGTTTCTTCGAGACCCTGGAAACCGGCATGCAGATTCTGGACAGCGCGTTGGCGGGTGACGTCAAAGTGTTGCCTGGCGAAGTGGCTTTCAAGTTGCACGACACCTACGGTTTTCCGCTGGACCTGTCAGCCGATGTGTGCCGCGAGCGGGGCCTGAGTGTGGACGAAGCCGGTTTTGCCGCCGCCATGGAAAAGCAGAAAACCCAGGCGCGCGCCGCCGGCAAGTTCAAGATGGACAAGGCGCTGGACTACACCGGCGTGGGCAACGACTTTGTGGGCTACGAATCGCTGATGGCCAATGCCAAGGTGCTTGCCCTTTATGTTGACGGCACACCTGTTCAAGAACTCAAGGCCGGTCAGCAGGGTGTGGTCGTGCTCGACACCACCCCGTTCTATGCCGAGTCCGGTGGCCAGGTGGGTGATGAAGGCCTGATCCACAACGGCGGCGCCCAGTTCCAGGTGCTGGACACGCAAAAAATCAAGGCTGACGTATATGGCCACCATGGCGAGTTGCACAGCGGTAACCTCAAGGTGGGCGACGCGGTGCAAGCCCATGTCAACACCGAGCAGCGCGCCGCCACCGTTCGCAACCACAGCGCCACGCACCTGATGCACAAGGCCCTGCGCGAAGTGCTCGGCGGCCACGTCCAGCAAAAGGGCTCGCTGGTGAACGCCGAGCGCACCCGTTTCGACTTTGCCCACAACGCCCCAGTCACCGACGCCGAGATCCGCGAGATCGAAGCCAAGGTCAACGCCGAAATCCTGGCCAACGCCGCTGCGCAAGCGCGTGTGATGGACATTGAAAGCGCCCAGAAAACCGGCGCCATGATGCTGTTTGGTGAGAAATACGGCGAGACCGTGCGCGTGCTCGATATCGGTTCCAGCCGCGAACTGTGTGGTGGCACCCACGTCAAGGCCACGGGCGACATTGGCCTGTTCAAGATCGTGGGCGAGAGCGGTGTGGCGGCAGGCGTGCGCCGCATCGAAGCCGTCACCGGCGAGAACGCGCTGGCCTATCTGCAAAGCCTGGAAGACACCGTGGCCCAGGCCGCAGGCACGCTGAAGGCACCCGCTGCCGAACTGAACAACCGCATCACCCAGGTGCTCGACCAGGTCAAGGCGCTGGAAAAAGAACTGGCCGCCGCGAAAGGCAAACTGGCGTCCGCTCAGGGTGACGAACTGCTCACGCAAGTCATCGATGTGAAAGGCCTGAAAGTGCTGGCCGCCAAACTCGAAGGCGCCGACGCCAAGACCTTGCGCGACACCATGGACAAGCTCAAGGACAAGCTGAAAACCGCC
>JALRIL010000204.1 GCA_023255445.1 Limnohabitans sp. | reverse complement strand
GTTTGTGCGGTTGTTAGGCCAGAGGTCGCAACCAGCAACAAGGACAAGAAAAAGCGAGAGAGTTTCATCAGTGTGTGCATCCGTGTGAAAGTGCCACAAGCATAAACAAAAACGCCTCCCGAAGGAGGCGTTGGATGCGCGGGGTCAATTGTTTAAGCTTCGCGGCGCAAAGCGGGGAACAAAATCACATCGCGGATGCTGGGGCTGTCGGTCAGCAACATCATCAAGCGGTCAATGCCAATGCCGCAACCGCCGGTGGGGGGCATGCCGTATTCGAGGGCACGCACAAAGTCGTGGTCGTAGAACATGGCTTCGTCGTCGCCGCTGTCTTTAGCAGCCACTTGGGCGTGGAAGCGTGCAGCTTGGTCTTCGGCATCGTTCAACTCGCTGAAGCCGTTGCCGAACTCGCGGCCTGTGATGTAGAGCTCAAAGCGCTCGGTCACATCGGGCTTGCTGTCGCTGGCGCGGGCCAAGGGTGAAATCTCGACAGGGTGCTCGCAGATGAAGGTGGGTTGCCACAGTTTTTCTTCCACAGTCTCTTCAAAGTACATCACTTGCAGGCTGGCCAAACTGCGGGTGGAAAGCTTGTCTTTCTCTTCTTTGAAACCGAGTTTCTGCAAGGCGTTGATCAACCATGCGGCGTTGTCCACGTTGTCGCCAGCTTCGGTGTGCTTCAGAATAGCTTCACGAATCGTGAGACGTTCAAACGGTTGGCTCAGATCCACGGGCTTGCCACCGTAGGTGAGCAGTGTGGTGCCAGCGGCCTTCATGGCGGCGTCACGCACCAGCTCTTCGGTGAAATGCATCAGGTCTTGGTAGTTCCAGTACGCAGCGTAGAACTCCATCATGGTGAACTCGGGGTTGTGGCGCACCGAGATACCTTCGTTGCGGAAGTTGCGGTTGATCTCGAACACGCGCTCGAAGCCGCCCACCAACAGGCGTTTGAGGTAAAGCTCAGGCGCGATGCGCAGGAACATCTCTTGCTCCAGCGCGTTGTGGTGCGTCACGAAGGGGCGGGCGTTGGCGCCGCCAGGGATGGGGTGCAGCATGGGCGTTTCGACTTCCAGGAAGCCGTGCTGGACCATGAATTCGCGAATGCCGCTGACGGCGCGCGAGCGGGCCGTGAAGCGCTTACGCGCGGCTTCGTCGGTCATCAGGTCCACATAGCGCTGGCGATATTTGACTTCCTGGTCGTGGATGCCGTGGAACTTGTCGGGCATCGGGCGAAGGCTTTTGGTCAGCAAGCGAATCGAGCTGGCATGAATGGACAGCTCGCCCGTGCGGGTCTTGAACAGGTGACCTTCGACGGCAATGATGTCGCCCAAATCCCAGTGTTTAAATTCGGCGTAGATCTCTTCGCCCACATCGTCTCGGGTGATGTAGGCCTGGATGCGACCCGTGGCGTCTTGCAGTGTGGCAAAACTGGCTTTGCCCATGACGCGTTTGAGCATCATGCGGCCAGCGACCTTGACCACCACTGGGGTGGTGCCTTCGCCGTTCAGGGCTTCAGGTGCGGTCTCGCCATATTGGCCATGCAGTTTATCGGCATGGTGCTCGGGCTTGAAATCGTTCGGGAAGGCCACGCCTTTGCCCTCGGCCTGAGCCTGGCGCAGGGCTTTGAGTTTTTCGCGGCGCTCCGCAATCAGCTGGTTTTCGTCTTGCTGGGGCGCGGCTGGGGCGTTGGTCGTGTCGGACATGGTGTGATGTTGGGGTAGGGGCCCGCGTCAAATCAGGCCGCGGGCATGGCCAAAACCCTCTATTTTACCGGGCACCCTCGGTATCATCGGGGTCTGACCGCAAAAGGAGTCCCATGTTTTTCAACTTGATGGCCATGCTTTTGGATATAGCCGCCAGTCTGGTGGCCGGCGCTTGCCTGTTGCGCCTGCTGATGCAGTGGCAACGGGTATCTTTTCGACAGCCTCTGGGGCAGTTTGTCTGCGCCGTGACTGACTGGCTGGTGCTGCCCCTGCGCAGGCACATTCCTGCCTGGGGCAAACTCGATACCGCTAGCGTGGTCGGGGCCTGGCTGATCAAGCTCGCCCAATACGGCTTGATGTGGGCCTTGATGGGGGGGCGTGGCGCTTGGGGCTTGCTGCCTTTGGTCAGCGTGGTGGGCTTGGCGCAGCTGGTGGCTTCGGCCTTGAGTGCGCTGGTGTTTTTGTATGTACTGATGTCCTGGCTGCAACCGGGCTCGGTGTCCTACCACCTGCTGCAGATTTTGTCTCAGCCATTTCTCGACCCCTTGCGCAGCCGGCTGCCCCGCTTGGGGGGCGTGGACATTTCGGCTTGGGTGTTTTTGATCCTGATGCAAGTCCTGGCCATGGTGCTGGCCGGACTGCAAAACAGTTGGATGATGTGATCAGCTGACGGCGTCGGCGCTTTGGCGCTGCAGCATGGCCAGCGTGCTGGCAATGATCTTGCGCAGTTCGCGGCGGTCGCAGATGAAGTCGATCGCGCCTTTTTCCTGCAAGAACTCAGCGCGCTGAAAGCCTTCGGGCAACTTCACACGTACGGTGGTCTCAATCACGCGCGGGCCAGCAAAGCCGATCAGGGCTTTGGGCTCGGCAATCACCACATCACCGACAAAAGCAAATCCTGCAGACACACCGCCCATGGTCGGGTCGGTCAGCACGCTGATGTAGGGCAGCCCTTTTTTGGCCAGACGGGTCAAGGCAGCGTTGGTCTTGGCCATCTGCATCAGGGACAGCAGGCCTTCCTGCATGCGGGCGCCACCAGTGGCGGTGAAGCAGACGAAAGGCACTTTTTGTTCGATAGCGGTTTCGACGCCACGCACAAAACGCTCACCGACCACCGATCCCATGGAGCCGCCCATGAAGTCGAACTCGAAGCAGGCCGCCACCAGCTCGATGCTGTGGACTGCGCCGCCCATGACCACCAGTGCGTCGGTTTCGCCGGTGTTGTCCATGGCTTCCTTCAGGCGCTCGGGGTACTTGCGGCTGTCCTTGAATTTGAGGGCATCCACAGGCATCACTTCCTGGCCGATTTCATAGCGGCCTTCGCCATCCAGAAAGCCGTTCAGGCGGGTGCGGGCACTGATGCGAAGATGGTGATTGCAGCTGGGGCAGACGTTGAGGTTCTGCTCCAGATCGCTTTTGTAATGAACGGTTTCGCAGCTGGGGCATTTGACCCACAAACCCTCGGGCACCTGTCGGCGGTCAGCCGGGTCGGTGTGCTGGATTTTGGGGGGCAGCAGTTTTTCAAGCCAACTCATCGGGGTTCTCCTGTTGGGCGGGGATTATCGCCGTTCACGCGTCCAGGGCCCGGCGAATACCGGACAAAAAGTCTGCAGCCACGGTGTTGACGCGGTCTGCCGGTTCGTTTTCGATCAGCTGGATCAGCCGCGAACCAATGACCACCGCATCGGCCACACGGCTGATGGCTTTGGCCGTGGACGCATCGCGGATGCCAAAACCCACGCCCACCGGTACGTTCACGTGTTGACGAATGCGAGGCAGCATGGCTTCCACGGCCTCGATGTCCAGTGCACCAGAGCCGGTCACACCTTTGAGGGACACGTAATACACATAGCCGCTCGCGACCTGGGCCACTTGCTGCATGCGCTCGTCGGTCGAGGTGGGGGCCAGCAAAAAGATCAGGTCCATGCTGTGGGCGCGCAGCTTGGCGGCGAACTCCACGCACTCTTCGGGCGGGTAGTCCACAATCAGCACACCGTCCACACCGGCAGCAGCGGCATCCTTGATGAAACTGTCCGCGCCGTGCTTCTGGTCGTAGCGCTCGACCGGGTTGGCGTAACCCATCAGCACCACAGGGGTGGTGGTGTTGGTCTGGCGGAACGCGCGCACCATGGCCAGGACCTGCACCAGGCCAATGCCGTAGGCCAGCGCGCGGTCGCCGGCTTTCTGGATCACAGCGCCGTCAGCTGACGGGTCAGAGAAAGGCACGCCCAGCTCGATGATGTCGGCTCCGGCGGCGGCCATGGCGTGCATCAGCGAGGGCGTGCTGTCCGCGAACGGAAAGCCTGCGGTCACGAAAGGAATCAGCGCCTTGCGGCCCTGGGCTTTGAGCTGGGAGAGGGTGGTGTCAATGCGGCTCATGATTGACCTCCGCAGGGCCGCCCCAAGGAGGGCAAAGCCCCCTCGGGGGGCAGCGAGTACACGAAGTGACGAGCGTGGGGGTACATGTTCCTGCCCTTATTTGACGATGTTCACAGGCTGCTCGCCGCCCTTGACCGACTGGCCACGGCAGCTGGGGCGGCAGTAAAAGTCGGCTTGACTCAGATCGGCCACGGTGCCGATGTCTTTGTCCCCACGACCTGAGAGGTTGACCAGGATGGACTGGTCCGGGCGCATGGTCTTGGCCAGCTTCATGGCGTAGGCGATAGCATGGCTCGATTCAAGCGCCGGGATGATGCCTTCAGTACGGCACAGGTAGTGGAAAGCTTCGAGCGCTTCCTTGTCGGTTATGCCCACATACTCGGCGCGGCCGATGTCCTTGAGGAAGGCGTGCTCGGGGCCGACGCCGGGGTAGTCCAGGCCGGCGCTCACGCTGTGGGTTTCGGTGATCTGGCCGTTGTCGTCCTGCAGCACATAGGTGCGGTTGCCGTGCAGCACACCCGCGCTGCCGCACTGTAGCGAACACGAGTGCTTGCCCGAATCCATGCCTTCGCCAGCCGCTTCGACGCCGATCAGGCGCGTCTTCTCATGCGGAATGTAGGGGTAGAAAATGCCCATGGCGTTGCTGCCGCCGCCCACGCAGGCGATCACGGCGTCGGGTTGCTGCTCGGCCATTTGGAGCGATTTGAACATCTCGGGCATTTGCACGAGGCATTCTTCGCCGATCACGCTTTGAAAGTCGCGCACCATCATGGGGTAGGGGTGTGGGCCCGCCACCGTGCCGATGATGTAGAAGGTGTTGTCCACATTGGCCACCCAGTCGCGCATGGCTTCGTTCAGGGCGTCCTTGAGCGTCTTGCTGCCCGATTCGACCGGCACCACGGTCGCGCCCAGCAGCTTCATGCGGTAGACGTTGGGGCTCTGGCGTTTGACGTCTTCGCTGCCCATGTAGACCACGCATTCGAGGCCATAGCGGGCGCAGATGGTGGCGGTGGCCACGCCGTGCTGACCGGCGCCGGTCTCGGCAATGATGCGCGGCTTGCCCATGCGTTTGGCCAAGAGGGCCTGGCCGATGGTGTTGTTGATCTTGTGTGCGCCGGTGTGGTTCAGATCTTCACGTTTCAAGAAGATTTGCGCGCCGCCCATTTCGCGGCTCATGCGCGCAGCGTGGTACACGGGCGAGGGGCGGCCCACAAAATGCGCCAACTCGTTTTT
>JALRIL010000093.1 GCA_023255445.1 Limnohabitans sp. | reverse complement strand
CCTGCATGATGCCCAGCGGGCCGCCGGTGAGCACAGCGCGTTCGTAGTCCAGGCCGCTCATGAGCACCTTGGCGCCGTTGTTCAGACCGCCCAAAATGTTCTCGGCGGGCACTTCGACGTTGTTGAACACCAGCTCGCCCGTGTGGCTGCCGCGCATGCCCAGCTTGTCGAGTTTTTGCGCGATGGAAAAACCTTTCATGCCCTTTTCGATCAAAAAGGCCGTCACGCCGCGTGCACCCAGCTCGGGCTCGCTCTTGGCGTACACCACCAGGGTGTCGGCGTCAGGCCCGTTGGTGATCCACATCTTGGAGCCGTTGAGCAGGTAGTAGCCCCCCTTGTCTTCGGCCTTGAGCTTCATGCTGATGACGTCCGAGCCGGCTCCGGGTTCGGACATGGCCAGGGCGCCGACGTGCTCACCGCTGATGAGCTTGGGCAGGTACTTGGCGCGCTGGGCCTCGTTGCCGTTGCGATTGATCTGGTTAACGCACAGGTTGCTGTGGGCGCCGTAGCTCAGGCCCACCGAAGCGCTGGCCCGCGAGATTTCTTCCATGGCCACCATGTGGGCCAGATAGCCCATGCCCGCGCCACCGTATGCCTCACCCACGGTGATGCCCAACACACCCAGGTCACCCATCTTGCGCCACAGGTCCATGGGAAACTGGTCGTTGCGGTCAATTTCGGCCGCGCGGGGAGCAATTTCGCTTTGGGCAAAGTCATACACGGCTTCACGCAGTGCATCGATGTCTTCACCAAGTTGGAAATTCAGGCCAGGCATGTTCATGATTAGAAACTCCTCGAAAATCGTCAATAAGTTTTGGGCACGGGCGCCAGTGTCTGCTGCATCACAGCGCAGGGCGAAACCTTCCCATTGGTATCGATGTGATGCACCTCGGCCGTGGTGACGATGACACGTTTACCCGCCTTGACCACCCGGCCAAGGGCACGGATCTCGCCGCCCTGATAACTGTTAAGGAAGTTGATCTTGTATTCCACGGTGACCACTTCCATGCCATCGGGCGCCAGGGTCAAGCCTGCGTAACCGCCGGCAATATCGGCCAAGGCCCCCATGGCACCCCCGTGAAAACCGTCTTGCTGCTGCGTGACTTTGTCGCCGTAGGGCAACGCCAACTCCACCAGACCGGGCTCTGCGCGCAGCAAGCGCACATGCAGGTGCTGCATCATGCCCTGACGGGCCAGACTGGCAGCGACGCGTTCGTATTCGGGGGTGTTCACAGCGGAGATAGGAGCAATCAAGAGAAGACGGACTTTAATTGACGTTTACGTAAACGTCAATCATCGCTTACCCGATGTCGATGCCACTGTTCGCGTCACGCCTTGCTTTTGCTGGCTTTGCTCAGCAAGGTACGGGTATCTTTTTCGTGGGTTTTGACTTCGTCCAACGTGGCCTGTAAATCGGCCAGCTGTGCCTCCAGTTGTTGACGATGCTCGGCCAGCACCACCAAAAACTTTTGCAACTGCGGCACGGTATCGCGTGGACTGTCGTACATGTCGATCAGGTCCTTGGCCTCGTTCAAGGACAGTCCCAAACGCTTTGCACGCAAGGTCAGCTTCAGGCGGGTGCGATCTCGGGGCGAATAGCTTCGGTTTCGCCCTCCTGGCCCGGTGCGCTCCGGCTGCAACAGCCCCATATCCTCATAAAAGCGGATCGCCCGCGTGGTCAGGTCAAATTCCTGCGCCAGATCGCTGATGGTGTAGGTGGTGGCCATGTGTTCAAGGGTTGAGAGTTGACGTTACGTTAACGTCAATGCCTGCATCCTAACCCAAGAGCCCAGCCTCGCTCAAATCAGGTCTCAGGACCAATGGGACAGGTCTACCGATCGCAGCGCCTGCTTGAGCTCCTCGTAATCGGGCAGGATGCGCCCGACCCAGGCCCAGAAACGGGGGCCATGGTTCATTTCGTGCAGATGCGCCAGCTCGTGCACCACCACATAGTCCACCAAGGCCATGGGCAAATGCACCAGTCGCCAATGCAGGCGAATATGCCCATCCTGTCGAGCACTGCCCCAACGGGTCCGGGCCTGGCTCAAGGACAGCTTCGTCCAGCGCACCCCCAGCAAAGGTGCATGGTGATTGAGCCGCTCGGTCAACACTTGGCGCGCCTGCAGCTGCAGCCAGTGTTCCAGCGCTGCCTGGGGTGCTTGTCCTTGCGCATGCAGGGGCAGCGGCAAATGTAGACAACGCGCCTCTTCATGAACCTGAACATGGGGGTGACCCAGCCCCAGACACCACTCCTGACCCCAAAGCTGAAACGGCGCACCATGCTGCCAGATGGGCGGCGTCGGGCGCGGCTGTTGTAGGCGCTCACGCATGCCGTCAAGGTGTCGCACTATCCAGGCCGCTTTCTCAAGCAAAAAGGCTTCGATTTGCCGCACTCCGGCCCAACGTGGTGCACGTACCAGCAAGCCTTGCAGCGTCACCACACAGCCAATGGTGCGTCGGCGAGTCCAGTCCAGGCGGTACAAAACATGCTCGCCCTGCAGCACGATGTGCCGATTAGCGCCTTCAGGTGCGGGCCACCGCAGTCCACGCTCGGCACTGGCAAAGTCCAGCGCCAGTTGTTCAGGAGGCATAGGCCTCAGGATCCAGTCTACGCATTTCAGACTCGATCCATTCCTGCACCTGAGCGGTCAATTCCGCAGCTTCCCGACCCAGGGACGGGATCGGTTGACCGATGGAAATGTCCACCACCCCCGGTCGTTTGATAAACGCCTTGCGGGGCCAGCACTTGGCCGAGGTCACGGCAATCGGAATCACAGGCACGCCGGCCGCAATCGCCAGTCGTGCCCCACCGGTTTTGTACTCGCCCACCTGGCCACGATCAATACGCGTACCTTCTGGAAACATGATGACCCAGGTGCCCTGCGCCATCAGGCGTTTGCCTTGTTGGACAACTTTGGCAAATGCGCGTGCACGCTGGCTGCGGTCAATGTGGATCATGTCCAGGCGCGCCATGGCCCAGCCAAAAAACGGCACATACAGCAACTCGCGCTTGAAGACATAGGCCAAAGGGTGCGGCATGATGGCCGGCATCACAAAGGTCTCCCAGGTGGACTGGTGCTTGACCAACAACACCGCAGGATCCGTCGCTCCTTTGGGCAGGTTTTCCATGCCCGTGACACGGTTATGAATGCCCAAAATCCATTGCCCGCCGCTCACGGCTATGCGCAGCCAGGCGGCACATATCCAGTACAGCCTGGTGCTGCTGACCACATAGGACACAGCCACCACAAACAGTGCCCAAGGGATGACCGTGATACCCATCCAGAGCAAATGCAAAACAGAGCGTATGAAATTCATGCCTCAACCTTGTGAAGTCGCTAACGGCTGTGGTTGCAGCAAGGCATCGACGAATGCCGATAAATCGGCATGCACGCGCGTGTGCGCAGGAAACCCTGCGGGCAGCGGCTCGCGGGGGTCCAGCCCTGCATGCCTGCCGGTCAGAACCAGATGGGGCTGAGCGCCTGCGGCATCAGCCGCTTGCGCATCGCGCACGCTGTCACCCACAAAGGGCACACCTTGAAGGCTGATGCCGTAACGCTCGCCAATCTGTTCGAGCAAACCCGGCTCGGGCTTGCGGCAATGACAGGCTTCGTCTGGCGCATGCGGACAGTAAAAAATGGCATCTACCCTGGCACCCACTCGGGCCAAGGCCTTGGCCATGGTGTCATGCACGGCATTGAGCGCAGCCATGTCCAACAAACCACGCCCCAGACCGGATTGATTGGAGGCCAGCACCACATGGTAGCCCGCGTGGTTGAGGCGTCCAATGGCCTCCAGCGCACCTGGCAAGGGCGTCCACTCCTCGGGCGATTTGACGAACTGATCACTGGCCTGATTGATGGTGCCATCGCGATCGAGGATGACCAGCTTGGTGTGCATGACGATGACCGCTTTCAGCTTGCCAGGCAGGACAAATCAGCCACACGGTTCATGGCCACATGCAAGCTTTTGAGCAAGCCCTGGCGATTCAGACGCAGGTCCATCGCTTCGGCATTGACCATCACATCGTCAAAGAAGGCATCGACTGGACCGTGTAGCGCGGCCAATGTCTGCAGGCTGGCAGTGTAGTCACCGGCCTCGAACTGAGCCGTGGATTCCGGGACCAGTTTGCCCATCGCTGCGTACAGAGCCACTTCAGCGTCTTCCTTGAGCAGCGCCGTGTTCACATGCGCATCCACTTCATCCGCTTTCTTGAGGATGTTGCCAATGCGTTTGTTGGCTGCAGCGAGTGCCGAGCTCTCAGGCAAGGCAGCAAAAGCGCGGACTGCCGTCAGGCGCTTGGCCACGTCAGACAGGCGCTGGGGCTGCAGAGCCAGCACCGCTTCCACTTCCTGGGCACTGAAACCTTGCTCGCGAAGGCCGCCCGCCAGGCGGTCATAGATAAAGGCCGTGAGTGGGCCACGCGCGTCGCTGATCTTGTCACCAAAGACCGGCACCGACAACGCCAACAGGGCCGACAGATCGATGGTCAGATTTTTTTCGATCAACATGCGGATCACGCCCAGCGCATGGCGGCGCAACGCGAACGGGTCCTTGTCGCCACTGGGCAGGTTTCCGATGCCGAACATACCCACCAGCGTTTCGAGTTTATCGGCCAGCGCCACCACCACGCCGACGTTGTTACGCGGAAGCTCGTCGCCCGCAAAGCGCGGTTTGTAATGGTCTTCGATGGCTTCGGCGATTTCGGCCGACAGGCCGTCGTGACGCGCGTAGTAGCCCCCCATGATGCCTTGCAGCTCGGGGAACTCACCGACCATGTCGGTCAGCAGGTCGGTCTTGGCCAGTCGAGCGGCCTGAGCGGCTTGCTTGGCCAGCAGATCGCCACCGAGTTGTTGGCCGATCGCCTGGGCGATGGCGCAAACCCGCGCCATGCGCTCGCCTTGTGTGCCCAGCTTGTTGTGGTAGACCACTTTTGACAGACCTTCAACGCGCGATTCGAGCGTCTTTTTGCGATCTTGGTCGAAGAAGAATTTGGCATCAGCCAAGCGCGGGCGCACCACGCGCTCGTTGCCGCCGATCACAACCGACGCGTCGTCGGGCGTGATGTTGCTCACCACCAAAAAACGGTTCGTCAGCTTGCCCGCAGCATCGATCAGCGGGAAGTATTTCTGGTTGGCCTTCATCGTGAGGATCAGGCACTCTTGCGGTACGTCCAGAAATTCCTTTTCAAACTGGCAGGTCAGCACATTGGGGCGCTCGACCAGCGCGGTCACTTCGTCGAGCAGGGCCTCATCTTCAATCGGCTTCACACCGCCACCCACCTGGGCGGCTGCCGCGTTCAACTGACGCACGATCTCAGCGCGCCGCTCGGCAAAGCTGGCGATCACGGCACCGTCGCTCTTGAGCACTTCAGCGTACCTGTCAGCATGCGGCAGCACCACAGTGGGCACTTTGGCTTCAAAGCGGTGACCTTGTGTGCTGTTGCCAGCCGTCAAGCCCAGCGCCTTGACCGGTACGACGGTGCTGCCATGCAAGGCGATCAGGCTGTGCGCAGGGCGCACAAAGTTCACGCTGCTCCAGCCCGGCAGTTCACAGTCGGTCTCCAGCTGGTACTGCATGACCTTGGGTATCGGCAGCTTGGCCAGCGCTTCATCGAGCGCCTTTTGCAGTCCGGTAGCCAGGGTAGCGCCCTTGCCCAGGCTGTCGTAGAACAGGGCTTCGGCCTTGCCGTCCGGCTGACGCTTGAGCGCGGCCAAGGCCGCAGCGGAGTCGCTCACATCGGCGCCCAGCGCCTGCAGCTTCTTGAGCAGGGCGGGCGTGGCGTTGCCGCTGGCGTCCAGACCCACGCTCACGGGCATGAGCTTTTGCTGCACGGCCTTGTCGGCGGCCTGCGTCAGCACACCCGTCACATGGGCGGCCAGACGGCGCGGCGAAGCAAAAGCGCTCACCACTGCATCGGCAGCGGCCAGACCCTGGGCCTTGAGCTGTTCAGCCAGCACACCCGCAAAAGCATTACCAAGTTTATTGAGGGCCTTGGGCGGCAGCTCTTCGACGAAAAGTTCGACCAGCAGGTTTTGCGTTGTCATTGTTCTTGTTCCTTCGACTCAGGCGGCTTTTTTGGGCATCTGCGCCACCCACTCGCGCGGCGCCATCGGAAAGCCCAGGCGCTCGCGGCTCTCGTAGTAGCTCTGCGCCACGGCACGCGCCAGGTTGCGGATGCGGCCGATGTAGGCCGCGCGCTCGGTCACGCTGATAGCGCCGCGCGCGTCGAGCAGGTTGAAGCTGTGCGCGGCTTTGAGCACCTGCTCGTAGGCCGGCAGCGCGAGCTGCTGCTCCATCAGGTACTTGGCCTGCTTCTCGTGCGCACCAAAAGCGGTGAACAGGAAATCGGCATCCGAATGCTCGAAGTTGTAGGTGGACTGCTCAACTTCATTCTGGT
>JALRIL010000073.1 GCA_023255445.1 Limnohabitans sp. | reverse complement strand
ACCCTGAAGAAAAGGCCCCGGTGATCGAACTGGTCTTCACAAGATTGCACGCGGGCGGCAAGTTCGACAAGGGCTCGGGCGGTGCCTACAGCTTCTCGGGCGGCCTGCACGGCGTGGGCGTGAGCGTGACGAATGCGCTGGCCAAGCGGCTCGAAGCCACCAGCCACCGCGAAGGCCAGGTGGCCACGCTGGTGTTTTCGGGCGGCGATGTGGTCGAGCCCCTGGTCTCGCGTGCCCAGCAGGCGGGTGATCGCAAGCAAGGCACCACGGTGCGTGTCTGGCCCGATGCCAAATACTTCGATTCGCCCGCCTTGCCCTTGGGCGAGCTGGTGCACCTGCTGCGCAGCAAGGCGGTGCTGATGCCCGGCGTGAGCGTCACGCTGGTCAACGAGAAAACCAAAGAAACGCAAAACTGGCAATACAAGGGCGGCCTGGGCGACTACCTGGGCCAGACCCTGAGCGCGGACCCGGTGATCCCGATGTTTGCAGGCGAAGGCTATGCCGACAAGAGCCACGACAGTTTTGCCGAAGGCGAGGGCGCGGCCTGGGCCGTGGCCTTCACCGAAGAGGGTGCGCCGGTGCGCGAGAGCTACGTCAACCTGATCCCGACCCCTGCAGGTGGCACGCACGACAGCGGCCTGCGCGACGGCCTGTTCAACGCGGTCAAGAGCTTCATTGAACTGCACAGCCTGCTGCCCAAAGGCGTCAAGCTGCTGCCCGAAGACGTGTTTGCCCGCGCCAGCTATGTGCTGAGCGCCAAGGTGCTGGACCCGCAGTTTCAGGGCCAGGTCAAGGAGCGGTTGAATTCGCGCGACGCGGTGCGGCTGGTATCCAGCTTTGTGCGCCCGGCGCTCGAACTCTGGCTCAACCAGCATGTGGACTACGGCAAAAAACTGGCCGAGCTGGCCATCAAGGCCGCGCAGACGCGCCAGCGCGCCGGTCAGAAGGTCGAAAAGCGCAAGAGCTCGGGCGTGGCGGTGCTGCCCGGCAAGCTGACCGATTGCGAGAGCCGAGACATTGCCCACAACGAGGTGTTTCTGGTTGAAGGGGATTCTGCCGGCGGCAGCGCCAAGATGGGCCGCGACAAGGAATGCCAGGCGGTGCTGCCGCTGCGCGGCAAGGTGCTCAACACCTGGGAGGTTGAGCGCGACCGCCTGTTCGCTAACACCGAAATCCACGACATTTCGGTGGCCATTGGTGTGGACCCGCACGGGCCTCAGGATTCGCCGGACCTGAGCGGCCTGCGTTACGGCAAGATTTGCATCTTGAGTGATGCCGATGTGGACGGCTCGCACATTCAGGTGCTGCTGCTTACCTTGTTCTTCCGCCATTTCCCCAAGCTGATCGATGCGGGCCATGTGTATGTGGCGCGCCCGCCGCTGTTCCGCGTGGACGCACCGGCGCGTGGCAAGAAGCCGGCGACCAAGATGTACGCGCTCGACGAGGGTGAGCTCACGGCCATTCTGGACAAGCTGCGCAAGGACGGTGTGGCCGAGGGCAAGTGGAGCATCAGCCGTTTCAAGGGTCTGGGCGAGATGAGCGCCGAGCAACTGTGGGAGACCACGCTGAATCCGGAC
>JALRIL010000003.1 GCA_023255445.1 Limnohabitans sp. | reverse complement strand
GATGAGCATGTGTTCGGCCAACCAGCCTTGGTCGCGGCCCATGTTGGAGGCGATGCGCAAGGCAAAACACTTCTTACCCAACAAGGCGTTGCCACCGTAGCCCGAACCATAAGACCAGATTTCGCGCGTTTCGGGGTAATGGACGATGTACTTGGTGGTGGGGTTGCAAGGCCAGGTGGTCTTGTCCTTTTCACCGGCAGCCAAAGGCGCGCCCACGGTGTGCACGCAGGGCACGAAGGGACCGTCCGTACCGATCACGTCGTACACGGCTTTGCCCATGCGGGTCATCAGCTTCTGGTTGACGACCACGTAGGCGCTGTCTGTCAGCTCGATGCCGATGTGGGCGATGTGCGAACCCAGCGGGCCCATGGAGAAGGGCACCACGTACATGGTGCGACCCTTCATGCAGCCGTCAAACAGAGGGTTGAGCGTGGCGCGCATCTCGGCCGGGACCATCCAGTTGTTGGTCGGGCCGGCGTCTTCCTTTTTCTCGGAACAGATGTAGGTGCGGTCTTCCACGCGCGCCACGTCAGACGGGTCAGTGATGGCCAGGAAGGAGTTGGCGCGCTTGGAGGGGTTGAGTTTTTTGAAGGTACCGGCGTCGACCAGTTCCTGGCACAGGCGGTCGTATTCTTCTTGTGATCCGTCGGCCCAGTACACAGTGTCAGGCTTGCACAAGGCTGCCATTTCGGCCACCCAGGCAATCAGCTTGGGGTTTTTGACATAGGCCGGGGTGTTGAGGGCCAGGCCCTGCATCACGGGTGCGTTCATGGGAAGAGCTCCGAAGTTTAAAAACGTTTTTCCAAAGACGTGCCCGCATGCCTTTGGAAAAACGTCACAGCCCGGTCACATGAAAACGGTAACACCCATGTAACTGGGCTGAACCCGGATTTTAGGAAGAGCGATGCGGTCATGGCTGACAAAACACCGACAGTTCATGCAAAAAATGCATAACCCTATGCGCGCCGACGCTGACCCCCCTGAACCAGCCATAAAAAAACCCGCCGAGGGCGGGTTTGCAGCTTGCGATGGAGTCGCTTAAGCCATGCTCACAGCAATAAAAGCGAGCAGAAAAATCAGCAAGGCGCCGGCAGCCGGAATCACGTAAGGGATGTACTTGACCACAGCCTCTACCGGGTCTTCAGATGCGGGGGTTTCGTTGTGAGCAGACATGTTGACCTCGAATAGGGTGAATACAGATATTGTAGCCAAGCTTGAGGAAAATCAAACCGCCAGGGCATATGCGCGCACAATGGGGGCATGGGTCGATCAATTTTGGTGCTCGGTGCCGGCATGGTGGGTACCGCAACAGCACTTGAGCTGCAGGCTCGAGGATTGGATGTCACGCTCGTCGACAGGCGTGGCCCCGGTCAGGAAACTTCATTTGGCAATGCGGGCGTGATTCAACGCGAAGCTGTTGAGCCCTATGCCTTTCCACGCGACCCGCGGTTTCTCTTGCGCACCTTGCTGGGCGTGGGGGCGCAGGTGCATTGGCACGCACGGGGTTTGTGGCAAATGGCCGGTCCCTTGCTGCGCTATTTTCAGAATTCACACCCTGTGGTCTATGCCCGGGTCACGCATGCTTACAGTCAGCTCATTGCAGGAGCCATTGATGACCATGCGCCCTGGATTGAGGCTGCGGGCGCGCAGGACCTCGTCGAGCGCAAAGGCTTTCGGTTTGTCTACCGCACACCCAGGGAGTTTGAGCAAGCCTTGGCGCGGGCGCAGGACCTGGAGCGGGCGCTGGGCATTCGCCATGCCGCGCTCGATAGCCAAGCCTTGGCCAACGCAGAACCTGCACTACGGCAAGCATTACCGGGGGCCTTGCATTGGTTGGATCCGTGGTCTGTCAAAGACCCGGGTAGCCTGGTGCAACGTTACGCGGCACTGTTTGTGCAACGCGGGGGACAGATTCAAAGCGCCGATGCACAAAGCCTGAGGCAAACCGGACAAGGCTGGGCAGTGCGGACGCCGGACGGGCTCGTGCAGGCCCGCCAAGCCGTGGTGGCGCTGGGGCCGTGGTCGGACCACTTGCTGCGGCAATTGGGCTACCGCTATCCCCTGTTCATCAAACGGGGCTACCACCAGCACTTTCAGGCTCCGAAGACCCTCAACCAGCCCATGCTGGATGCCGAAAAAGGTTACGTGCTGGCGCCCATGGCGCAAGGTTTGAGAATGACCACCGGCGCCGAATTTGCGCCGCTGGATGCCCCGCCTACGCCTGTGCAACTGAAAAAAGCACAAGGCAGTGCGAGGGAAATTGTGAACCTGGGTGAGCCCTTGCAGACGCCGCCCTGGTTAGGCGCCCGTCCCTGCACCGCAGACATGCTGCCGGTGATCGGCGCAGCACCCAAACACACAGGCTTGTGGTTCAACTTTGGCCACGGGCACCAAGGCTTCACGCTGGGGCCGGTGACGGGGCGTTTGTTGGCCAGTCTGATCAGCGGCGAGCCCACAGGGGTCGATACCCGACCCTATGCCCCAACGCGTTTTGCCTGATCAACAGACCCGGTAAAAACTCAGATAAACCCCGTCTGGCGCACGCCGCCCAGCGCCAATGAACTGACTCTCGGCCAGCCAAGCCCATTGCTCGCCGGCGGCATCAAGCCGGGGTTGGCAACGAAAGTAAATTTCGTCGGGATTGACTGGCTCGCCACGCATGATGCGTTGCGAGTTTTCCGCGGAGGTCACACGCAGCGCCGTGTTCTGGACAAATACGCGCGTACCGTCGACAAGCTCGATCACGTAACGTGCATCCAGGTGGGCCTGGGTTCCGTTGGCCAAAATGAGCTGAAAGTCGGCGCCGCTGGCCAGAACCTTGCCATTGAGTCGCGGACCCTGGACCACACCGCCCGTGATGGGAATCACACGGCGCAAGCCTGCAGGGGTGGGGCCGACCTCGACGGCGGGCGCAATGGTCACTGCCAGATCGCAAACATGCTCGAGTTGGGGTGGGGGCAAGGTTTCGGGGATGGGATTGCTCATGGGGGCCTTTACACTGTGCACAAATTATCGGCCCAAGCACCATGCTCTCCACCCAAGACAAAACCCGTATCGACGACACCCGCATTGCCTCGGTACGCCCGCTCATGACGCCCGCTTTGCTCGAAGAGCGGTTACCGGCCACGCCTGCGCACCTGGCGCTGGTGGAGGCGTCGCGTCAGGCCATTTCGCAAGTGTTGCAAGGCTGCGATGACCGGCTGGTGGTGGTGGTCGGGCCGTGCTCCATTCACGACCACGACCAAGCTATCGATTACGCTCGTCGTCTCAAAGTGCTGGCCGACAAGCATGCCCAGGACCTGATCGTGGTGATGCGCGTGTACTTCGAAAAACCCCGCACCACCGTGGGTTGGAAGGGCTACATCAACGACCCGCACCTGGACGACAGCTTTGCCATGAACGAAGGCCTGGAAATGGCCCGCAAGCTCTTGCTGGATGTGCTGGACATCGGCCTGCCCGTGGCCACCGAGTTTCTGGATCTGCTCAGCCCGCAGTTCATCAGCGATCTGGTGACCTGGGGCGCGATCGGTGCGCGTACCACCGAAAGCCAGAGCCACCGCCAGCTCGCCAGTGGCTTGTCGTGTCCGGTGGGTTTCAAGAACGGCACCGACGGCGGTGTCAAAGTCGCTGCCGATGCGGTGGTGGCTTCAAAGGCACCACATGCCTTCATGGGCATGACCAAGATGGGCCAGGCGGCCATCTTCGAGACGCGTGGCAACCAGGATGTGCACATCATCCTGCGCGGCGGTAAAGCGCCCAATTACGCGGCTGCCGATGTGGATGCCGCGTGCAAGGTGCTTGAAGCCTCGGGCTTGGCGCCTTGGGTCATGGTCGATGTGTCACATGCCAACAGTAGCAAACAGCACGCCAAACAGATCGAGGTGGCGCACGATGTGGCCGCCCAGATCGCAGGCGGAGACAAGCGCATCATGGGCCTGATGGTCGAGAGTCATCTCAATGAAGGCCGCCAGGACCTCAAGCCCGGTCAGCCCCTGCAGTACGGCGTGTCGATTACGGATGCCTGCATCAGTTTTGAGCAGACGGTGCCAGTGCTCGATGCGCTGGCGCTGGCGGTGCAAAGACGCCGTCAGGCCTGACACAGGCGCAGCACATCGGCGCCATAGGCTTCGAGCTTTTTGGTGCCCAGGCCGCTGATGCCCTGGAGGTCGTCCAGGCTTTGTGGTGCGGCGTGCGCAATGGCGGCCAGCGTGGCGTCGTGAAAAATCACATAAGCGGGCAGGTTGTGCTCACGTGCCACCTCGGCCCGCCAGGCTTTGAGGTTGATGAAGCGCACCATGGCCTCGGGGTCCAGGTGCGTTGCCGCAGCACTGGGCGCGTTGCGGCTTTTGCTGCGCGAGCCACGTGTGGGCTTGTCGGCGGCCACCGATTCGCGCAGCAGCACCGATTGCTCACCACGCAACACGGCGCGTGAACCTTCCGTCAACTCCAGGGTGTTGAAGCCCTCTTCACTGCGTACATTGAGTGCGCCCATGGCGATCAGCTGGCGCAGCACAGCTCGCAATTGCTGCTCGCTGTAGTCGGCGCCCACACCAAATGTGCTGAGGGATTCGTGCCCGCGTTGCTTGACCTTATCGGTGAGCTTGCCGCGCACAATGTCCATGGTGTGCGCTGCGCCAAAGCCACTGCGGCTGGCCTGCTGGCAGCGGTACACGGTGGACAGCAGCTTGCGTGCGGCATCGGTACCGTCCCAAATTTGCGGTGGCTCCATGCAGTTGTCGCAATTGCCGCAGTAGGGCATGTAAATGCCGCCACCGCCCTCTTGCTGTCCGCCGTAAGCCTCGCCAAAGTAGCCCAGCAGTCGCGCGCGGCGGCAGTCAGTGGCTTCGGCCAGCGCGAGTAGCGCGTCGAGCTTGCCGCGCATGACCTGCTTGAACTCTTCGGCGGCCGGGCTCTCATCGATCATGCGTCGTTGGTTGACGACGTCCTGCAAGCCATAGGCCATCCACGCGTCCGACGGCAGGCTGTCGCGTCCGGCACGGCCGGTTTCCTGGTAGTAGCCCTCGATGTTTTTGGGCATGTCCAGGTGGGCCACAAAACGCACATCGGGTTTGTCGATGCCCATACCGAAAGCGATGGTGGCGACCATGACGACGCCCTCTTCACGCAGAAATTCGTTCTGGTGTTTTTGTCGCAACTCGGCAGGTAAACCGGCGTGATAAGGCAGCGCGCGGATGCCTGCCTGCACCAGTTGTTCGGCCACTTCTTCGACGCGTTTGCGAGACTGGCAATACACCACGCCAGCCTCGTTGGCGTGCTCGCGTTCGATGAAGCGCAAAAGTTGCGTGCTGGCGTCTTTTTTCTCGACGATGGTGTAGCGGATGTTGGGTCGATCAAAGCTGCTGACAAACTGGCGGGCCTCTTGCAGTTGCAGTCGCTCGACGATGTCGGCACGTGTGAGCGCATCGGCCGTGGCTGTCAGTGCTATGCGGGGCACGTTGGCAAAGCGTTCGTGCAACACAGCCAGTCCACGGTATTCGGGTCGGAAATCATGCCCCCATTGGCTCACGCAATGGGCTTCGTCAATCGCAAACAAGGACAGGAGTCCGCGCTCATTGAGCGAGTCAAGCTGGGCCAGGAATCGGGCCGTGGTCACCCGCTCGGGCGCCGCGTAGACCAAGGTGATTTCGCCGCGCATCAAGCGGCGCTCGGTGTCGTAAGCCTCTTCACTGCTCAGTGTGCTGTTGAGAAACGCAGCCTCTACACCGGCCTCATGCAGCGCGCCCACCTGGTCGTGCATCAGCGCAATCAGGGGCGACACCACAACCGTCACCCCCTGCCCGGCGCGCTGGCGTGCAATGGCTGGAATCTGGTAACACAGGCTTTTGCCGCCGCCCGTAGGCATGAGCACCAGCGCATCGCCTCCTGCCGCCACATGGTCGATGATGGCTTGCTGAGGGCCGCGAAAGGCTTCGTAGCCAAAAATTTCGCGCAGGATGGGAAGGTGGTCGGACACAGTGTGGCAGTCAATCAATTGCAGGCTGGATTGTCCGCTATTGCTACCATTGCCCCCTATGCACACCACAGCCCTTGTTCTCTTTTCTGGTGGCCAGGACTCCAGCACCTGTCTGGCCCATGCGCTGACCCACTACCAGCGTGTGGAAACGCTGGCGTTTGATTACGGCCAGCGTCATGCCGTTGAACTGGAAGCTCGTTTGGCTGTGCGTGAAGCCATCGTGCAGCGTTTTCCGGCCTGGGCGGACAAATTGGGCCAGGACCACCTGCTCGACTCCAGTGTGTTGGGCCAGATCAGCGAAACCAGCCTCACCCGTGACACCGCAATTGCCATGGAAAGTTCGGGCCTGCCCAACACCTTTGTGCCCGGCCGCAACCTGTTGTTCCTCACCCTGGCTGCCGCGCTGGCGTATCGCCGAGGTCTGCAGGTGGTCGTGACGGGCGTGTGTGAAACCGATTTTTCGGGCTACCCCGATTGCCGCGACGACACCATGAAAGCGATGCAAGTGGCACTGTCGCTGGGCATGGACCGCCGCTTGCTGATCGACACCCCGCTCATGTGGATCGACAAGGCGCAAACCTGGCAGCTGGCGCAGGACCTGGGCCAGCAGGCGGATGCAAACGGTGGCGGCAAGGCCCTGGTGGACTTGATCGTCGAGCACAGCCACACATGCTATCTGGGTAACCGCAGCTTACGCCACCCCTGGGGCTACGGCTGCGGTACCTGCCCGGCTTGTGAGCTTCGGGCTTCAGGCCATGCGCGTTGGCAGGCACAGCATTGATTGATCGGCATTGAGGGGGCATGTTAGCTATTTTCAATCGCCAAAATTGAGGTAATTGACTGGTCAAATTGCCACCGCATCTCTAGACTGGGTTCTTGTCGTTTTAGAGGAGAACATCATGAGCCCACACACTGCACCCCAGTGCCCTTTCCACGCCTCAACCGGCGCACGCAGCACGCCCGGCAAGCAGTCCAATGCCCACTGGTGGCCCAACCAGCTGAACCTGGCCATCCTGCACCAGCACCAGCCGGTGTCCAACCCCATGGGCGCGGACTTTGACTACAAAAAAGAATTCAAGAAGCTCGACTACGCCGCGCTGAAAAAAGACCTGGCCGACCTGATGACACAAAGCCAGGATTGGTGGCCCGCCGACTACGGCCACTACGGTGGTCTGTTCATTCGCCTGGCCTGGCACGCGGCTGGCACCTACCGCACGGCCGACGGCCGCGGCGGCGCCAACACCGGCAACCAGCGTTTTGCGCCCATCAACAGCTGGCCCGACAACGGCAACCTGGACTAGGGCCGCCGCCTGCTGTGGCCGATCAAAAAGCAATACGGCAACAAGATTTCGTGGGCCGACCTGTTTGTGCTGTGTGGCAACGTGGCCATGGAGACCATGGGCTTCAAGACCTTTGGTTTTGGGGGCGGCCGCGCCGACATTTGGGCCCCGGAAGAGGACGTGTACTGGGGCGCTGAAAAAGAGTGGCTGGCCACCAGCGACAAGCCGGGCAGCCGCTACAGCGGGAACCGCGAGCTGGAGAACCCGCTGGCCGCTGTACAGATGGGCCTGATTTATGTGAATCCGCAAGGCCCGGACGGCAACCCCGACCCCAAGCTGTCGGCCCACGACGTGCGCGACACCTTTGCGCGCATGGCCATGAACGACTACGAAACCGTGGCCCTGGTGGCCGGTGGCCACACCTTTGGCAAGATGCACGGCGCGGGCGACCCGGCCAAGGTCGGCCCCGAGCCCGAAGGCGCACCGCTGCACGAAATGGGCTTTGGCTGGATCAACACCCACGGCAGCGGCAAAGGCGGCGACACCACCACCAGCGGCTTTGAAGGCGCCTGGAAGCCCAACCCCACCCAGTGGGACATGGGCTATCTGAAGGTGCTGTTCAAGTACGAGTGGGAACAGGTCAAGAGCCCCGCAGGTGCCATTCAGTGGCGCGCCAAGAACGTCGACCCCGAGGACATGATCGTCGACGCGCACGACCCCAGCAAGAAGCACCCGCCGCACATGACCACGGCCGACTTGTCGCTGCGTTTTGACCCGGCTTACGAAAAAATCTCGCGCCACTTCCTGAACAACCCCGACGAGTTTGCCGACGCTTATGCCCGCGCCTGGTTCAAGCTGACCCACCGCGACATGGGCCCCAAGGCCAACTACCTGGGCCCCGAAGTGCCGGCCGAAGACCTGATTTGGCAAGACCCGGTGCCGGCGGTGAACCACCCGCTGATCGACGCCGCCGACGCGGCCGAGCTCAAGACGCGCATCTTGGCCAGCGGCCTGTCGGTGAGCGAGCTGGTGGGAGCGGCCTGGGCATCGGCCAGCACCTTCCGGGGTTCGGACAAGCGCGGTGGCGCCAACGGTGCCCGTGTGCGTCTGGCCCCGCAGAAAGACTGGGAGGCCAACCAGCCGGCCCAACTGGCCAAGGTGCTGGCGGTGCTCGAAGAAGTGCAGCGCGGCTTCAATGCGGGCGCCGCTGGCGGCAAAAAGGTGTCTCTGGCCGACCTGATTGTGTTGGGTGGCTGCGCCGCCGTGGAGTCCGCCGCCAAGGCTGCAGGCTTTAACGTGACCGTGCCCTTCACCCCAGGCCGCACCGACGCCAGCGCCGAGCAGACCGACGCCGAATCGTTTGCGGTGCTGGAGCCGGTGGCTGACGGCTTTCGCAACTACCAGAAGAAGGCCTACCGCATGCGCGCCGAAGAGCTGCTGGTGGACAAGGCGCAGCTGCTGGGCTTGTCGGCACCCGAGATGACGGTGCTGGTGGGTGGCTTGCGGGTGTTGGGCGCCAACACGGGTGGCGCCAAGCACGGTGTGTTCACCAGCCGCGTGGGTCAGTTGACCAACGACTTCTTTGTTCAGCTGACTGACATGGGCGTGGCCTGGGCCCCGACCGATGCCAGCGAGGAGACCTTTGAAGGCCGCGACCGCAAGACCGGCGCCGTGAAGTGGACCGGCACCCGGGTGGACCTGGTGTTCGGCTCGAACTCGCAGCTGCGCGCCATCAGCGAGGTGTACGCCCAGGACGACAACGCCGCCAAGTTCGTGCAGGACTTTGTGGGTGCCTGGAACAAGGTCATGAACGCCGACCGTTTTGACATGCGTTGAACCCCGGATGCAAGGTCTTGTCAGGCCCCCGGTGCTTCGGCCCGGGGGCCTTTTTACAATACGGGGTTATGAAAGCCCTGAACTACACCCGCGCCGCCGCGCTGCCCGAGACCCTGAGCCAACGCATCGTCATTCTGGACGGGGCCATGGGCACCATGATCCAGCGTTTCAAGCTGAGCGAGGCGGACTACCGTGGTGAGCGCTTCAAGGACTTTGCCAAGGACGTCAAAGGCAACAATGAGCTGCTCAGCCTGACACGCCCCGATGTGATCCGCGACATCCACGAGGCCTATCTGGCCGCTGGCGCCGACCTGATCGAAACCAACACCTTTGGCGCGACCCGTGTGGCGCAAGAGGACTACGGCATGGCCGACCTGGCGCGCGAGATGAACCTGGCCTCGGCCCGTCTGGCCAAAGCCGCCTGCGACAAATTCTCTACCCCTGATCACCCGCGCTACGCCGCCGGTGCCCTGGGCCCCACGCCCAAGACCGCCAGCATCAGCCCCGATGTGAACGACCCGGGCGCGCGCAACGTCACTTTTGAAGAGTTGCGCCAGTCCTATTACGAACAGGTCGAAGCTCTGGTCGAAGGCGGCGTGGATGTGCTGCTGGTCGAAACCATTTTCGACACCCTCAACGCCAAGGCCGCGCTGTTTGCGATTGAGGAATTCTTTGAGAACAGTGGCGAACGCCTGCCCGTCATCATCAGCGGCACCGTCACCGACGCCTCCGGCCGCATCCTGAGTGGCCAGACCGTGACCGCTTTCTGGAACAGTGTGCGCCATGCCCGTCCGCTGGCGATTGGACTGAATTGCGCGCTGGGCGCCACGCTGATGCGCCCCTATATCCAGGAGCTGAGCAAGGCCGTGGGCGATGAAGCCTTCATCAGCTGCTACCCCAACGCGGGCCTGCCCAACCCCATGAGCGACACCGGCTTTGACGAAACGCCAGACGTCACCAGCCGCTTGTTGCACGAGTTTGCCGCCGAAGGCCTGGTCAACATCGTGGGCGGCTGCTGCGGCACCACGCCCGACCACATTGGCGCCATCGGCAAGGCCGTGGGCCCGCTGGCGCCCCGCAGCGTGCACAGCGGCTTCTTCTACAAGGAAGTGGCCTGACGGTTAAAATCGGGGCCTTCCCAAGGAGCGTTGCAGCCCGCCGCCAGATCTGGCGCACAGCGGGTCAGGCTTGGGGCTTGATCTTTTCAACGACGCTCACCCGTGACCCCCGAGGTGAGCTGTGTCTGTTGTTGTGTCCGTTGAGAATGTTCCTCCCATGAAGCTGTCCGGTCTGGAGCCGGTGTCCATTGGCGCGGGCAGCCTGTTTGTGAACGTGGGCGAGCGCACCAACGTGACGGGGTCCAAAGCCTTCGCGCGCATGGTCCTGAATGGCCAGTACGAAGAGGCGCTGGCCGTGGCGCGCCAGCAGGTTGAAAACGGCGCGCAAGTGATCGACATCAACATGGACGAGGCCATGCTCGACAGCCAGGCCGCCATGGTGAGGTTCCTTAATTTGATCGCATCCGAGCCTGACATTGCGCGCGTGCCGATCATGATTGACTCTTCAAAGTGGTCGGTCATCGAGGCCGGTTTGCGCTGCATTCAGGGCAAGGGCATCGTCAATTCGATCAGCATGAAAGAAGGCGTTGACGAGTTCAAACGCCAGGCCAAACTCATCAAGCGTTACGGCGCAGCTGCCGTGGTCATGGCCTTTGACGAAAAGGGCCAGGCCGACACCTACGCACGCACGATCGAGATCTGCGAACGCGCCTACCGCATCCTGGTCGACGAGGTCGATTTCCCGCCCGAGGACATCATCTTCGACCCCAACATCTTCGCCATCGCAACCGGCATCGAAGAGCACAACAACTACGCGGTGGACTTCATCGAGGCCACGCGCTGGATCAAGCAGAACCTGCCGGGCGCCAAGGTCTCGGGCGGCGTGTCCAACGTCAGTTTCAGCTTCCGCGGCAACGATCCGGTGCGCGAAGCCATCCACACCGTGTTCCTTTACCACGCCATCCAGGCGGGCATGGACATGGGCATCGTCAATGCGGGCATGGTGGGGGTGTACGATGACCTCGAGCCCACGCTGCGCGAGCGGGTGGAAGACGTGGTGCTCAATCGTCGGCCAGATGCCGGTGAGCGCTTGATTGAAGTGGCCGAAAGTGCCAAAGGTACCGCCAAGGACGACAGCAAAAAGCTCGAGTGGCGCAACGGCAGCGTCAACGAGCGCCTGAGCCACGCGCTGGTGCACGGCATCACCGATTTCATCACCGAAGACACCGAGGCCGCCTACCAGGACGTGTTGGCCAAAGGCGGCCGCCCGCTGCACGTGATCGAAGGCCCGCTGATGGACGGCATGAACGTGGTCGGCGACCTGTTCGGCCAGGGCAAGATGTTCCTGCCGCAGGTGGTCAAGAGCGCCCGCGTGATGAAGCAGGCCGTGGCCCACCTGGTGCCCTATATCGAAGAAGAAAAACGCCAGCAGGAAGCGGCCGGTCAGGACGTGAAGTCCAAGGGCAAGATCGTGATCGCCACCGTCAAGGGCGATGTGCACGACATCGGCAAGAACATCGTCACCGTGGTTCTGCAGTGCAACAACTTCGACGTGTTCAACATGGGCGTGATGGTGCCCTGTCACGAGATCCTGGCCAAGGCCAAGACAGAAAACGCCGACATCATCGGCCTGTCGGGTCTGATCACCCCCAGCCTCGAAGAGATGCAGTACGTGGCCGCCGAGATGGAAAAGGACCCCTATTTCCGCGAGCGCCAGACGCCGCTGCTGATCGGCGGCGCCACCTGCAGCCGCGTGCATACCGCCGTCAAGATCGCGCCCAACTACAGCGGCCCCGTGGTCTATGTGCCTGACGCCTCGCGCAGCGTGGGCGTGGCACAGGGCCTGCTGGGCGACGGCAAGGCCGCTTGGGTGGCAGAACTCAACGCCGACTACGACAAGGTGCGCGCCTTGCACGCTGGCAAGAAGCAGACGCCGCTGTGGCCGCTGGCCAAGGCGCGTGCGAATGCCACGCCGATGGACTGGCAGGGCTACACACCCAAAGCGCCCAAATTCATCGGCCGCCGCGTGTTCAAGAACTTCGATCTGGCCGAGCTGGCCCAGTACATCGACTGGGGGCCTTTCTTCCAGACCTGGGACCTGGCCGGCCCCTACCCCGCGATTCTGCAGGACGAGGTGGTGGGCGAGCAGGCGCGTAAAGTATTTGCCGATGCCAAGGCGATGCTGCAGAAGATCATCGACGGCCGCTGGCTCACGGCCAACGCGGTGGTCGGCCTGTTCCCGGCCAACGCACTGGGTGATGACATCGCGTTCTATGCCGATGAAGCGCGCCAGCAGACCGCGATGACCTGGTATGGCCTGCGCCAGCAGACCGAAAAGCAGACCATTGACGGCGTGACCCGCCCCAGCCGCTGCCTGTCCGACTTTGTCGGTCCGCAAGGAGTGCAGGACTATGCCGGCATGTTCGCCGTGACGGCGGGCATTGGCGCTGACAAGCGCGCCGAAGCCTTTGAGGCCGTGCACGACGACTACAGCGCCATCATGCTCAAGGCCCTGGCCGACCGCCTGGCCGAAGCCTTTGCCGAATACCTGCACCAGCGCGTGCGCACCGACCTGTGGGGCTATGCCGAAGGTGAAGCCTGGTCCAACGAAGACCTGATCGCCGAAAAATACCAGGGCATTCGCCCCGCGCCGGGTTACCCCGCCTGCCCTGACCACAGCGCCAAGCGAGACCTCTTCAAGGTGCTGCAGTGCGAAGAGATCGGCATGGGCCTGACCGAGAGCCTGGCCATGACGCCGGCCGCCAGCGTGAGCGGTTTCTACATTGCCCATCCGGATGCGCAGTACTTCAACGTCGGCAAGGTGGGCGAGGACCAAGTGCAGGACCTGGCCGCGCGCAGCGGCACCACAGTCAAGGACCTTCAGCGCCTGCTGGCCCCCAACCTCTAGAGCTTTGGGGTAAGCTTGTTTTCTTCTAAGTGAAAGGGAGAAAACAAATGCAACGCACCACCACACGCATCCTGAACTTGCTGGCAGCGCTGACCTTGGCCGCCGGCCTGACGGGCTGCGGCTACAACGATTTTCAGCGTCTGGACGAGCAAAGCAAATCGGCCTGGTCCGAAGTGCTCAACCAATACCAGCGCCGTGCGGACCTGATTCCCAACATCGTCGCGACGGTCAAGGGCGAAGCCAACTTCGAGCAGGAAACCCTGACCAAGGTGGTTGAGGCGCGTGCCAAAGCCACCAGTTTCCAGATCACGCCCGAAGTGCTCAACAACCCGCAGGCCTTGCAGCAGTTTCAAAACCTGCAGGGCGAGCTCTCCAGCGCGTTGTCACGCTTGATGATGGTTTCCGAGCAATACCCCAACCTCAAAGCCAACCAGGGTTTTGCCGATTTGCGCGTGCAGCTCGAAGGCACGGAAAACCGGATCACCGTGGCGCGCAACCGCTACATCCAGACCATTCAGGACTACAACGTGCTGGCGCGCAGCTTTCCCAGCAACCTGACGGCCATGGTCATGGGCTATCAGGCCAAACCCAACTTCACGGTGGTTAATGAAGCGGCCATCAGCGCACCACCCAAGGTCGAGTTCGGCAAGTGAGGGCCGGCTTGCCTAAACGCCTGCCCGTTTGGGTGGGCGTGTGGCTATGGGTGTTGTGGTTGGCGCTGCCCGCGTGGGTGCACGCCCAAACCTTGCAGCCGGTGCCAGCCTTGACGGCGCGTGTGCTCGACCTGGCTCAGGTGCTTTCGCCTGCCGACCGCCAAAGCCTGGAAGCCCAGCTGCAGGCCTTCGAGCAAAAGCAGGGCACGCAAATGGTGGTGGTGCTGGTGCCCACCACCCAGCCCGAAGACATTGCTGACTACACCCAGCGCTTGGGTGACGCCTGGAAGTTGGGACGCCGCGATGTGGGTGATGGTCTGCTGTTTGTGGTGGCGGTGCAGGACCGGCGCATGCGCATCGCGCCTGCCAAGTCGCTGGAAGGCGCTATCCCGGACGTGTTGGCCAAACGCATTCTGGACCAGGTGGTGGTGCCGGCGTTCAAGCGCGGGGACTATGCCGGTGGCGTGCGCGCGGGGCTCATGCAACTGCAAGCCCGCATCGAAGGGGAGTCGCTGGCCTTGCCGGATCAACAGGCTGCAGACGATACCGGTGTGGATCCGTTCGAGTTGCTGGTCATGCTGGCGGTGGTGGTGCCTTTGGTCTCCACCGTGCTGCGCCAGATGCTGGGCCGGCGCCTGGGTGCGCTGGCGGCCGCTGGCGTGGCCGGTTTTCTGACCTGGAACATGACGGCCCTGCTCTGGGCGGCTGGCTTGGCTGTGATGGCGGGGTTCATGGTCGCCATGTTTTTGCAGAACCTGCCAACGAACGCACGTTCGAGCGGACTGGGCCGGCACGGCCCAGGGGGATGGGGCCCCGGAGGTGGTTGGGGCTCGGGGTCTGGTGGCGGCTTTGGCGGTGGCGGATTTTCTTCCGGCGGCGGTGGTGACTTTGGGGGCGGTGGTGCCTCGGGAGACTGGTGACATGAACGTTCTTCAAGACACCTGGCTGCAACGCGCAAGTCGGTGGTGGCGGCACCATTGGCAAAGCGAATCGGCCTCGCGGCGTGCGGTACCGCCTGACATGGCTGAGCGCTTGCAGCAGCGCATTGCCGCCAGCGAGGCGCGACACAGCGGACAAATTTGTGTCTGCATCGAGGGTGCTTTGCCGTACGACAGTTTGCGCCGTGCTGGACGCCATGCGCCACTGGCGCAAGTGGTTCGCGAGCGCGCCCTGTCGTGGTTCGGGCAATTAAATATCTGGGACACGGAACACAACAATGGCGTGCTTATTTACCTGTTGTTGGCCGAGCGCCGCATCGAGATCGTGGCCGACCGGGGCATAGCTCGGCATGTCAGCCCCGCACAGTGGCAGGACTTGCTGACGCGCCTGTCGCAGCACCTCAAGGCGACGGATTATGAGCAAGGCTTGACTGCGGCGCTCGAAGAAGTCTCGGCCCTGCAAATGCAGCACTTCGCGTTGCCCGCAGGGCAGCCACCTATCAATGAATTGCCAAATCTGGTGGTGTGGGCCTGATCAATCCTGCCCTTTGAGCACACGCCGATATTGAATCGCCTCGGCAATGTGAGCCGCCTCAATCGCTGCACTGCCAGCCAGGTCCGCAATGGTGCGCGCCACCTTCAGGCAGCGGTGCGTGCCGCGCCCACTCCAGGCCAGGCGCGCCGCAGCCTTGTGCAGCAAGGCAGCGGCCGAGTCCTGCAAGGGCGTGTGGGCGTCAATGGCCTGGCCTTGCAGCTCGTGGTTGGTGCAGCCTTGACGTGCCAGGGCGCGTTCTCGGGCCTGCAGGCAACGCTCGGCCAAAACGGCGCTGCACTCGCCGGCGGGGGCCTGTAACAGTTCCTGGGCGCCGAGGCTGGGTACCTCGATGTGCAAATCAATGCGGTCCAGCAAGGGGCCGCTGAGCTTGCCTTGGTAGCGCGCTATCTGGTCGGGCGTGCAGCGGCAGCTGCGCTGGGCGTGGCCCAGGTAACCGCAGGGACACGGGTTCATGGCGGCGATCAATTGAAAGCGCGCTGGGAATTCGGCCTGCCGCGCTGCGCGGGCGATGGTGATCTGGCCGCTCTCCAATGGCTCGCGCAGGGCCTCCAAAGCGTTGCGCGGAAACTCGGGCAGCTCGTCCATGAACAGGACCCCATGGTGTGCCAGTGAAATTTCGCCTGGCCGCGGCGGCGAGCCGCCCCCCACCAAAGCCACTGCGCTGGCGCTATGGTGCGGTGCGCGTGTGGGGCGCTGCGCCCACTGCGTCCAGTCAAACCGCCCAGCCAGGCTGGCCAAGGCCGCAGACTCCAACGCTTGTTGGGTGCTCATAGGCGGCAGCAAGCTGGCAAAGCGCTGTGCGAGCATGGACTTGCCCGAGCCGGGAGGGCCGACCATCAACACGGAATGCCCGCCCGCTGCTGCAATTTCCAGGGCACGTTTGGCGCCCGCCTGACCTTTGACATCGGCCAGATCGGCGCGCAACGGCGCAGGTGCGGGTGGCTGGGCCTGCACCTTGGCCCAGCCATCCGGGTTGGGCTCAGTCGGAGGCCCGTCGGATGGCGGCAGAAACTGTTGCACCACATCGAGCAGATGTTTGGCACGGTACACCTCGGTGCCCGGCACCAGCGCGGCTTCCTGCGCGCTGTCCGGTGGCAAGACCAGACGGGTGTGGTGCGCGTGTTGTTGCAAGGCCAGGCTCATCGCCAGCGCGCCGCGCACCGGGCGTAGTTCGCCTGAAAGCGATAACTCGCCCGCAAACACGAGGCCGTTGACTTTGTTGGCGTCGATTTGTCCGCTGGCGGCCAGGATGCCCAAAGCAATCGGCAGATCAAAGCGACCCGAGTCTTTGGGTAAGTCGGCCGGGGCCAGGTTGACCGTGATGCGCTGGTTGTGCGGAAAATCGAGCCCGCTGTTGAGAATGGCCGAGCGCACGCGTTCGCGTGCCTCCTTGACCTCCACATCAGCCAGGCCGACCAGCGTGAAGCTGGGCAGGCCATTGGCCATGTGCACCTCGACCGTGACCGCGGGCGCCTGCA
>JALRIL010000198.1 GCA_023255445.1 Limnohabitans sp. | reverse complement strand
TGGAACGAAGCGCGTGGTCACTACGACTACGGCCAGATCGATTGGGACGAGTTCTGGGCCACCGTCAACGGCAACGGTCCTTGCAACAAGGAACGTTTGGGTGCCCGCGTCAAGGCCTGGAACGACGGTGCCTGGGTGCGTGAAGCCGCCATCGCCCACAGCCGCAAACAACAGCAACGTCAAATGAAGGAGGCCGCATGAACCCGCCCGCATTGAAAGAATGGCCCCTTTGGGAAGTGTTTGTCCGCTCTAAGCAAGGCCTGGAGCACAAGCATTGCGGTAGCCTGCACGCCAGCGATGCACAACACGCGCTGCAAATGGCCCGTGACGTCTACACGCGCCGCCAGGAAGGCGTGAGCGTATGGGTGGTGCCGTCCAGCGCGATTGCGGCCAGCGAGCCCAACGACAAGGCCGAGTTTTTTGAGCCCGCCAGCGACAAGATCTACCGCCACCCGACCTTCTACGAAATCCCCGAAGAAGTGGGGCACATGTGATGGACGCCCAGGCCACTGCCGTCACGGCACCCGTCGATTACCTCCTGCACTTGGCCGACAACGCGCTGATCCTGGGTCAGCGCAATGCCGAGTGGTGCGGGCACGGCCCCATCCTGGAAGAAGACATCGCGCTGTCCAACAACAGCCTGGACCTGATCGGCCAGGCCCGACTGCTGTACCAGCACGCCGCTGCACAAATCGGTAACGGCGCGACCGAAGACACGCTCGCGTATTTCCGCGATGTGCCGGACTTCAAAAACTACACCCTGTGCGAATTACCGCACCTCCCCCTGATGTCGGCGACCGCCCAGGGCGACCGCGACTTTGCGGTCACCATCGTGCGTAACTTCTTGTACAGCAGCCTGATGGTGCTGGTGTGGGATCAGTTACAAAACTCGCAAGACACTCAACTGGCCGCGATCGCAGCCAAGTCACTCAAGGAAGTGCGCTACCACCTGCGCCACTCGTGCGACTGGCTGGTGCGCCTGGGCGATGGCACCGATGCGTCCCATGCCAAGGTGCAAGCCGCACTCGACCAGCTGCTGCCCTACACGCAGGAATTCTGGATCGCCAGCCCACAAGAAGCGGCGGCGAAAGCCAATGGCACCGGCATTGACGTGGCCGCGCTGCAGCACGACTGGAACCGCATCGTGGACGAAGCTCTGCACGAAGCCACGCTGCAACGACCGACGGCAGGTGGTTTCGTGCCCACCGGCAAGCAAGGCATCCACTCGGAGCACCTGGGCTTCGTGCTGGCTGAAATGCAAAGCCTGGCCCGACAGCACCCCGGCGCGACTTGGTAATTCACGAATGACCACGACCCTGACCCGCACGCAGCAGGCCTGGCAATTGCTTGAGGGCCTGAGTGACCCGGAAATCCCGGTGATCACGCTGCGCGAGCTGGGCATCCTGCGCGACGTGCGTGAGGGGGCCCAAGGGTTGGAGGTAGTCATCACGCCCACCTACAGCGGCTGCCCAGCCATGGGCCAGATCGAGGACGACGTCAAAGCCACACTGGCCGCAGCGGGCCTGAAGGGCAAGGTGGTGACGCAACTGGCGCCCGCCTGGACCACCGACTGGATGACCGAGGCCGCACGCGACAAGCTGCGTGCCTACGGCATTGCGCCGCCTCATGCATGCGCCAGCGAACAAAACGGCTCGGCCAACGTGGTGCAGTTTGCGGCACGCAGCACCAAAACCGAGGTGGTGCTCTGCCCGCAATGCGGCTCAGCCAACACCACCGAGACCTCCCATTTCGGCTCCACCGCCTGTAAGGCCCTGTACCGTTGCCTGAGCTGCATGGAGCCGTTTGACTATTTCAAACCCTACTGAACCGTACAAAGAGCGACCCATCATGCGCTTTCATGACCTGACCGTTTCCCGCGTGACGCCTGAAGCCGCTGGCGCCGTCGCCATCACTTTGGCCGTGCCTGCTGAGCTGCGCGCGCAGTTCGACTTCCAACCCGGCCAGTTTTTGACCGTGCGTGCAGATGTCAACGGCGCCGATGTGCGCCGCAGCTACTCGATCAGCTCGCCCCGCAGCCGTCTGGCACAAGGTGAACTCGAGCTTGGCATCCGTCCGGTCGAAGGCGGCGTGTTTTCGAACTGGGCAGCTGCCCAAGTGAAAGCCGGCGACACCCTGCGCGTGATGCCGCCCGATGGGCGCTTCACCGTGCAAAAACAGCGCGCCATCCACCGCGTGGGCTTTGCCGCTGGCTCGGGCATCACGCCCATCCTGTCGATCCTGGCGACCACACTCGAAGAGCAGCCTGAAGCCAAGTTCACCCTGGTCTATGGCAATCGCCGCATGGACAGCGTGATGTTCAATGAAGCGCTGCAAGACCTGAAGGATCGCTATCCTGATCGTCTGACACTGATTCACATCCTATCGCGCCAGTCTCAAGAAGTGCCTTTGCTGCAGGGGCGCATCGATGA
>JALRIL010000185.1 GCA_023255445.1 Limnohabitans sp. | reverse complement strand
CAAAACACCAGTACACGGGCTTCAAGCCGCGGTAGACAAAGCCGCGCTCGATGACGCGCTTGAAGGCGCGGATCTCTCCGGCTTCGTTGGCGAAGTCCATGGTGCGGTAAGGGCGCTCCCAGTCGCCGAGCACGCCCAAGCGCTTGAAGTCTTCGCGCTGCTGGTTGATCTGCTCGGTGGCAAAGGCGCGGCTCTTGGCCTGCATGTCGTCACGGCTCAAGTTGCGACCATGCAGTTTTTCGATGGCGTTTTCGATCGGCAGGCCGTGGCAGTCCCAGCCGGGGATGTATTGCGCGTCAAAGCCCGCCAGCTGGCGGCTTTTGACGATCATGTCCTTGAGCACCTTGTTGAGCGCGTGGCCAATGTGCAGCTTGCCGTTGGCGTACGGCGGGCCGTCGTGCAGCACAAACAGCGGGGCACCTTTGCGGGCCTCGCGCAATTGGCGATACAGGCCGCTGTCGTTCCATTCCTGCACCCAGGCGGGCTCGCGCTTGGGCAGATCGCCTCGCATGGGGAAAGGCGTGTCGGGCAGGTTGAGGGTAGATCGGTAATCGGTGGCTTGGTCGGTCATGGTTTGAAACCCGGGGTGCGGCACGCGCGGCCGCTGGTGAATTCGGAGGCAAATCCAAGGGCCGAAGCGGGGCCCGATGATGAATAGCCGTTAAAAGAAGGACGCGGTGATCGTCAAATTCGGTCGCGGGTGGTCTGGCGATGGGTCTCACCATGGCGAGAGGCAAACCAGGCGCGCGCATTCTCGCAGTCCTGGGCGATGCCTTGGGTCAAGGCATCCAGGCTGTCGTATTTGAGCTCGTCATGGAGTTTGTGCAGCAGATCCACACGGATGATTTTACCGTAGCCCTCTTCGCCTCCCAGGGTGGCGGGCCAGTCCAGCACGTGGGTCTCCAGCAGTACCCGGCCGCCGTTGACGTCGTTGGGGTCCAGCGAGGGGCGGATGCCCAGATTGGCCACGCCTGCAAGGGGCTCGGGCGTCAGGCCGTGTACTTCGACCGCAAAGATACCGCTGGCCGCCGACTTCCAGTGGGAAAAACGTAAATTCAGGGTGCGAAAGCCGTTGCCCGCTCCTTCGTGCGTGGCGCCCAGTTCTCGGCCCAGCTTGCGCCCGTGCACCACATGGCCGCTGATGCTGTAGGGGCGCCCCAGCAAGGTGGATACGTCTTGCATGCGCGCTTCGCTCAGGGCATCGCGCACCGCCGAGCTGGACACGCGCAGACCGTGAACCTCGTAGCTGTTCATGCGGGCCACGTCAAACCCCAGCTTTTGGCCAGCCGCATCGAGCATGGCGTAGTCACCTGCACGCTGGGTGCCAAAGCGGAAATCGTCACCCACCAGCACATAGCGCACGCCCAGGCCCTTGACCAGCACTTCTTCGATGAAAGCTTGCGGGGACTGGCTGGCCAGGCGGGCGTCGAAAGGCAGGACCACCACCTGGTCCACACCGCAGCGCTCAAGTTCGAGCAGTTTGTCGCGCAGGGTGGCGATGCGGGCAGGGGCGATTTCGGGCTTTTGTTGCGCCTTGGCAAAGTAGTCGCGTGGGTGGGGCTCAAACGTCATGACGCAGCTGGGCACACCCCGGTGCGCAGCTTCGTTGCGCAACAGGGCCAGCATGGCCTGGTGGCCACGGTGCACGCCGTCGAAATTACCGATGGTCAGGGCGCAGGCCCGGGCCAGCTCGGGGTGGTGAAAACCGCGAAAGACTTTCATGTCGTCCGTGTCATGAATTTGAGAAATTTAAAGGTTATATTGTGACTGAGCCCGGCTTGCTGGCTTGCGTCAGCATCAAGGTCGAGACTCACGAACCCGTGTCAGTGTCTTTACGGCTGTTGATTGGAGGCGTGTGTGAAGGTTCTCAAGCTGTCGGCGCAAGGTTTGCCCCAGTCGTGGATTTCGCTCGAAGAGGCGGTGCTGCATTACGCCGCCGATGAGGTGCGCTGGGAGGTCGGTCAGCAGGTGGCGGTGTTCCATGGTGGACACAATGCCATCACCGGTGAGCAATCCATCATCACCGTCAACAGCATCATCGGCACCAAGGGCGTGCCCAAGATCAACCCCTTTGAACTGCGATCAAGCCTTACCAACACCAAGCTGTTTGTGCGCGACCGTTATGTGTGCGCTTATTGCGGTGATCATTTTCACGAAGCCGAGTTGACCCGCGAACACATCGTGCCCGTGTCCCAAAATGGACGTGATCACTGGATGAATGTGGTCACCGCCTGCAAGGCCTGCAACCACCGCAAACGTGACCGCACGCCCGAGCAAGCCAACATGCCTTTGCTCTACACACCTTATGTGCCCAGCTTGTGGGAAGACTTCATCTTGCGCAATCGCCGTATCCTGGCTGACCAGATGGAGTTTTTGATGGCCCATGTGCCACGCACTTCGCGCTTGCTGATGTAAATCCCCCTTGCCGTGCAGATCGCGCCGGCGCATCATGTCTCCACAACACATGTTGCGTCCATGCAGGCGAGCAGCGAACAGGGGGACCCATGAACCATCTCACATTGCGGGCTGTGCGCCCGTTCCTGGGCGCACTGACGCGCCGCTGCAGTCTGCAGTGGCTGGCGCTTATTCCTTTTTTCCCCTATGCCAAGGCGGCACCTGCGGGCGTGCAACTGGCATCTGAATGGTTGCCGAGCCGTTCGCCACAAGGCTTTCTGGTCAGCGAGAAATTCGATGGTGTGCGTGCAGTTTGGGATGGCCAGCGGCTGCGCTTTCGCAGTGGTCGCGAGATCGCAGCCCCACTCTGGTTTGTGCGGGCCTTGCCCGATCACCCCCTGGATGGCGAACTCTGGATGGGACGAGGTCAGTTTGACCGCCTTTCAGGCGTCGTGCGTCAGCAGCAGCCCAATGAAGCGGCCTGGCGGGATGTGCGCTACCTGGTGTTTGATGCGCCCGGACAGCCGGACGCTTTTGAGGTGCGCTGGCAGGCCTTGGCGTCCGTGATTGAGGGGGCTAGGCAACCTTGGTTGCAAAGGGTGGAGCAATTTCGCGTGCGTGACGCAACGGCCTTGCAGCAACGCCTGCAGGCTCTTGTGCAGGCCGGGGGCGAGGGGTTGGTGTTGCACCAGGCAAAGGCTTTGTGGCGCGCAGGTCGCAGCGAAGCCTTGCTCAAATTCAAACCCGAAGCCGATGCCGAAGCCCAGATCATGGGCTATTTGCCCGGCAAAGGCCGTTATGCGGGGATGACCGGCGCCCTGCAGGTGCGCAGCCCAGAGGGGCACACGTTTGCGATCGGCTCAGGCCTGAGCGATGCCTTGCGCCGTGAGCCACCACCCTTGGGCGCTTGGGTGACTTACCGCTATCGTGACCGCACGCCCAAGGGGATGCCACGTTTTGCGACCTTTGTCAGGGTCAGAGCGGAGGAGTGATCAGGCAAACACCCCTGCCGTGTCCTGCATCCGGTTCGACACTTCACCCAAATGGTGCAAGGTGTCGCCAAAGGTCATTTCCAGCTGGGTGAGCTTCTTGAAATAGTGGCTGACGATGTACTCGTCGGTCACACCAATGCCCCCATGCAGCTGCACCGTGGACTGCCCGACAAAGCGCATCGCGTTACCCAGCTGGACGCGGGCGCGGGCGATGGCCTGACGGCGCTCGGCTTCGGGCGCCTTGAGCTTGAGGCTGGCGTAGTAGCTCATTGAGCGGGCCAGCTCCAGCTGCATCTTCATGTCGGCCACGCGGTGGCGCAGGGCCTGGAAGGACGCAATCGCCACGCCGAACTGTTTGCGCGTGTTCATGTACTCCACGGTGATGGCCAGTGTCTTGTCCATCACACCCACGCCTTCGGCACAGACGCAGGCTGAGCCAATGTCTGCAGCTTCTTCGAGTGCGGTCAAACCACGCTTGGTGATCAGCTGTGCCGGGCTGTTGCTCAAGCTGACTTCGGCGGCGCGGGCGCCGTCCTGCGTCAGGTAGCCTTCGGTCTTGACACCGGCTGCGCCGCGCTCGACCAGGAACAGCGCCATGTGGCCGTCCGACAGCGCCGGCACGATGAAGGCATCGGCTTGGTCGCCCACGGGTACGATGCTTTTGGTGCCGCTCACCGTCCACCGGCCGTCAGCCTCTTTGGCCTCGGCTTTGCAGCGGCTCAGGTGGTGGCGGGCCCCGCGTTCCTGGTGCGCCAGCACCACGATGGCCTCGCCACCGGCGATGCGCGGCAGCCAGGCCGACTGCAGAGCAGCCGGGGCGTGCGTTTGCAGCACGGCGCTGGCGATCAGCGTTTGCGCCAGGGGTTCGAGCACAATGCCGCGCCCGAGCTCTTCCATCACCACCATGGCTTCGACCGGGCCCATGCCCAGACCGCCATGCTCTTCGCTCACATACAAACCGGCCAGACCCAGCTCGGCCAGCTCGGTGTAGGCGGCGCGGTCAAAGCCACCAGCATTCACGATGGCGCGGCGGCGGTCAAAGTCGTAACCTTTGTCGACCCACTTGCGCACTGCGTCGCGCAGCTGTTCCTGGTCTTCAGAAAAATCGAAATCCATGTTTTGACTCCTCAGCCCAGGACCGTCTGGCTCACGATGTTGCGCTGCACTTCGTTGCTGCCGCCGTAAATGGTGGTCTTGCGCATGTTGAAGTAGTTCGAGGCCAGCGGCGCATTGGCCACCACGCCGCCCGGGAAGTTGCCTTGCCAGCCCGCTTCCATGGCCTCGAAGATGAAGGGCAGGGAAAACGGACCGGCCGCTTGCATCATGAGTTCGGTGTAGCGCTGCTGGATCTCGCTGCCGCGGATCTTCAAGAGGCCGGCAATGTCCAGCGAGTTCTTGCCCGACTTCTCGGCGGACAGCACGCGCAGTACCAGCATTTCCAGGGCCACGATGTCGACTTCGAGCTTGGCAATCTCGTCGCGGAATCGAATGTCTTCCCAGACGCCTTCGGTTTTGGCAATGCGCTTGAGACGCTCGAGCTCGCGCTTGGCACGATTGACGTCGGCGATGTTGGTGCGCTCGTGGCTCAGCAAGTGCTTGGCATAGGTCCAGCCCTTGTTTTTCTCGCCGATCAGGTTTTCAGCGGGCACTTCGACGTTGTCAAACCACACCTCGTTGACTTCGCACTCGCCGTCCAGCAGCTTGATGGGCCGCACGGTGATGCCATCGGCGCCATGGTCGATGCACAGCCGGGCAAACTCGACCACATCCGGATAGTTTCCCTCTCTGGA
>JALRIL010000175.1 GCA_023255445.1 Limnohabitans sp. | reverse complement strand
TGTCTGGCCACATCGCCAAGAAGGACGGCAAAGTCTGGGCAGGCCAACTGGGCAAGGACATCGGCACGGCCGAAGGCCAGCAAGCCGCGCGCGCCGTGGCGATCGACCTGATGGGCACGCTGCACGCCGCCGTGGGCGACCTGAACAAGGTCAAGCGCATCGTCAAAGTGATGAGCCTGGTCAACTCCACCGGTGACTTTACCGAGCAGCATATCGTGACCAACGGCTGCAGCGAGTTGCTAGGCCAGGTGTTTGGCACCGCTGGTGCACATGCCCGTAGCGCATTTGGCGTGGCGCAAATTCCGCTGGGCGCCTGCGTCGAGATTGAGCTGATCGCCGAACTGGCCTGATCTCTCCCCACAAGTCGTGGTCAAACTTGTGGACAAGTGCTTGAACAACTGCTGCAGACCCCATCGTTAGTGGTCTGCAGCGCGTTGCTCAAGAAACAGGCACCTACTCGACTCGTGAAATTTTGCTCGGCTTGAAGCCCAAATCTGCCAATTTGCCTTTCTTGGCGCGGCTGACCTTGGCGTTGTTGAGGCTGCGGATTTCGAGGGTTTCCTCGCGCTCCTTGCCGCCACGGCCAATGCCTTCGATCTTCACGCTGCGCGTGTAGGCCGCTGCCCCCGCCAGGGTGTCCTTGGCTTCCAGGTCAATCAGCATCAAGCCGCGACCCCCCTTTTCCATCAGCTTGAGTTCGCTGATGTCAAAGGTCAGGATGCGACCACCCGTGCTGGCGCAGGCCACGCTGGTCGCCGCGGGCATGGCCGGTTTATCGGCACCGACCGTTGCGCTGGAGCCGCTCACATGGGAAGGCGCACACACGGTTTCGCCCTCGCCCAAGCTGATGAAGCTCTTGCCACCCTTGTTGCGCGATACCAGGCCTTCGACCGTGGCCAGGAAGCCGTAGCCACCCGAGCCCGACAACAGCAGCGTGGCGCTGATGGGACCGGCAAAGTAATGCGCGGGCTGGGTGCCGGATTCAAGCTCAATCAGCGTGGTGATGGGCTGACCGTCACCGCGCGCGCCGGGCAGCGCCGCCACCGGCACGCTGTAGACACGACCGTTGGTGCCAAACACAATCAGCTGGTCCACCGTGCGGCATTCAAAGGTGCCGTACAAACCGTCCCCTGCCTTGAAGGCAAAGCTGCTGGCCTCATGCCCATGTCCGGTACGCGCACGCACCCAGCCCTTCTGGCTGATGACGACCGTCACGGGCTCGTCCACCACCTTGACTTCGGCCACGGCTTTCTTCTCGGCCTGAATCAGCGTGCGGCGCGGGTCGGCAAAGGTCTTGGCGTCCTGCTCGATCTCCTTGACCATGAGGCGGCGCAGCGCAGAAGGGCTGCCCAGGATCTCTTCGAGCTTGGCCTGCTCACTGCGCAGTTCACTCAGTTCCTGCTCGATCTTGATGGCTTCAAGCCGTGCCAATTGGCGCAGACGGATTTCAAGAATGTCTTCGGCCTGGCGATCCGACAGTTTGAAGCGATCGATCAGCGCGGCCTTGGGTTCGTCTGAATTACGGATGATGTGAATCACCTCGTCGATGTTGAGCAGCACCAGCTGCCGGCCTTCAAGGATGTGGATGCGGTCGAGCACCTTGGCCAGGCGGTGCTGGCTGCGGCGGGTGATCGTGGTCTGGCGGAAGCTGATCCACTCCACCAAAATCTGACGCAGCGACTTTTGTACGGGCTTGCCGTCAATACCCACCATGGTCAGGTTAATGGGCGCCGATGTCTCCAGGCTGGTGTGCGCCAGCAGCGCGGTGATGAGCTCCTGCTGTTCGATCTTGCTGGTTTTGGGCTCAAACACCAGACGCACCGGCGCGTCCTTGCTGGATTCGTCACGCACCACATCCAGCACCGCCAGCACGCTGGCCTTGAGCAACTGCTGGTCCTGCGTGAGCGCCTTCTTGCCAGCCTTGACCTTGGGGTTGGTCAGCTCCTCGATTTCTTCGAGCACTTTTTGCGAACTGACCCCGGGCGGCAGCTCGGTCACCACCAACTGCCACTGACCACGGGCCAGGTCTTCAATCTTCCAGCGCGCACGCACCTTCAAGCTGCCCCGCCCCGTGCGATACGCATCAGCAATGTCATTGGCCGGGCTGATGATCTGACCGCCACCGCAGTAATCGGGGCCAGGAATGATCGCCAGCAGCTCTTCGTCTGTCAGCCGTTCGTTCTTCACCAGCGCAATGCAGGCATCGGCCACTTCGCGCAGGTTGTGGCTGGGGATCTCGGTGGCCAGACCCACAGCAATGCCGCTGGCGCCGTTGAGCAGCGTGAACGGCAGGCGCGCTGGCAGCTGGCTGGGCTCCTCGGTCGAGCCGTCGTAATTAGGCACAAAGTCGACCGTGCCCATGTCGATCTCATCGAGCAGCAGCCCGGTGATCTTGGACAAGCGCGCCTCGGTGTACCGCATGGCCGCTGCGCCGTCGCCGTCACGCGAGCCAAAGTTACCCTGCCCGTCGATCAGCGGATAACGCTGCGAAAAATCCTGTGCCATGCGCACCAGCGCGTCGTACGCCGCAGTATCGCCGTGGGGGGGGTAGCGGCCCAGCACATCGCCTACCACACGAGCGCTCTTGACCGGCTTGGCCGCGGTGTTACCGCTGTAGCCCAGACCCATGCGGTCCATCGAGTACAGGATACGGCGCTGCACGGGCTTTTGGCCGTCGCACACATCAGGCAAGGCGCGGCCTTTGACGACGGACAGCGCGTATTCCAGATAGGCTCGCTGCGCATAGTTCGCCAGGTTCAGCGCGTCGTCGGTTTCGCCGCTGTTGAATTCGAGAGTTGGTTGATCGTTCATGTGAATTACCGTGTTTCGCTGCGAGCGTCAAAGCGACGAGCGGGGAAGGCTGCAGGGGCTGACGATTTCTGGTACTCCAGCATGAGGAAGCCGCTGCAGACTTCCCCGCTCGTCGCACACCACAGACACTCAAACATCAATCTCGATGGCGTCGCCATGGAGTTCCATCAGTTCACGACGGGCCGCCGCCTCTCCCTTGCCCATCAGCTTGGTGATCTCGGCCTCGGTCTGCCCAAAATCCAGCGCCCCCAACTGCACCGGCAACAGGCGCCGCGTGTCCGGATTCAGCGTGGTCTCCCACAGTTGCTCGGCGCTCATCTCGCCCAGACCCTTGAAACGGCTGATGCTCCACTTGCCTTCAGACACGCCGTCTTTGCGCAGTTTGTCGAGGATGGCGGTGAGTTCGCCCTCATCCAAGGCATACACCTTGGTGGCTGGCTTTTTGCCACGGGCTGGAGCGTCCACGCGGAACAGCGGGGGGCGCGCCACAAACACATTGAGCACAGTGCCAACCGGCGGTGTGATCAAACCAATCGCGCCATTGAGCACAAACATCAAACCGAAATACACG
>JALRIL010000040.1 GCA_023255445.1 Limnohabitans sp. | reverse complement strand
CCTGCGGGCAGACCCTTGAAGTCGGGGCGCACATCAATGTCCCACGCAGCGACCTCCTTGGGCGTGGCAGTGCGACCCAGCCCAGGGTATTGGGTGCTTTGCGCCGCAGCCACACCAGCCACTGCCAGCAAAGCGGCCGTCAAGAGAACCTTACGAAATCTGGACATTTTTCACCTCGCCGTTTTCCTGCACCAACCACGACTGGATGGCGTTGTTGTGATAGATGGAGCGCGTGCCACGCACAGCACGCAACTGCTGGTAGGTGGGCTGTACAAAGCCGGTATCGTCCTGAGCACGGCTCTGGATGATCGCGGGCTTTCCGTCCCACACCCAGTCCAGGTTAAAGCGCGTCAGCGCCTTGGACAGCACAGGCGTTTCCAGACGGGCCTGGCGCCAGTTACGCCCGCCATCAGTGGATACATCCACGCGCTTGATCTTGCCCTTGCCCGACCAGGCCAGGCCAGTGATGTTGTAGAAGCCCTTGTCCAGCAGCACCTGACCGCCGGAAGGCGTGGTCACGACGCTCTTGCACTCCTGGATGTTGGTGTACTGACGGTGCAGCCCACCGGGTTGCAGGTCAATGTAGTGAACCGCTTCATCCTTGGCGGCATAGGGCTTGTCGCCCACTTCGATGCGACGCAGGTACTTGACCCAGCTCACACCCTGCACACCCGGCACAATCAAGCGCAGGGGATAGCCGTTTTCGGGGCGCAGCATTTCGCCATTTTGTCCATACGCCACCAGCACTTCGCCAGAAGTGATCAAGCTCATGGGAATGGTGCGCGTCATGGCCGAACCATCGCCACCTTCGGCCAGCACAAACTTGCCGTTCTTGAGGTCCGCACCAGCGAGCTCGAGCAGCGTGATCAGAGGCACACCCGTGAACTCACTGCACGACAGCATGCCGTGCGTGTACTGCACCGTGGGCACGGCCACGTTGCCCCAATCGACCGCCGTGTTGGCACCACACTCGATGAAGTGAAAGCGCGAGACCGATGGCAAGCGCATGATTTCGTCCATGGTGAACACCATGGGTTTCTTGACCATGCCGTTGATCATGAAGCGGTGCTTGGACGGATCAATATCCCACCAGCCTTGGTGATGCCGCTCGAAGTGAAGGCCACTGGGCGTCACGATGCCAAACAGCGACTGCAGTGGCGCAAACGACACCGAAGCCTGCGTGGTCTGTGTCAGACCCGGGCTTTGGCGGCGTTGGATGTTGGACTCGAATTTGGAAGGCACGCCGTAGCCATTGTTGGAGGCCACACCTTGACCCAAGCCCGTGGCGTGCTCTGGCAGATTCAGGATGTTGGGATCCCCCCCCTCGGTCGGAACCGGGTTGCCCTGAGCCATGGCCATGGGGGCAGCCGCGCCTGCGGCTGCCGCAGCGAAGGCGTTGCGAATGAAATCGCGTCGACCTTTCTTGCCCTCGGCAAACACAGTGCGAATGCCGTCTTGGGTCAGGAAGTTTTCTGGTGCTTTTTGCACCCTTCCCGAATTGATGCTTTCGTCTTTCACACAAACTCCTTGTCTTGAGTTTTTAATGGGCGGTCACTTCAACAGCAACCTGCGTGCACACCGCACGACAAACATTCACCGCAGAAACATCCGCGATCCGGTAGAACACCTGCGCACCCTGACGCCGCTTGGCCACAATGCCCGACCTGTACATGATGTTCAGGTGCTGGGACATGTTGGGCTGCGCAATGTCAATCGATTCGAGCAGCTGTCCGACGTTCTTTTCACCCGAACACAGCACACTCAGAATGCGCAAGCGAACAGGCGTGGACAGCAAGCCAAACAGCTCGGCCGCCTTCTCAAACACCTCGTCGCGCTCATCTTCAAGTGCTTGCATGCAATTGAGTTCTTATATTCGGATGTGCGAATATAAACGATAAAAGATGGAACTGAATCAGGGATTACACGGGGTGGCGCGAAAACCACCCCGCGTTGCGCTTTAGTAACGGTAGCTGAGCATCAGCTGGTAGTTGGTCTGGCTGTGGGTGATAGCGGCACCACTCAACTGACCTGCAGCAACTGTAACTTTTGGCGCATGAGAGACAGCCGCATTCACACTCATGTTCTTGTCGATCTGGTACCCAAAACCTGCGGTGTAGTGGTTCTTGACGATCGCCGGGAACAAAGGGTGCACGGTAGAATCAGGCACCGGGTTGGTGGAATGGCTATAGCCTGCACGCAAGACCAAAGCATCGCTCATCTTATAAGCACCCCCCAGAGAGATCACAGTTTGATCTTTCCAGTTTTGTGGCATCGTAAATTTCATATCTCCCATTGCAGATTCAAACGTCATGTTGAAACTGCTCATAACTGAAGACCAATCGATTGATTTCACATCAGCAGCCAACATCAGCTGAGGGTTTGCCTGGTAAGACACACCCGCTGCAAGAACGGCTGGCATCTGGAAATCACGGATCACCAGTCGACCCGTCATCGGGAACGATACGGTCCCGTCCATGAGCGTGAACGTCGCAGCATTAGCTCCGGTCTTCATGTCTGCCAAACGAGTCTTGAGCTGATAGCTGATTGCAACTGTAGTGTCTTTATTGGCTTTGAATGTCATCCCCAATTTGCCAGTAAACCCACCAGATTTTGCGCTGCCAGTGAAGTCGCTGGAATTGGAAAAATCCAGTCTCGCCAGACTCACCTGACCCAAGGTTGGCTGACTGTTACCAGATAACATTTGATTGATCTGACTCACCATGCCACCAAAGTTGGTTTGTGCGGTTGTCAAATCCCACCCGTTACCTGCGGCATACATTCCCAATAAATCTTGGGATGTAGCTGCCATCTTCATATCCATTCCGGCCCAGGTGTAATCAATGGAGGCCCCCAATGTCACATCGGGTGTCGCTTGGTAGGAAAAGGGGAAAATCACCCGTCCAACTGACAACTCAGAACGAACATTTGCCCCTGTATTCATTGCCAATGGGCTTGAAGCTCCGTATTCTGTGCCCATGCCACCTTGACCCATCAGGCCAACACCAAAGGTCATCTGGTCGGTTTTACGCGTCCAACCAACGGCTGGCATCACATATGAAGTCCCACCGGACTTATCACCCATGGCCGTGACATTCGGCCCCAAAACACCCAGAGCCACATCAGCACGCGTACCGTTTTCACCCAACTGCAGCGTAGCCACGTTGTTCATCATGCCAGCCGTACCGTTGTCATAAGCTTGCGAAGCGCCACCCATTGACAAAGCGATAGGGCCGTAGCCTTCCATCAGCATGCCGTTGGTAGCCCAAGCCTGGCCAGCAGCAAGAGCCGCCACTGCCACAGCGGTGGCGCGAAGAGTAATTTTTTTCATGTGTGTCTCCGAGTTTTCAATACCAGTTGAGGATCAGATTTCGCCTTTGGACGCGCGTTCCATCATTTCCCAGATGGTGTCACGCACTTTTTGTGCTTCTTCTTTCAACGGCGAAGGCAGTTTGCGGCCCATTTTGACCATCATGTCCATATTGAGGGTGTAGAGCCACAGGCCGTCGTCTTGCTCAACCACGGTGATACGGCAAGGCAGGAAGGCTGCCATGTGAGGGCTGAAGTCCACCATCTTGCGAGCAGTGGTGGGAGTGCAGAAGGAGTACACCTGCAGGAATTTCTCGGGCTTGCCGGAGCGGGCGGCCAGTTCTTTGGACAGGGGCAGCGTGCCGACGTCTTTCATGTTGCGCTCGACCGCCACAGTGCGCAGGATGCTTTCAATGTCATCGGTGGTCACGCCCTTGGCCACTTTGCGTTCCCAGGTGGTGGCAATCGCAATGTCACCGTTACCTTCCACCCAACGGTCCCACATGCGCATGGCTTCAGCGCCTGCACCGTTTTCCAGCTTGCCCATGGTGCTGATGGTGCCGCAGCCCGTCATGCTTGCCACGCCAACCAATACCAAAACCCATTTCACCAAGCTCTTGCGCATGTTCTTCTCCTTACAGCACGCAGTTGATCGACGGCGAATACAACTTGTTCACCGATTGACATGGATCATTCACGAAACCATAAAAGAAGGGTATCCGAAGATACCCTATGCAGTAGAGTAAGCCAACCGTCAGAACGCAGGCAAGCGCTCAGTCTTTGAATTTGTAGTGATCGCGGTTGAGCACGGCGGCCACTGCGTTGACCTCTTCAGGGAACAAGCCCAGGTTCAACTCTGTGTTGCACTGCTCGACCATGCCGCGCAGCAGGCCTGGCGTGTTGATACGCCCCTTGGGCTTGTAGATGGCGCTGCCGTCGCCGCCCGCCTTCTGCGCGTGGCAGGCGCTGCATTTGTTTTCGGCGATCAGTTTTGCACCCAACTTGAGATCGGCACCTTTGAAAATGGCGGGCTCGGCCTGTGCGACAAGCGCAGTGACGCTAGCGAGGGTAAGCAGCAGTTTTTGCATGCGTTTCATGTGTACTCCTCCGGGTAATAAAAAAGCCGCTTCGAGTTTCCCCGAAAGCGGCTTTGTTGTACAGCAGCCAGTGATTACTTGGCGCCGCCGTGGATCCAGGTGGCCAGGGCTGTGGCGTCTGCATCGCTCAGCTGGGGTTGCGGGGGCATGGGGATCGGGCCCCACTTGCCAGCGCCACCGGCCTTGATGCTCTTGGCCAGCTCGGCCACGCTCTTGCCTTTCTTGGCCACGTCCTGGTAGGAAGGACCCACCACTTTCTTGTCTACGGCGTGGCAAGCCAGGCAGTTGTTTTTCTTGGCCAGGTCCAGGTTGGCGAAGGCGGGGCCAGCCACCAAAGCGGACAGAGCGATTGCAGCAGTCACAAGTTTCATGAGTACTCCTCAGGGTTGGGTAAATATAACCAGATGCGAATTTAACCCAAGTCGGCCCTAGCCTGTGCTGAGCGTGTAACTTGGCGTATTGCGATTATCACCAAGGATGGCTTGATGAAAAAAAGAGCCCCCCTTTCGGGAGGCTCTGTCAAAGGGATATGCGAGTACCAAACGCATTCCCGTACCTCATGCTGCAAAGTATATCCATGTTTGCTTATATTTAGAAGTTAATAAAACACTACCCTCATTAGGGATAACACTCAACCGCGCGATCCATGTTGAATCGTTTGATGATGCTGACGGGGTCGTGATCGCATTCGTGCTGACGCTGCCCCACGGAGGATCAGACTTCACTTATATTGGAGAGCCATGTCATTGGCAAAACACTCCACGCTGCTGGCCGTTTTACTCTCCATGGCCTTGCACGCGTTAGGGGTCTTGTGGCTTAGCCAGCTTGCATTCAAGCCAAACAGGTCCATCACTGAGCCCCCGGTTGTGGTGAAGCTGGTGGCCCCACCACCGACACAAACGCTTGCCCCTGCCCCCCACCCGGCGAGGATTGGTGTGCCCGCCGCCAAGCCGCCTCCAGCAATGCAAGAAGCCCCCAGCGCACCCAGCGCTGAAGACTGGGCCTTTGCCGGGCGCTACACCCTCAAAAACAGCAAGGGCTATCGCCACAACTGGGGCCGCCAGGTGCGCAGCATGATGGGCACCGCGCTCGAAGGCCCCGACCAGGGCATGGTTCGCTTTCGCATCGAGATTGCGCCCAACGGCACACTGGTCCGCTTAGACACCTTATGGCGCACATCCGCCGTGGCCGAACAAAAAGCTCGGGACGCCATCGCCAACCTGCCACCCTTGCCCCCTACGCCCACAGGTAAACCGTTGGTGTTTGAAAAAACAATCGTGTTCTCTCCCTTTGCCAGCGACGACACTCCGCTGTACCGCCACGACTGCGACCCCGACGTCCCGGCCTTTCGCAACCCCTTTGTGTGGGATGGACAGTCCGACAGAATGCGAGATGACGACCCGCCGCCGCAGCGGGTCATGAGCGCGCAAGAACTGGAAGACTGCCGCAGACAATTGCCCCCCGAGACTGTGCAGTCAGAAAGTGCACGGGATCAGCGGGTCTGGGATCGGTGGGGAACGACGCAAACAGGGGGAGATCAACTCAGTCCTCGTGGGCGTTGACACGAAGCCCTGCATGCTGAACCACCTGACGCCAACGCTCGTTTTCCGAGATCAACAGGTCATGCAACTGACCTGGCGTTGATGCTTCCACCTGAGCACCGTCGGCTTGCATGCGCGCAACGATCTCAGGATCTTTCAACACCTCGTTGAGGGAGTGGTTAAGCTCGCGCACCACTGAAGAGGGTGTTTTGGCCGGAGCAAACAAGGCATACCACTGCGTCATCTCGACGCCCGGCACCCCTTCTTCGGCCAGTGTCGGCAAATCCGGGAAGGCGGCCAGCCTCGCGTTTCCGGCCACGGCAAGCGCTTTCAATTTGCCACTTCGCAGGTAGGGAATGGCCGTGAACAAACTGGGGAACATCACCTGCACTTTGGCATTGGCGACATCCGCAATGGCTGGCGCAGCGCCTGAAAAGTCGACCTTGTTCAAGCTGGTCCCTGTTTGCAGCTTGAACAATTCGGCCGCGAAATGCGGAACCGTCCCCTCGCCCGCTGAAGCGTAGCTCATCTTTCCTGGCGAGGTGTGCAGCAGCCTCAGCAGCTCTTGCACACTGTTGACCTCCAGTGCGGAAGGCACCACCAAAAGCGTTGGTGAGTAACCAATCAGGCCAATGGGCGCAAAGTCAGACAGCGGATCGTAGCGAAGCTTCTGCAAAGCCGGGTTGATGCCATGCGTTGCAATGTAGCCAAACATCAAGGTGTGCCCATCGGGTTCAGCCGCTGCAACGAACTCACTGGCAATGCTGCCGTTGGCCCCTGCGCGGTTGTCAACCACCACGGACTGTCCGAGCAACGGACCCAGTTTGCGGGTCAGTATTCGGGCCATGGTGTCGTTGCCGCCGCCTGCACTGGTAGGCACTATCACCTTGACCTCACGGCGAGGAAAGACCCGAACATCCGGCATCTCGCTTGTTTTTTCGGGCCGGACAGGCGCTGAGGGAAAAACATACGAAGGCAGATGCAAGGTGCCTTGCATGATCTTGCGCACCGTACGGACCAGGGCCGCACTTTGGACGGTGGCCTCGGCGCCTTCGCCTTGCAAATCCACCTCGACATCAATTTGACCTGCTGGGTGCAAGACCACCAACGGATGTCTACCGGGGGTGCGCAAGATGCCACTGGCCACAGTTCCGGGCAAGGCAAATGCTGTGCACACACCAATCGCACCCGTCACCGCATGGGATGCATGGCATTTGTGCGGGGTGAAATACCTGGACGTGATGCTGTTGGGGGTGTCACCTTCGCTCACCAAAACCGGCTTGGGAACCACACTTCCCGAAACATCGCCAAGACCCATCAAGTGGCCTGCCTTCAGGCGCAGCGACTCGAGGCGAACGAGAAACGCCGCGTTCGCATCGAGTTCGGCAGGGCGCTCGCGACCGGTGAGTCCCATATCGGAGGCACGAATCATCATCAGGGGCATGGCCGCATCAATACACGTCACCTCGACACCGTCAATGGTGTCAATACGATTGCCAGTCGGAAACAGCTGGCCTGTGACTGCGCCCCAGGCGTCAAGAAAATTAAGCAAGACCGGTGCTGCTGTACCCGCCACGCCATCGATACGCGCGTCGCCGTCGTAGGTGACCTTGCTGCCAGGTGTGCACACTGTGGCTTCGATTTTGGAGCCCGTGTTGACGTTAAAAATACGCACTGTGGTTCGACCATCCTGCGCGGGAATCAAGCCCTGCTCGATGGCGAACGGTGCAACGCCCGAGAGCATGTTGCCGCAATTGGGTCGCGTATCGACCGAACGATGCCCCACCCCCACCTGAGCAAACAGATAGTCCAGATCGCAGTCGGGCTGCGAAGAAAGGGACACAATCGCCACCTTGCTGTTGAGCGTGCTGCCCCCGCCCAGTCCGTCGAGTTGCAAAGGATCAGAAGCACCGATCGCACCGATCAAAGCCTGATCACGCGCCTCATTGCCCTCAGGCAACCATTCACGCAGAAAAAAAGGGCCGCGCGAAGTGCCTGCGCGCATCAATACACAAGGAACAGACAATTTCATTTTCCAGCCTTACTCATCACCCAGTGCCAAAGTGCTGGGCTGACGCTTTTCGACAGCAAACCGCAACAAAGCAGCACTGCGGTAAATACCGTGCGCAAACTTTCCATAGGGCATGGTCAGGAAAAGCGCCATCACCACGCCCAGATGCAGCGCGAGCAACAAGGCCAACGCATCCGAGCCGCGGCCCAGCCACAGTGCCAATCCTGTGGCACTGGTCAGGAAAAGCAGGGCAATGAATCCGTAATCCATGGGTTTCTGCGAGGCATCGCCATGCTGGGGGTGTCGAGACCATTTCAGTCGGAACAAGCCCGCAGACCCCAGCAACAAACTCACACCCCCCAGGACACCCAGCAACTTGGGTACGCTAGGCAGGTCATATGGAGCCTCCCAACCGAATGCGTAGTGATAAATGGTTGCCAGGCTGGTCGCCGCAAAGCACAACATGAAGCCGTAAAAGGTCAGATGGTGTGCGCGTCGGCGTGACAGCGTGTAGGCATCATCCTCGTTGTGACACCCTTCGCCATGTCCGCCATCGAGGTATTTGAGGGTCATGACATTGTGGGTCGCCTCCATCACATCACGCACCTCGGCACGGACCGCCGTTGTGGCGGGTGAGACATCGCGCATGAAGCGCATCACCCCCACAGCCAAGGCCAACGCCATCCACAAAAATACGGGCGCAAACATCAGGACCAGGAAATTGTGCGGAAACACATTGTAGAAGTTACCCTGCCCATGGCCGCCCCAAAGCGTGCCATTGCTGGCCAAGGCCAACACCAGAAACAAGGCCAGGCCGAATGCCAGCGCCAGCGCGACGGTCAAGCCATTGCGTTTGTAGAGTTGTCCCATCGCCGAGGGCCAGGCATAGGACACATAGGTCTCGCCGCGCACGGCTGCCATCGCCTGCGGCACATTGACTGCAAACTCATGCGGCGGCGCATATTGACAGGCATGCAAACAGGCACCGCAGTTATGACAAAGGTTGGCCATGTAGTGGATGTCGGCAGGCTTGAACTCCAGCCTGCGCGTCATCGCGGGGAACACGGCACAAAAGCCTTCACAGTAGCGACAGGCATTGCATATGGCCAACTGGCGTGCCACTTCATCGGTAGCTTGCGAAGCGCCCAACGCGCCTGAAGCCAATTGCTTTGCGTCCTCGATCAAGGTCTCAAGCTGCTGCATGGTGCTCCCCCTGCTTCAAGGCCGCACGGGCTGCTTCGGCGCCTGCGAGACGACCGAACGTGGTGCCGATCGACATGCCAACACCGGCTGTGTAGCCTTTTCCGAGCACGTTACCGGCCATCATTTCTCCAGCCACATACAAGTTGGGACTGGGCACATCGGCAAATCTGACCGCAGCTGTTTCATCTGTTTTCAAACCCAGATAGGTAAAGGTGACGCCCGGTCGCAGCGCATAGGCGTAGAACGGTGCAGTATCGATCGGACGCGCCCAATGTGTTTTGGCTGGCGCAACACCCTCGGTGTGGCAATCATCGAGCGCGGTGTGGTCAAACGTGCCTGGACGGCAAGCCTGGTTGTAGTCGTTGAGCGTTTGCATGAAGGTGGATTCGTCCAGCCCGAGTTGACGGGCCAGGTCGGGCAAAGTGTCTGCCTTGACGCCTGGAAACACCGGTGGCATGAAGCGGCCGATGGCCTTGGCGTCGATGATGGAATAACCGATCTGGCCAGGCTGCTGGGCCACCAGCCGTCCCCAGATGGCGTAGCGCTTGGGCCAAAAGTCCTCGCCCTCGTCATAAAAACGCTTCGCTTCGCTGTTGACCACCACCCCCAGCGACACACAGTCGATGCGGGTGCAGATGCCACCGTCATAAAGGGGGGCACGCGCGTCAATCGCCACCATGTGGGCCTGCGTCGGGTCGCCAATGGCATCAGCACCGTGGTCCTGCAGCAAATGGCGCAGGAGCACGCCCTGGTTGAAGCGGGTGCCGCGAATCAGGAAGTTGTCCGATGGGCTTTCACCACGCTCGTTCACACCCCAGGCTTCGCGCAGCCAATCGCGGTTGGACTCGAAACCGCCAGCTGCCAACACACAGCTGCGTGCAGTGATCCGTTCATTGCCCACGTGCGCGGCCACAAACTGACCGTTTTGAATCTCCAGCCGTTCCACAGGGGATTCGTAGCGAATCTCGATGCCCAGACGCTCGGCGCTGCGGTAATAGGCGTTGATCAAGGCCTTGCCACCGCCCATAAAAAACGCATTGGTGCGCGCCGTGTGGAGCGCACCCGATAGCGACGGCTGGAAATGCACACCGTGGCTGCGCATCCAGGGACGACAGACGCTGGAGTCCCGAATCACCAGCCGGGCCAGTTTTTCATTAGTCAACCCACCTGTGACTTTGAGCAGATCCTGCCAGAACTCTTCTTCCGGATAAGCGTCAACCAGCACGTCCTGGGGTGCCTCGTGCATACATCGCAGGTTGCGGGTGTGAGCCGAATTGCCACCGCGCCACAGTTTGGGTGCCGCTTCGAGCACCATGACCGAGGCACCCGCCTCACGGGCGGTCAAGGCGGCGCACAAAGCCGCGTTGCCACCACCAATCACCAGCACATCAACCATACCTCAGGCCCCCTTACGGGCAGCCAGCACCTGGTCGACCATCACACCGGCCTGGCCGACGTGGTGCACCGGGTTGCACAGGTATTCCAGCTGGGCACGGTCCACGTGCTTGTTGATTTCGGGGTGCGCCTCCAGGATGTCGATCAGCGGGCGGTTTTCCTTGAGCGCCTGGCGGCACAGGTCGTAGACCAGGTCGTGCGCATATTCGCGGCCCAGGTAGGTGCCCAGCCCCATCATCACCGCCTCGGACATCACCAGGCCGTTGGTCATGTCCATGTTGGCGCGCATGCGGTCGGCGTCGACCTCCAGGCCCTGCAGCACAAACTTGGTCTGCTTGAGCGCGCCCGAAATCAGGCAGAAAATTTCGGGCACCGACACCCACTCGATCTCCCAGGGGCCGGTCGAGCGTTCGTGGTCGGCGACCATCGCGTCCATCAGCGCGGCGGCGTGCTGGCGCGCCACCGAAATGTTGGCGTGAATGTAGAGGCAGGAAATCGGGTTGCGCTTCTGCGGCATGGTCGACGAGGAGCCGCGGCCGGGCGCAAAGGGCTCGAACACCTCGCCCACTTCGGTCTGCATCAGCAGCTTCACGTCCATCGCGATCTTGCCCAGCGAGCCGCCCACCAGACCGAGGAAGGCGCCGACTTCGGCCACCGTGTCGCGCACCGTGTGCCACGAGATCAGCGGTTGTGCCAGACCCAACTCTTTCATCAGTGCGGCCTGGGTTTCCATGGCGCCTTTTTCCAGCGAGGACAGCGTGCCAGAAGCACCGCCGAACTCACCCATCAACACGCGGGGCTTGAGCTGCTGCAGGCGTTCGCGGTGGCGCTCGATGCCGGCCAGGATGCTGGCCATCTTGTAGCCGAAGGTGATAGGCGTGGCCTGCTGCAGGTTCGAGCGGCCAATGATCGGCGTGTCGCGGTATTTTTTGGCCAGCACAGCCAGCGCGTCCGAGATGTCGGCCAGGTCCTGCTCGACCAAAGCCAGGCCCTCGCGCATCTGCAGGATCATCGCGGTGTCGGTGATGTCCTGGGTGGTGGCGCCCCAGTGGCAGTACTCGCCCAGGCGGTCACGGCAGTTGGCGTTGATCTGGTTGACCACCGCAATGATGGGATAACCGATCTGTTCGGTCTTGGCCTTGAGCTTGTCCCAGTCGATCATGGACAGCTCGCAGTTTTTGACAATCTCGTCGGCCGCTTCTTGAGGAATCAGGCCCAGCTCGCCCTGCACCTTGGCCAGTGCGCGCTCGATATCAAGGTATTTGGCGGTGCGATTCTCGTCGGACCAGACCTGACGCATGCGAGCATCGCTGAATATGTCGCCGAAGATGCGTGAATCAATGATGGTGGCAGCCATGTGAACTCCTGTTCCTTGGATGAGTGAATTTCAAGACTGGACGCCAGCCGCATCGAGAATGCGTTGCGCCCTCAAAACAACGGGTTTGTCGACCATCTTTCCGTCGACCTGGATCGCACCGGCACCGTTTGAGGAGTGCCAGGCTTCGAGTATTCGAGCCGCCCAGGCTTGTGCCTGCAATGACGGCATCAGCGCCTCGCGTACCGCCTTGACCTGCGTGGGATGGATGCACATCTTCGCGCCAAAGCCCAGGGACCGGGCATGCGCCATGTCCGTTTTGACGCATTGCGCATCCAGTTCAGTCGTCACCCCCGCAACAGGGGGCGGCAATTCTGCGGCGCGAGAAGCCATGGCTATCGACAGCGCTGCGGCGTCCACCGCAAAACCCGTTTCCGGCACATCCAGATCGTGCATGTAATCAATCGATCCAAACGCCAGGCGTGACACCTGGGGCGACTTGGCGATGTCGTTCAGGGCCAGGACGCCGCGAACTGTTTCGATCAATGGCAGCACCTTGCCGTCCGATGGCATGCGCTCGTGAACACAGGCAATGTGTGCTGACGACTCACATTTGGACAGCATCACTTCGTGAACTGGATGGCCTTGCAGCCACTGCAGGTCTTCTGCAAACCAGGGGCTGGATGCATCGTTGATGCGAACCACCAGACTGGCGCGAACGTCGTCACTCAAACGAGCCAACCAGCTGCCCAGCGCTTGCCGAGCCCTGGTCTTGTCTGCCGGCGCCACAGCGTCCTCCAGATCGACGATGACCCTGTCTGCGCCACCCGCAAGCGCTTTGTCAAAACGGTCTGGACGGCTGCCCGGCACAAACAGATACGTGGTGGGCATCACACCGCGCCCTCAGAGCGAAGCGCCTGGATTTGTTCGGCGCTGTAGCCCAAATGCTCAAGAATCGTGTCGGTATGCTGACCCAACGACGGCACAGCATCCATGCGCGGCGCGCCTTTGCTCCAGGAACCGGGCGGCAGCAAGGCAGGCACCTTGCCCACCGAAGTGTCCACCTCCGTCCAACGTCCACGCGCTTTCAACTGAGGGTGGTTCCAGACTTCACCCATGGTGTTGACCTGGGCATTGGCGATCTGCGCGTCTTCAAGACGCTGGACCGCCTCAGCCGCCGTGAGGGTGCTGAACGCCTGGACAATGATTTCATACAGTTCCGAGCGGTTGGCCACGCGCTTGGGATTGCTCGCATAGCGCTCGTCTGCAGCCAATTGCGGCTGCAGCAAGACGCGTTCGCAGAACGCTTTCCATTCGCGCTCGTTTTGAAGGCCCAGCATCACCGTTTTTCCGTCACCAGACGGGAATGGACCGTAGGGATAAATCGTGGCATGGCTTGCACCCGTGCGCTTGGGCGGCTCTGCACCTTCGAAGCTGTAATAAAGCGGGTAGCCCATCCACTCAGTCAGCGACTCCAGCATGGACACATCGATGTGCTGCCCTTCACCAGTTTTCTCACGGTGCAGCAAGGCTGCGAGGATGTTGGTGTAAGCGTACATGCCCGCTGCAATGTCGGCGATGGAGGGCCCGGCCTTGGAGGGCGTCTCTGCCGTCCCCGTGACCGACACGAACCCTGACTCGCTTTGAATCAACAGGTCATAAGCTTTTTTATCCCTGTAGGGACCGCTGTCCCCATAGCCGGAAATATCACAAACGATGATGCCCGGCTTGGCCTTGCTCAAGACTTCGTAGGACAACCCCAGACGTGCTGCCGCTCCGGGCGCCAGGTTTTGCACCAGGACATCGGCATCTTCTTCGATGATGCGCGAAAGGATCGCCTGCGCTTCAGGATGTTTGACATCCAGCGTCAGGCTTTCCTTGCTGCGGTTGGTCCACACAAAGTGCGAGGCAATGCCTCGCACGCGCGTGTCGTATCCCCTCGCGAAATCACCCACGCCTGGGCGCTCGATCTTGATCACTCGGGCACCCAGATCAGCCAGTTGACGTGTGGCAAAAGGCGCAGCTATCGCGTGCTCCAAAGTGACAACGGTAATGCCTTCTAGCGGTCTCATGGGTGTACTTCCAAATCAAAAAATCGGCGGCGGGGGTCTATGAATTACTGCTTCACGTGACTGCGAACCCAGTCATGCAGGAAGGCTGCAACTTGCAAGTTGTTTTTTTCCAGCATGGACATGTGGCCGTTGCCATGCAAACCGCGATCCTGCATACGGATGAAATCCACAGGCACTCCAGCCTGACGCAGATAGCTGGCCGTACAGTGGTCATACGGTGCGTGGTAAGAGCTTTCCGAAACGGTGACCAGCACAGGAATGTTTTGGAAATTCACCAACTTTCGTGCCGGCTCAGCCTGCAAGGTGCACGCAATCAGGTCTTTCGCATCAGGTGCAGACTGAACGCTGGTCTTGATTTGCGAGGGATCTGTCACGGCAGGCTCATACGCCACAGGAATGTCCGTCACGCCCCAAGCCCTTGCTTTGGGATTGGTGGGCGAGCTATTGTGGAAAGGAGGGCCCGAAGGCTCAACAGCCACAATACCTTTGACCAGCTTAGGACGGCTTTCAGCAATCACCCAGCCCAGCAGACCCGACTGGGAGTGAGTCAACAGGACTGCGGGGCCAATCTTGTCGAGCAAGGCCGCGCCTGCGTTCTGAGCCAGCTTTTGTGTTTCAACATCGCTGGCCAGCGATTCCACTTGGGTGGCATAGAAAGCATCAAAAACCGGATCACCCATTCGTCCCGTGCCCGGCCATTGCGTGTGCAATTTCGCTTGAGGCCATTTGCCCAACTGGGCAGCAGCAGTGAACAAGGTTTCAAGCTGGGGTGCTGTGTACATACGCAGCTTGCCGTTCACATCAGGATGCCATGCAGACCGGCCACGCGCAGGCTGATCCACCATGTACACCACATAGCCCTGACCGAGAAAATAGTCTGCCCAACCTGTGCGACCGTCCGGGGTCATCATCCAATTGGTGGCGGTCTGTGCGGCACCATGGATCAAGACCAGAGGGTAAGGTTGCTTGACCTCGCGCGGCATCCACTTTTCAACATACATCTGACCTTGCATGATTTCTTTGCCGGCCGGCCCTGTGTAAGAGCCGCCGACATAAAAGAATGATCGCTGCGCTGCACTTGATGTGGTTGCGTTTTGAGTGGATGTGGCGCAACCGCTGAGCAAAGTCAGCGCGGCCACCGTCAGAACGGATGCAATTTTTTGACTGTGTTTCATGAATGTCTCCAAGTTTTAATTAGCGCAAGATCGCGGTTGCTTCCATCGTCAACCAGCCCTCATGGTCTTTGGCCCACAGACGGATGGTCTTGCCATCAGGGTCTGGTTGACCGCATACGTAGAAGTGGTTGATATCGAACACTGGGCGTACTGCTCGGAACTCGTAGCTGGCCAACTCAGCGTTGGGCATTTGATGACGAAGCAGATCGAGCAAGAGTGTGGCCACCATGGGGCCATGAACAATCAGTCCCGGGTAGCCTTCTACTTCGGTGACGTATTTGCGGTCATAGTGGATCCGGTGACCATTGAAAGTAAGCGCCGAATAACGGAACAGCAATACATCGTCTGGCACCCATTTTTTCTCCCACGCCGAACTCGCCGGCGCGGCCTTAGGAGGAGGCACGACGTCATCAGGACGCGCGGCCTCGCGGTAGACGATGTCGTGGAACTCCGTGAGCGCAACCTCTTGCTGGTTGTCGATGCGAATCTCGTGGCGCACTTTGACAAAAACGAGCTGACCCGTGCGACCGGATTTTTCGGTGACGCTTTCAATCGTGGATGTCCGCACCATCGCGTCACCGATACGCAGTGGTTTGTGAAACTGAAACTGGCTGCCCGCCCACATGCGTCTCGGCAGGGGAACGGGGGGCAAGAATCCACCACGCTTGGCATGCCCATCGTGTCCGATTTCGGACTGACGGTACAAAGGCAAAAAGTACAACCAGTGCCACAGCGCTGGCAACAAGGTCCCGGGCTCCGGACGCTCTGAATTGCGATCAAACGTAGCCGACAGTGCGGCATAGGGTGTAGCAGTGGCTGTATCGGAGACAACTTCGGTCCGACCCACCCATTCCTGGAGGTTCATACGATGGCCTTTTATGAGAGAAGAGGCATCGCTTCTGACCCCACGCGGATCAGAAGCGATGGGTTTACATAACACCCAGTGTCTTTGGAAGCCACAGGGACAACGAGGGCCAGAACGTCACGATCATGAGGAACACCAGCATGGTCAGCAACCACGGTCCTACGGCCTTGCTCATGTCGGTGAGACCCAGCTTGCTGATGCCGCTGGCCACGTAGAGGTTCAACCCCACTGGCGGCGTGATCATGCCAATTTCCATGTTCACCGTGATGATGATGCCGAAGTGGACCGGATCAATGCCCAGGCTTGTCGCGATCGGGAACAGGATGGGCGCAAAGATCAAAATGATGGATGAGGGCTCCATGAAGTTGCCGGCGATCAGCAAAATCACGTTAGCCAACAGCAGGAATCCGATTTGACCGAGGCCCGTCTGGATCATCCATTGCGACAGCGATTGCGGCACTTGCTCACTGGTCAACAAGAACGAGAACAGGACAGCATTGGTGATGATGTACAGCAGCATCGCACTCAGGTTGGCCGACGACAGCAACACCCGCTTGAGGTCTGACAAACGCAGGTCCTTGTACACAAAGGTGGCGATCACGAAGGCATAGACTGCACTCATTGCCGCAGCCTCAGTGGCCGTGAAAATACCGGAGTAAATACCGCCCATCACGATGACGATGAGCATGAGGCCCCACAGCGATTCACGCAAGGCCGTCCAACGCTCACCCCAAGTGGCTTTTTTCACTTTCGGGTAGTTGTTTCGCTTTGCAATCCACCAGGTCGTGGCCAGCAACATGCCAGCCAGCACCAGGCCCGGAACCACACCTGCCATGAACAGGGCACCAATGGAGTTGTTCGTGGTCACGGCATACATCACCATGGCGATGGACGGGGGAATCAAGATGCCCAAACCGCCCGCCGATGCGACGATGCCTGCACCATATTTGACGGGGTAACCCGCCCTGACCATGGCCGGCATCAAAATCGAGCCGATCGCCACCACGGTTGCCGGGCTCGAACCCGAAACTGCTGCAAACAAGGAACAGGCCACCACGGCGCTCAGTCCCAGACCACCCGGAAGATGCCCCACCATGGATGTGGCAAAGGTGATCATTCGCTTGGCAACACCACCGTGCGTCAGAAAGTTACCCGCCAGGATGAAAAACGGGATCGCCATGATCTCGAACTTTTCGATACCGGTGAACAGCTTGAGTGCCACACTTTCGATCGGGACCGATGTGAATGCAAACAGAAACGTCAGCACCGTCAGGCCCAACGAGATTGAAATGGGCATGCCCGTGATCATCAAGGCAGCGAGCAGAAGAAAAATGATGGCTGGATTCATTTCTGAACTCCTGATGGACGCGTGGCGTCGCGCAAATCCAAGGGGTGAACAGGACTGGGGTCAGGCGCATCGTCCCAATCACCGCTTTCTGCGTCCACGCCTTCGACATGACTTTCGTCGTGGTGCGGCAACTCACCGGTTTGGATGAACGCCCAGCAAACCTGCAGGAAACGGAAACACATCAGTCCGCTGCCCAAAGGGATAGCGGCATAAACAACCCAAGTGGGCCATTCCAGGTCAACGGTCACAGGACCTTCGAGGACGCCCTCCGTCTTGAGTCCGAGCACGTTGAAAACGCTGTAGTGCGCGCCGTTCTCCCAGACAAACATCCCACCGACCGTGGCAATGATCCCGGTGAACAAGGCGCCTGCCAGCAACCCAAACACAATGAACTTGAAGCGTTTGCTCGGCGAAAGTTTGTTGATCAGAACATCAACGCCGACGTGAATGCCCGTACGCACGCCATAGGCCGCGCCAAATTTGGCCATCCATACGAACAAAATGATCGTCAATTCCTGCGCCCAGGTCATGTCGATTGAAATCAGTAAATCCTGAACAACAGGAATTGGAAAACCAGAGCCATAACGGTGAATCACGGCCAAAAACGTGATCACGGTGGCTGCGCCTATCAGGAGCGTGATGATCCACTCCTCGATCGCATTTAAAAATTTCATGGGCCTACCCCAAATGAGGAACCACAGGGGGATACAAGAACCAGTGCAGGGCACCGGTTCTTGTTCAAGCCCCAACGTGACAAAATTACTTAGCGTTTGCTTCCTTGCGGATAGCGGCAATCAGGTCCTTGCCGACGCGAGAAGCCATCTCATCCTGAACCACGCTCATGGCCTTGACCCACAGGGCTTTTTCAGCAGGTGTGGGGGTATAGATTTCGGTTTTGCCCGAAGCCTTGATCGCAGCGATGGATTTCTGGTTGTCTTCCTCAGCAACTTTGTCGTTGTAGTCGGTCGCCTCTTTCATGGCCGTCTCAAGCGATGCACGAATGTCGGCAGGCAACCCTTCCCAGAAAGGCTTGTTCACGACAACCACATAGCCACTGAAGGTGTGGTTGGTCATCGTCACGTGTTTCTGGACTTCGTACTGCTTTTGCGTGTAGAGGTTGGGCATATTGCCGTCGGCACCATCAACCACACCCGTTTGCAGGGCTGTGTAAACCTCGGAAAAAGGCATCGACTGGGGCAATGCGCCTACAGAGCGCATGATGGCCTGATTTACCTTTGAGGAGTTGATACGGATCTTCTGGCCCTTGGCTTCATCGGGCGTTTTGATCGATTTGTTGGAGCTCAGAACGCGAAAACCGGCATCCCAGTAGCTCAAGCCCACCATGTTTCGGACTTCCAGCTTTTTGAGCAAGGAAGCGCCAATCGGGCCACGGGTCACGCGATGCAGCCCGGCTTCATCGGGAAACATGTAGGGCAGGTCAAAAACCTCGAACTCCTTGACACCAGCGGGGCCAAACTTGCCTGCCACCGGGGCGAGCATCTGAACCGAGCCCATTTGCAGCGCTTCAAGCTCTTCCTTGTCCTTGTACAAGGTGCTGTTGGTGTAGACCTCGACCTTGACGCGACCCTTGGTCAGGGCTTCTGCGCGTTTCTTGAAAAATTCAGCGGCCTGACCCTTGGGGGTATCGGCAGCTGCGACGTGAGAAAACTTGATCACGATGGGCGCTTGGGCAAAAGCACCCAATGAAAACGCCAGGCCAAGGCCTGCAACCAGTGTGCGGAATTTAGTCATTTCATGTCTCCATGTGTTGATGAACGTTGGGCAGTCACTTGTCCTTTGGCCTGCCGTCCTTAGTTGTCGCTTGTCAGAACCACACCTTCGGTCAATTCAAACGATGGGGTTGATGATGGCAGATGGCATGGCGACGGTGAATTGCATATTTGCGAAACATTGATGCACAATGCGCATTAATGAGATGAGCTCAAACGTATGGCACTTAACTTCGACCTCAATGACTTGCTGGCTTTTCGTGCAGTTGCGCAGCTCGGCAATTTCCGCAAAGCGGCGGAATCGGTTCACATCTCTCAGCCCGCTTTCAGCCGACGTATTGAAAAGCTGGAGGAAGCCTTAGGTGTACGCCTTTTGGAGCGAACCACCCGTCGCGTCAACCTGACAGCGGTGGGCAGGGACTTTGATCGACAGTTGAACCATATCCTCGACGCCTTGGACACAAGTTTGCTCGGCATCCGTGGGGTGGCGGCGACCCATATGGGAGAGGTCAGGATTGCCTGCGTTCCATCGGCGGTCAATTATTTCCTGAGTGGGGTGATCGTCGAGTATCACAAACGCTATCCCAAAATCCGGGTGAAGATCGTCGACGACAGTGCCAACAAAGTGCTGCTCGCTGTGGCTCAAGGCGATGTCGACTTTGGTCTGAACTTCATCGGCGCGCAGGAAAACGCTGTTGATTTCGAGCCGCTGCTTGAAGAAAGGTTTGTGGCCGCGTGCCGGCGCGACCATCCCTTGGCGACACAGAAACAAGTCAAATGGTCCGAGCTGACCCAATACGACTACATCTCTGTGGATAAATCGTCGGGTAACAGGCTCATCCTCGACCAGGCACTGGCGAAACTGCCCACCCAGCCCCAGAGCCTGTATGAAACGCAGCACGGCACCACCACCATCGGTCTGGTTGAGGCGGGGCTGGGGGTGGCTGTGGTGCCCGCAATGGCCATGCCTGGACCCGATCACCCGTTGCTGGTCAGCATTCCTTTGGTAGAGCCGATGGTGTCGAGAAATGTGGGGTTGATCAAGCGTCGAGCGTCTGTACTCTCGCCGGCTGCCCAACAGCTGTACGACATGTGCTCGGAATTTCGGCCCAATGAGGGAATGCGCAAAGTTCAGAAAACACGCAAGGCTGTTGACAAAAAGAAGCTTGCTTTTCCTGAAGTGTCAACGTCAGGGGTTGAATGAGCCGAACGCTCAATCCATCAACAAACGTTCGTTACGGATTTCGTAACGGCGACCCTGTTTGTCCAGCGGGGCCAAAGCACCATCACGCACCAGGGCGCTGATCTCGCGGCTCACGGTTTCAAGCTTGAGGTCGAGCATGGCTCCCATGTCGTCACGCGCAAAAAACGAGGTGGTTTTGGGCTGATCGGGATCGCGCATCTTGAGCGCCAAGCCTGCCACGCGCTGGCGCGCTGTGCCAAAGTTGAGCTCAGCCAGCCAGTCATCTGCGTCCTTGAGGGCTTGCTGCCACTTTTGCATGAGGCGCATGTGCATGCGTGGCGAGTTCGACGACAGACTATGGATGACCGACAACGGAATGCGGCACACACTGACTTCCGTCAAGGCCACCGCCTCGCTGTCGAAATGGGCTGTGGCCAGGGCTTCAAGCCCCAGCACATCGCCAGGGCGCAGCACGCGCACGATGCGTTCGCGCCCGTCGCTGGTGGTACGTACCAGCTTGACCATGCCCTTGCGCAGCGTGAACAGGCCCAGCGCATGCTCGCCTTCGGTGTAGATGACCTGGTCGGCGGGAAAAGAAAGGTCATCAATGGGTGAGTGAATCAGGCTGAAATCCTGCTCATTGAGGTCTGCGAAGAGCACCATGTCGCGAATGCCACAGCTGCGGCAGTCCGAAGTGCCTTTCCAGGCCGATTCAATCTTGATGGGTATCACTGCATGTGCCTTTGACACGTCCACCCGCTCGGGCGATGCCGAAATTTAGCACGGCTTGATTTGCGTCACGTTCACAAGGGGCATTCTCCTTGGGGTATGCGCCAGGCCCTCAAAGCCCTTTGCGGGCCTGCTCCAACCGCTCTTGCAGGTAAGGGCCATAAAAATCGGGCAAATACGTGCCCTGCATGCGCTCGGCCACCTCTTTCCCCCCCGCCCCGATGAACAGCAAGGTGGGCGCCACTTTGGTGCCCCACCGACGGGTCAGCGCGTCGTGGCTGATGCGTTGGCCGTCGAAGTCTTCAGTTTGGGCATCCGAGCGCATATCCACCTGCACGATCTGCAGCCCGGCTTTCCACATCGGGTGGAGGTGACTGCGGCGCGAAATGCGGCAAAACGGACAGTTAGGCAAGCTGACCATGACCACCAAAGGTTCGCGCCGCTGCAAGGCTTGAGCCAACTCTTTGGCCAAAGAGGTTGATGCGGGCAACGGCGCATCAGTGGCGGCCTGCGCCGCCCCCGCGCAAAACACTACCCCGAGCAAGACCAGCCCGACTTTGCGCAGCCACAACCCCAAACACCCACGCTTCATGCCAGAACCCTCTGAAAAACCACGACAATGTCGGGCTGCCTGATTTTCAGGCCTTTGTATATAAGAAAACGCTGAATTATTCGTGATCATGGACATTCTCGCAAGCTGGATTGAGCGCTTTGGTGACCGTCAGGTGTTAGCCGCTGGCGGCCTGGTGATTGGCCTGTTGTTTGGGTTTCTGGCCCAGCGTTCGCGCTATTGCGCGCGAGCGGCCGTCATGGAGTGTTGCGAGAAACAACCTGCCGTACGCACCAGCGTGTGGTGGCTGGGCTTTGGCGCGTGCATGCTGGGCGTGCAACTGCTGGTTTTGGCTGGCGCTCTGAGGCCTGAGGTCAGCCGCTTCATGGCCCAGCCCGGCAGCTATTCGGGCGCGATCATCGGTGGCCTGCTGTTTGGCGTGGGCATGGTGCTGGCCAAGGCCTGTGCGGGCCGCATGATCGTTTTGTCGGGCCAAGGCAACTTACGCGCCTTGCTGGCCGGGCTGATCTTTGCCGTTGCTGTTCAGGCCAGCATTGGCGGCTGGCTGGCCCCGTTGCGCCGCAGTGTGGCAGCCTTGTGGCCCGTGGATCCGGGACCAGAACGCAATCTGATCCACCTGCTGGGCGCTGCCCCTTGGCTGGGCACCGTGCTGGCGGTGGTGATGCTGGCTTCTGGGGTTGCGCTGTTTGCACGTCACCACCGGGGGCGCTGGGGTTTGGGACTGGTTGCGGCCGGAGCAGGCCTTTGCGTCCCTATGGCCTGGGGCTTTACCCAGGCCGTTGCCAGTCAATCATTTGAAGCCATTGCCGTGCAAAGCCTGACCTACAGCAGCCCATCGGCCGAATGGCTGATGCGCGTGCTGTCCAGCGACAGCGCCGCCAGTTTCGGTTTTGAGAGTGGCTTGCTGCCCGCGACCTTTGTGGGCGCCTTGCTCGGCGCCTTGCTTGGCGGGGACTTCAAACTCGAAGGCTTCAAAAGTGAAAACCGATTGGGTCATTACATGACGGGCGCCTCCCTCATGGGCTTTGGGGCCGTGCTGGCGGGAGGCTGCACCATTGGCGCGGGCATGAGCGGTGGCTCGATTTTTGCCGTCAGTGCCTGGTTGACTCTGGCCGCCATCTGGGTGGGAGCAGGCCTGACCTGGAAAGCCCACAAGGCGATGGGCTGGGCTGTGTAAGCGCTCGCACCCCTTGAGGTGCGTCAATTCGGCGTCAGCCGTGCGACGCTACCATTGCATCCGTTCTCACTGATAGATGAATGGAGCAAGCCATGGCAATGGCGCAATGGGTGGAGTCCTACGGGCACCAATGGGTGTTGGCTGTGGCTGGCGCAGGCGCCGGTCTGCTGTTTGGCTTCATGGGACAACGCTCCAAATTTTGTCTGCGTGCCGCGGTCATTGAGTTCTGGCACCGCAAATTCGGCGAAAAACTGATTGTCTGGCTGCTGGCGTTTTCGTCGGCGGTCATCGCCGTGCAAGCCATGACACTGCTGGGCTGGTTGGACACCAGCTCGGCACGGCAAATTGCCAGCAAGGGCAGCCTGTCTGGCGCCCTCCTGGGCGGCATGATTTTTGGCGCCGGCATGATCCTCACACGCGGTTGCGCAAGCCGTTTGCTGGTGTTGTCGGCCAACGGCAATTTACGCGCCCTGCTCTCGGGTTTGATCTTTGCAGTGGCCGCACAGTCAGCGCTGTCTGGGGCTCTTTCTCCCTTGCGACTGGAGATCAGCAGCTGGTGGACGGTCGAGGGTGGTCCATCGCGCGACCTGCTGGCCCGCCTGGGCGTGGGGCACGGGTTTGGCCTGGCCATGGGCGGCATCTGGCTGCTGGCTGCGCTTTACTTTGCCTGGCACAGCCCCAAGCGCAGCTTCTGGATGTGGATAGGCGGCATTGGCACCGGCTTGAGCGTAGCCCTGGCCTGGGGGCTGACGCAGTGGGTGTCCATCGAGTCCTTTGGCGAGACGCAAATCCAGGGCGTCACCTTCAGCGGCCCTTCGGCCGACTGGCTCATGCGTGTGGTGCAATGGCCTGCAGCCGGGCTGGACTTCGGGTTTGGGCTGATGCCTGGGGTCTTTCTGGGCTCCTTTCTGGGCGCCGTGATGGGCCGCGAATGGAAGCTCGAGGGCTTCAAGGACGGCTACAGCATGCGCCGCTATATTGTCGGCGCCATCTTCATGGGCTTTGGAGCCATGCTCGCTGGCGGTTGCGCGGTGGGGGCTGGCGTCACAGGGGGCTCGATCTTCGCCCTCACGGCCTGGCTCAGTCTGGTGGGTATGTGGGTGGGTGCGGGCCTGACGGATCGACTGATGGATGGGAACGAGCATCAGGCGCGCCATGACCCGATCAATATCGACCCGGAAAACGGGCTGCGGGTGCCTTGAGTCCGGCTACTGTATTGAAGTGGTGCGCCCCGCCTGGCCCTGGCGCTCGAAATAGTGCCCCAGCGCCTGCATGTCACTGACGCTCATGGCTCGCACGATTTCGATCATGGTCTCGCTGGGGCGCTGCCCGGACTGAAAAGCCTGCAGCTGCGCTGTGATGTAGGCAGCGGGTAATCCTGCCAGTCGCGGGTATTTGTCACTGGCCGACTCGCCCTGCAAGCCGTGGCAGACAAAGCACTGCTTGAGCACCTGTTGACGCACGGACGCTTCAGCCTCCTCGATTGATACTGGCGATGCCTGCGCCCAGGCACGGGACCATCCGCACGTCATCAAGGCCAGCGCGATGACCAGCCTGCTCCCCGATTGTGTTTTCATTGTTGTGCGGCCCAATAAAAAAGCGCTGCGCAGGCCAACGCGCAGCGCTACGGATCAGCCCGAAGCTCAGGGCTTGAGGTAGACGAATTGCTCTTTAGCCTGCAGTCTGGCCACTTCGGCCACACCCGAGGGGACCACCACGGCCTCCATCGCCAGTTTGTCCTTGCTGATGTTGCGAGACACCAGGGTGTTGTTACACACACGGAACTCGACCCCTTTGCTGGCCAAGTCGCTGATGTTGCCTGTGAAGGCAGCGCCGCTGGGGGTCTGGGCACCATCGAGCATGAAATCGATGCCGTTGCCGTGCGAAACCACGACGATTTTGGCCGTCGGATCAGCGCTGAGGTGATTGCGGATATTGTTCATCGCCTTGGCGGCCTGCGCCACACCATCGGTCAAGTGGTAGACCACCTTGACCTGGGCAAACGACAGCGTACACGCCAGCAAACCCGCACACAGAAAAAGCCATTTTTTCATATCAGTAACTCCTTATGGATGAATGGTAGAAACACAAACCCAGCTTGGGCACGGTGAAAACCCGCAAGCAGGGAATCTTTACATTTCAGAGGCAATTTGCACGCACACCGCCCGGCACAGCGTCACCACGCGCTCGTTGATGATGCGGTAGTAAATCTGCACGCCCTCGCGGCGCTTGCCCAGCACACCAGCCTGGTACAGGGTGTTGAGGTGCTGGGACATGTTGGGTTGCGTGGTGTTGACTTCGGCAATGAGCTCGCCCACGTTCTTTTCGCCGTTGCACAGCGCGCTGACAATGCGCAGCCGCATGGGCGCGGACATGACCCGAAACATTTCAGCCGCTTTTTCAAAAACCTCATCGGACTCTGCGATCGCAGCGTCTTCGGTGGCAACTTTGGCCTGTTTGACCATGGTGATGATCTCGTGGATGACAAGAAAGCTTTGGATTGTCCACGATTTCGGGGACGCCAGCCAACGACAAGTCTCAGTCCGCGCGGAGGTTGCGCAAGCGAAGGACTTCGGCGCGCAAGTCTGTGGCCCATTGCCGGCGATCTCGTCCTTGGCCTTGCTGGGCCTGCCCCCAGTGCACCCGAGCCACAATGCCGGGCGTGCGCAGGGTGCGCCAGACTGAACCGATGAGCGTGTCATCGTCGATGTAGCACACTGCGCGCGCGTGCTGGCCCGTATGTCGCTCTACAAATTGCAGCGCCAGTGGCTGCACCGGCGCCTGCGCCAGCAAAGCCGCCTCGATCAAGTTGGCATGAAAAGGCAGCACGTCCTGGCCATCACTGGTCGTGCCCTCGGGGAATACCGCGATCACATCGCCGTTGCGCATGGCTTGCCCCACATCGTTGACCATGCGATGTGCATCGCGACGACGATGACGTTCGATGTAGAGCGTGCCCGCACTGGTGGCCAAAGTCCCCACCACGGGCCAGTGCTTGATGTCGGACTTGGACACAAAACGGCAATGCCGGCTGGCGTGCATGACCACAATGTCCAGCCAGGAAATATGGTTGCTCACCAGCAGGGCGGCGCCCTCTTGGTGGGCTTGCCCCACCATTTGCAGCTCAATGCCCCACAGCTGCAGCAAGCGCTGGGCCCAGGCTTGCACCGCGCGCTCACGCTGGGGCGCTGTCAGCGCCGGAAAGCGCCTGCGCACCGTCCACCAACCGTCCAGCACATGCCAGGCGCCGCGCACCAATCGCCAGCTGGCCACCAGGTCTCGGCGCATGGGCAGGGCTTTCAGTTCGCCTCGAAGGCGATGTGCCCACCCACCAGGGTCATGCGCACACGCCCTGGCAATTCATAGCCTTCAAATGGCGTGTTCTTGCCTTGGCTGCGCAAGGCCTGAGCTTGCACCGGCCAGTGTCCGGCTTCGCTGAGCAACACCACATCGGCCACCCCCCCCACAGCCAGGCGCCCCAAGGAACCCTGCAAGGTGTTGATGGCCCCCCCCAGCAAAGCTGCGGGAGCGGCAGTGATGCATTCCAGCACCTTGGGCAAGGGCACACCCTGTTCCTGCCCCCACTTCAGGGCCAGGCTCCAGAGCAACTCCACACCCGTGGCACCCGGCTCGGCTTCGGCAAAAGGCAGGGCTTTGGCATCGGCATCAACGGGTGTGTGGTCAGACACCAGCGCATCGACCGTCCCATCAGCGAGTGCAGCGCGCAAGGCGTCACGGTCGCGCTGCTGACGCAGCGGCGGGTTCAGGCGGGCGCGGCTGTCAAAGTAGCCCATGTCCACATCGGTCAAATGCAAAGAGTTGATGCTGACATCGCACGAGACCTTCAGGCCTTCGGCCTTGGCCTGGCGTACCAGCTCGACGCCCGCAGCACTGCTGATGCGGCACAGGTGAACGCGCGCGCCGGTGGAGCGCATCAGCTCGAAAATGGTGTGCAGGGCAATGGTTTCGGCCATGACCGGCACGCCCGACAAGCCCATGCGCGTGGCCAACGGACCGCTTGCGGCCACGCCTTTGCCTAAAAAGTGGTCTTGCGCACGCAACCAGACGGTGTAGCCAAAGGTGCTGGCGTACTGGAAGGCACGCTGCATGACCTGGGTGTTGGCCAACGTGACTTCGGCTTGCGAAAAACCCACACAACCCGCCTCGGTCAGCTGGCCCATTTCGGTCAGCACTTCGCCTTTGAGGCCACGCGTGAGTGCCCCCAAGGGCAACACGCGCGACTGGTGCAGCTTTTCGGCGCGATGGCGCAGCATTTCAATGAGGCCAGGCTCGTCGAGCACCGGGTCGGTGTCGGGCGGGCAGACCAGGCTGGTCACGCCACCAGCCACAGCGGCGGCCATTTCGGATTCCAGCATGCCTTCGTGTTCATGGCCAGGCTCGCGCAGGCGCACGGCGAGGTCCACCAGGCCCGGCGCCACGATGCAACCTTGGGCGTCCACCGTGCGGTTGGGCACAAAGTCAGCGGGCGCTTGCCCGATGCCCACAATGCGGCCGGCGGCGATAGCCAGGTCAGCCACCTTGTCCAGACCACTGGCAGGGTCGATCACGCGACCGTTTTGAATCAGGATCTTCATGCTTGTGTGTCCTTACGCCTCGTTGCCCGCCACAATGCTCATGACCGCCATGCGCACCGCAATGCCAAACGTCACCTGCGGCAAGATCACGCTTTGCCGCCCGTCGACCACGGCCGAGTCGATTTCAACGCCGCGGTTAATCGGCCCGGGATGCATCACGATGGCGTCGGGTTTAGCCAGCTCAAGCTTCTCGGAGGTGAGGCCAAAGCTTTCAAAGTACTCCTGACTGGAGGGCAGCAGCGCGCCGCTCATGCGTTCGTTTTGCAGGCGCAACATGATGACCACATCGCAACCCTTGATGCCTTCTTCCAGGTTGTTGAACACACGCACACCCATCTGCGCCATGTCAGACGGCACCAGTGTCTTGGGGCCCACCACACGCACTTCGGCACAACCCAGCGTGGTCAGCGCATGGATGTCGGAGCGGGCCACACGCGAGTGCAACACATCGCCCACGATGGCTACAGTGAGATTGGAAAAATCTTTCTTGTAGTGCCGGATGGTGAACATGTCCAGCAAGCCCTGGGTGGGGTGGGCATGACGGCCATCGCCCGCATTGACCACGTGCACATGCGGAGCAACGTGTTGGGCGATCAGGTACGGCGCACCCGACTCGCTGTGGCGCACCACAAAAATGTCGGCGGCCATCGCGCTCAGGTTGGCAATGGTGTCGAGCAGGCTCTCGCCCTTGCTGGCCGAGGAGCGCGCAATGTCGAGGTTGATCACGTCTGCCGACAGGCGCTTGGCCGCAATCTCGAACGTGGTCCGTGTGCGCGTGCTGTTTTCGAAGAACAGGTTAAACACGCTCTTGCCACGCAGCAAGGGCACCTTTTTGACTTCGCGGTCGTTGACGCTGACGAAGTTGGCCGCCGTGTCCAGGATGTGGGTGAGGATGTCCTTGGACAGACCCTCGGTGGAGAGCAAATGGATCAGCTCGCCGTTCTTGTTGAGTTGGGGGTTGTTGCGTTTGTAGAGCATGTTCACCTCAGGCCTTGGCCGTCATCGGGTTTGCACCTGGAAGCTGAAAGCACCGGCCTCGTCTCGGGCCAGCGACAGGGTTTGGGTGTCCGGCAAGCTGACACGGGCGGCCGCGAAGTCCGCCTGGACAGGCAACTGGCGCCCCCCTCGGTCCACCAGCACTGCCAGTTGCACCAGACGTGGGCGACCGTAGTCAAAAATCTCGTTGAGCACAGCGCGCAGCGTGCGGCCGGTGTAGAGCACATCGTCGAGCACCAGAATGTCGGCACCATCGACCTCAAAAGGCAGCAGCGTTTGGCCACCCCTGGACAGGCCGCGCTGGGCAAAGTCGTCCCGGTGCATGGTCGAAGACACTTGACCGGGCTCACCCGCCAGACCCAGGTCGCGCTGCAGACGCTCGGCCAGCCAAGCGCCGCCCGAGGTGATGCCCACCAGGCGGGTTTGCGCATGACTCATGCGCCGCACACCCGCCAGCAGGTCCTGATACAACGCCTCAGCGTTCAGGGTCAAAGAACTCACGCCAGACTCCTTAAAAACTGCTCAAGAATGATGGTCGCGGCTGCCGCATCCGCATCGCGTGCGCCCAAAGCATGGGCCTCGGTGGTGGTGTAGCGCTCGTCCACCTCATACACCTGCAATCCAAATCGGCCGCGCAATTGACGGGCAAATTTACGGGCGCGCAAGGTGTTTTCGTGCTCGCCGCCATCGGGGTGTGTGGGCACACCCACCACCAGTGCATCGGGCTGCCACTCTTTCAGGCGCTCGGCAATTTTGACAAACCGCGCATCGCCCTCCGCCGCAATCGTGCCTTGTGGCGTGGCCGTGCGCAACAAACGGTTGCCTACGGCCACCCCGGTGCGCTTGAGGCCATAGTCCAGCGCCAGAAACATCTGTTGCGAAGCTGGCACGGACACGGGCACGTCCATCATGCGTGCCCCGCCTCGGACGAGAGCATCCATGCCTTCAGTCCCAGCAGTTCCAGCGCGTGGTCATAGCGTTGCGCCAGCGGCACGTCAAACACCGTGGCCAGATCAGCTTGCACCGTCAGCCAGGCATTCTCAGCCAGCTCGGACTCCAGCTGGCCTTCGCCCCAGGAGGCGTAACCCAGGGTCATCATCACCTGACGTGGGCCACCGCCGCCCGAGAGGGCTTCGAGCACATCGCGCGAGGTGGTCAGCTCCAGACCCTCTTTGACCTTCATGGTGGAGGCGTAAAGCGGAGCCTGCTCGTTCTCGGACACGGGAATGGCCATCGGCTCGTGCAGAACAAAGCCCCGCTCGGGCTGCAAAGGGCCGCCATGGAGCACCGGCGAATCGAACAAATCCGTACGGTGCAGGGGCAAGTCGAGTTTGCTGAACAGCTGGGCCAGGGTCAGCTCAGTGGGCTTGTTGATGATCAAGCCCATCGCCCCGCTGCTGTTGTGTTCACACATGTACACCACTGAGCGGGCGAAAAGCGAGTCCTCCAGTGTGGGCATGGCGATCAAAAAGTGATGCGTCAGGTCAATGGAGGCAGAATCAGCGGTCATACAAGGATTTTAACGGGAGCCCTCCTCGCCCATGACAGCTTCTTACACCTCGGGATTGGTCTGGCTCAGACGCGACTTGCGCCTGCACGACAACGCAGCGCTGTACCTGGCCCTGCGCCACTGCCAACGGGTGCATGTGGCTTTTGTCTTTGACACCGAAATTCTGGACAGCTTGCCCCGGCAGGATCGGCGCGTGGACTTCATTCATGCTGGCGTGACTGAACTTGACCAGAACCTGCGCTGCGCCAGCCAGCGCCCGGACACGGGCTTGCTGGTGCAGCACGGTCCGGCCAGCCAGGCCCTGCCCGCCCTGGCCCGACAACTGGGTGTTCAAGCCGTGTTCTGCGCCCATGACGACGAACCTTTGGCCCAGAGCCGCGACCACAAGGTGCGCGGTCACCTGGCCGACCTGGGGATCTCCATGCACACTTGCAAGGACCACGTGATTTTTGAGCGCCAGGAGGTCATGACCCAGTCAGGCACGGCGTTTTCGGTCTTCACGCCCTACAAGAACGCCTGGCTCAAAAAGGTCAACGACTTCTACCTCAAGGCCTACCCCAGCGAACGCGACCTGCATCGGCTCGCACCGCGCCCGGCGCAGTGGCCGTCAAGCCTGCCCACCTTGAGTGACCTGGACTTTGAGCCCAGCAACCTGCACACACTGCATTTGCCCTGCGGCGAAAGCGGCGGACAAACCCTGCTGCAAGACTTTGCCGCGCGCATCGATGCCTACGACCGTACGCGCGACTACCCCAGCCTGAAGGGCCCCAGCTACCTGAGCACCCATCTGCGTTTTGGCACCGTCTCAGTTCGTCAGCTGGCCCGCATGGCGCTCGAACGCATGCAAGCCGGCAGCCCGGGTGCAGCCGTGTGGCTGTCCGAATTGATCTGGCGTGATTTTTACGTTCAGGTGCTGGCCAACTTTGCACACGTAGGCGCGGGCGAGAGCTTCAAGCGCGACTACGACGCCATCCACTGGGACCATGGGCCCCACGGCCACAAACTGTTTGACGCCTGGTGCCAGGCCCGCACAGGCTACCCGCTGGTAGACGCCGCCATGCGCCAACTCAACCAGACGGGCTACATGCACAACCGCCTGCGTATGGTCGTGGCCAGCTTTTTATGCAAAGACCTGGGCGTGGACTGGCGCTGGGGCGAAAAATACTTTGCCACACACCTCAACGACTTTGACCTCTCGGCCAACAACGGCGGCTGGCAGTGGGCCAGCTCCAGCGGGTGCGACGCGCAACCCTACTTTCGCATCTTCAACCCGGTCAGTCAAAGCGAAAAGTTTGACCCCGAAGGCAAGTTCATCCGCCGCTACCTGCCCGAGCTGGCGGGCCTGTCGGTCAAGGCCATTCATGCCCCTTGGCTGGCCGGCGCACTCGAGTTGCAGGCTGCAGGCGTCGAGCTGGGCAACACTTACCCGCGCCCCATCGTGGACCATGCCGAGGCCCGCGAAAAAACCCTGGAACGCTACGCCGTGGTCAAGAAAAAAGCCGCCTGAGGAAGGCGGCTTTGGGGCCCCTCGCGGACTCTGCAGGACCTTAGATCGCCACCATCTCGAAGTCTTCCTTGCGCGCCGCGCACTCCGGGCACGTCCAGTTCATGGGCACATCCTCCCACTTGGTACCCGGCGCAATACCGTGCTCAGGATCACCGACCTCTTCGTCATAAATCCAGCCGCAAATCAAACACATCCACGTCTTGTATTCCATGCCATCCTCTTGCAAATTCGTCGAATAGAATGAATTCGATTGTATCGGGTGACCCTCGCCCCTTATGAAGCTTACGTGAACACCTGCCAGCCTTTGCGCACATGACCGACACCTCCCTCTTTGAATCTGACGACAGCACGCAGGACGACAACGAGCTCGGCCAGGGTGTGGCGTGTGTGCTCGCCTTCAACGCTAACGACCCCAGCGGTGCTGGCGGTCTGTCAGGCGACGTGCTGGCAGCCGGCTCGGTCGGCGCGCACACCTTGCCAGTGGTCACCGGCACCTATGTGCGCGACACCAGCGGGTTCAAAATGCTGAATGCGCTTCAGTACCACAGCCACTTCGGCATCGTCTAAGTCAGCTAATTCAGCATCTAGCGTGTCAACCAGTTCGGCAATATCGGTTTGTAAGTAACCATGGTCGTCAATGCTGTCGATGATCATGGTGGCGATGACTTCATCACGTTCGCTGAAATGTGACAGCCGCATTTGCCACAACAAGTGATCGCGCAAAGAGGTATGAGTTTCACCCTGATAGCTGGCGCCATCGTCGTCAAAACTTTGCCCGCTCGAGCTCAATGCGGCTGAGTAGGGGTCATCCCAATCCGGCTGCTGGTCATCAGCGTTACTGGTCTCACCATCCACATCGCTATCTTCAAGTTCCAGTAGGGGGTTGTCTTGCAGTGCTTGTTGGATTTCTTGCTGCAGTTCCAAGCTCGACAATTGCAGCAGTTTGATGGCCTGCTGCAGTTGCGGTGTCATTGACAGCTGTTGGCTGAACTTGAACTGCAAA